>NZ_DASQCJ010000195.1:0-24091 GCF_035634735.1 Cellulomonas sp.
GCGTCGTCGTCCCCGGGGAGGCGCACCGCGGGCGCGGGGCGGGCGAGATCGGTGCTTCGGCTCGAGATCGGTGCGTGCACGCACCGATCTCGAGCCGAAGCACCGATCTCGACGCCGACGGCCCGGGGGTCGGGCGCGCAGTCGCCGAGATAGGGCCCGCCGCGCGAGGGAGGACCGTCTGCGGCCCTCTCTCGGCGCGGCGGTCCTATCTCGGCGAGCGCTCGGCGGGCGCGGGCGCGGACGCCGCGGGCGCGGGCGCCGCGGGCGCGGGCGGGAGCGCCGCCAGCCACCGACGCGCCGCGCGCGGGGTGCGCAGGCGCACCACCGGGACCGTCCCCGTCGCCGCGAGGCGCCGGTACCGCTCCCGATAGGCCGCGTGCTCGGTCCACGACCACAGCACGATGTTCTCCTCCGGGTCGGTGCGCACCAGCGACGCCAGCGACTCGGTGTTGCCGTGGTAGATCGGCCGGCGCAGCACCGAGCGCGCCAGCGTCCGCCGCACGACACGGGCCATGACGAGCGCCCGCGGGTAGTCGAGCCACACGACGGCGTCCACGTCGTCGGCGAGCCCCCGCCGCACGTCGTTCCAGTTGCCGTCGACGACCCAGCCGCCGGGGGCGCCGTCGAGGAACTCCCGGAGGATCCCGCGCGCGACCTCCGGGTCCTTCTTGACCCAGCCCGGGCCCCAGAACACCTCGTCGAGCTCGCGGTGCGGGACGCCGAGGCGCCGGGCGAGCGCGCGGGCGAACGTCGTCTTGCCGGCGCCGGAGTTGCCGACGACGCGCACGCGCCGCGGGGGCCAGGTGGTCATCGGGGCAGCCTAGCGAGCGGTCCGACGCCGCCCCGGCCCGACGCCGCCCTGTCCGACGCCGCCCCGCCCGACGCCCCGTCGGCCTCAGCCCTCCGCCAGCACCGCCGCGAGCGAGCGCAGCCGCGCGTTGGTGAACAGGTCGTCCAGCAGCACCAGCCGCCCCGCCCCGTCGGCGAGCGGCACCTTCCAGTTCGGGTACTCCTGGTCGGTCCCGGGCTGGTTCTGCGCGCGGCGCTCCCCGACGGCGTCGGCGAGCGAGACCCCGACGAGCACGCTCGGCGTGCGGAGCACGTACCGGTGCAGCGCCTCGACGACCTCGCGCTCGCTGGGGTCGTCGCCCAGCAGCCCGCGGTCGCGCAACGCCGCCAGCATCGCCTCCCGCTCGGACCGCGCCGCCCGCCGCACCTGCTCGACGGGCTCGGTCAGCAGCCCGAGCCGCTCGCGCAGCACGACGTGCTCCTCGGCGAGGTAGCCGGCCGTCGGCGGCAGGTCGTGCGTCGTCACCGAGGACAGCGCGAGCCGGCGGTAGTCCTCGGGCGGCAGCGGCCGGCCGTCCGCGTCCTTCTCGAACCACAGGATCGACGTGCCGAGCACGCCGCGGTCCAGCAGGTAGTCCCGGACCCACGGCTCGACGTTGCCGAGGTCCTCGCCGATGACGACCGCGCCGGCGCGGTGCGCCTCGAGCGCGAGGATGCCGATCATCGCGTCGTGGTCGTAGGTCACGTAGGTCGCGTCCGCCGGGCTGTTGCCCTGCGGGATCCACCAGAGCCGGAACAGCCCGATGATGTGGTCGATCCGCACGGCGCCCGCGTGCCGCAGCACGGTGCGCAGCATGTCCCGGTACGGCCGGTAGGCCACCCGCTCCAGCTCGGCGGGGTGCCACGGCGGCTGCGACCAGTCCTGGCCCTGCTGGTTGTACATGTCCGGCGGGGCGCCGACCGACGCGCCGCGGGCCAGCACCGAGCCGAGCGCCCAGGCGTCCGACCCCTCCGGGTGCACCCCGACCGCCAGGTCGTGCATGACGCCGATCGACATGCCCGCCTCGTGCGCGGTGCGCTGGGCGGTCGCGAGCTGCTCGTCGCACAGCCACTGCAGCCAGCAGTAGAACCGCACCCGGTCGGCGAGCTCGGTGCGGGCGCGCAGGGCGCCGGGCGCGGCGGGGTCGCGCAGGTCGGCGGGCCACGGCGGCGCCCCGTGCTGCTCGGCCAGGGCGCACCAGAGCGCGAAGTCCTCGAGCCCGCGGCCCTCGCGCCGGCGGAAGTCGTCGAACGCCGACTGCCGGGCGGCCGACCGGGGCGCGGCGAACACGACCTCCAGCGCGGCCTTCTTGGCGGCCCACACGACGTCGCGGTCGATCGGGCCCTCGTCGGCGTCGAGCGCCAGCGCCTGCTCGGCGGACCACTCGACGAGCGCCCGGTCGGCCGACGACAGGTACGCCGTCTCGGGGACGTCCTCCACCCGGAGGTACAGCGGGTTCACGAACCGGCGCGTGGTCGGCAGGTAGGGCGACGGCGTCAGCGGCGGCACGGGCTCGGCCGCGTGCAGCGGGTTGATCAGCAGGAACTGCGCGCCCGCCTCGTGGCCCGACAGCCACGCCAGGTCGGCGAGGTCCCGCAGGTCCCCCGCGCCCCAGGACGCCCGCGAGCGCACCGAGTACAGCTGGACCATCAGGCCCCAGGCGCGCTTCTCGTCCAGCGCGGCGGGCAGCGCGAGCCGGTCGGGCGTGACCGCCAGCGGGCTCGCCGCCTCACCCGACGGTCCGGAGGTGCGCAGCAGGTGCCAGCCGAGCGGCAGCCCCGCCGGGACCACGAACGTCGCGCGCCCGATCTCGCGGCCGTCGACCGTGCGGGGCTCCACCAGGACGTCGGCCTGCTCCAGCTCGACCCGCTCCGTCACGGCCCCGGCGGCGCGCCGGCCGCGGCCCTCGGCGCCGTCGATCTCGACCCAGGCGCGGACCGGGTCGCCGTGCGTGACGTGCACCGGGACCTGGACGGCGTCGGACTGGCGGACCACGACGACCGGCGGCAGCACCCGGCGCCACGGGACGTCCTCGGCGTGCCGCAGGGCGACCTCGACCCGCTCCGGCGTCGAGGCGTCCACGCCCAGCGCGCCGAGGACGGCGACCAGGGTGGCGGGGGCGACGTCGCGCATCCCGCCGTTGAACTCCTGGAACTCCGTGGCGACGCCGTGCGCCCGCGCCAGGTCCAGCAGGGACTCGGGGGGTGTGTGCTCGGCCACACGCCGATCCTGCCAGAGGGGCAGCACTCACGCCGGGCAGCCGCGCTGGTGGGTGGCGGTGCGGACCCGCCGGGCCGCGCCCCGCCGGGTGCTCGCGGTGGGTGCCGGGCCGGGTCGTAGGGTGGCGCGCATGACCGCCGAGCCCGCCGCCACGCCCGCCGCCGCAGCCCCCGGCTACCCCGCCGCCCGCCGCCTGGACCTGGTCGAGGACCTGCACGGCCGCGCCGTCGCCGACCCGTACCGCTGGCTGGAGGACGCCGACGACGCCGAGACCGAGGCCTGGTCGACGGCCCAGGACGACCTGTACGCCGCGTACCGCGCGCGGGTCACGTCGGGCGACCTCGCCGAGGGGCCGCTCGCGACCGGCCCGCTGACCGAGCGGCTGCGGGCGCTGCTCGGCGCCGGCTTCGTCGGGGCCCCGGCCTGGCGCGGCGACCGCCGGTTCTTCTCCCGCCGCACGGGCGACCAGGAGCACGCCGTCGTGGTCGTGGCCGAGCCGGACCCGGACGCCCCCGGCGCCGAGCGGGAGCGCGTGCTCGTCGACCCGGTCACGCTCGACCCGGCGGGCACGACCACGCTGGACGCGTGGCAGCCCAGCAAGGAGGGCGACCTGCTCGCCTACCAGGTGTCGCACGGCGGCACCGAGGAGAGCGTGCTGCACGTGCTCGACGTCGCGACCGGCGAGCTCGTGGACGGGCCGGTCGACCGGGCCCGCTACTCCCCCGTCGCCTGGGAGCCGGGCGGCGGGTCGTTCTTCTACGTCCGCCGGCTCGCGCCCGACCAGCTGCCCGAGGGCGAGAAGCAGTACCACCGCCGGGTGTGGCGCCACGTGGTCGGCACCGACGCGGCGCAGGACCTCGAGGTGTTCGGCGACGGCCTCGAGATGACGAACTACTACGGCGTCTCGGTGTCCCGCGACGGCCGCTGGCTCGTCGTCTCCGCGTCGGCGGGCACGGCGCCGCGCACGGACGTGTGGATCGCCGACCTGCACGCGACCGGGCCGGGGGCGGTGCCGGCGTTCCGCGAGGTCGCCGTCGGCCACGACGCGGAGGTCGCCGCGTGGGTCGGCCGGGACGGGCGGCTCTACGTGCACACCACGCTCGACGCCGACCGCGGCCGGCTGGCGGTCGCCGACCCCGAGGAGCCGGGCGTGCCGCACTGGCGCACCCTGCTCGCGGAGGACCCGGAGGCCGTCCTGGAGGACGTCGCGGTCACGGACGGCGGCGGGGACGACAGCGCGCCCCGGCGGCTGGTGGCGGCGTGGCGCCGGCACGCGGTCAGCGAGGTCACCGTGCACGACCCGGCGACGGGCGAGCGGCTGCCCGGCGGGGCCGGCACCGTCGACCTGCCCGGGCTCGGCTCGATCGGCGGTCTCGTGACCCGGCCCGACGGCGGCGCGGACGTCTGGTTCTCGTACACCGACCACACGACGGTCACCGAGGTGCACCGGTACGACGCCGAGGCCGGCACGACGACGCTGTGGGCCGCGCCCCCCGGGGCCGTCGCCGACCTGCCCGACGTCCGCGTGCAGCGGGTCGTCGCCACCAGCGCGGACGGCACCGAGGTCCGCGCCTTCGTCATCGCGCGCGCCGACGCGCTCGACGCCGAGGGGCGGCCGCTCGCCCCGGCGCCGACGATCCTCTACGGCTACGGCGGCTTCCAGATCTCGCTGGACCCGGCCTACTCCGCGACCACCCTGGCGTGGGTCGAGGCCGGCGGCGTGTACGTCGTCGCGAACCTGCGCGGCGGCGGCGAGGAGGGCGAGGAGTGGCACCGCGCCGGGCGCCGCGGGCACAAGCAGCACGTCTTCGACGACTTCCACGCGGTCGCGCGGCTGCTCGTGGACGAGGGCTGGACGACCACCGACCGGCTCGCGTGCTGGGGCGGGTCGAACGGCGGCCTGCTGGTCGGCGCCGCGCTGACCCAGCACCCGGAGACGTTCGCCGCGGTGGTGTGCTCGGCCCCGCTGCTCGACATGGTGCGCTACCAGCGGTTCGGCCTCGGGACGACCTGGAGCGACGAGTACGGCGACGCCGACACCCCGCGCGAGCTCGACTGGCTGCTGTCCTACTCGCCGTACCACCGCGTGGTCGAGGGCACCGCCTACCCGGCGACGCTGTTCACGATCTTCGACGGCGACACCCGGGTCGACCCGCTGCACGCCCGCAAGCTCGGCGCGGCGCTGCAGGCCGCCACGTCCGCCCCGCTCGACGAGGCGCCGGTGCTGGTCCGCCGCGAGAAGGGCGTCGGGCACGGCGGGCGGGCGCTGTCCCGCACGGTGGCCCTGACGGTCGAGCAGCTGCAGTTCGTCGCCGACCGCACGGGGCTCGCCGCGCGCTGACGACGCCGGGCGCGCGCCCGCCCGGGACCGTGTGAGGGTCCCGTGCGGGCCGCGTGCGGGGCGCGCGACCGCCCCCGCGCGTTCGTTAGCGTGGACCGGTGATCCTCTCGTCCCTCCCCTCCCTCGCGCCGGCCGCGGCGGGCGACGACCCGGGCGCCGAGCTCGCGGACAACGCGAACGCGCTCGTCGACTGGCTGCTCGGCCCCGGCCTGCGCATCGCGATCATCGTCGTGATCGGCGTCGTGGCCCTGCTGGTCGTCCGGCGGCTCATCAAGGCCGTCACCGAGCACATCGCCGACGGCACGTCCCTGCTCCAGCGCGGCATCGCCAAGCCGCTCGGGGGCACCGAGGTGGCCGCCGCGCTGCGCAAGGTCAACCCGATCGCGAACGCCCGGCGCACCCAGCGCGCCCGCACCATCGGCTCGGTGCTGCGGTCCACGGCGGGCATCGTCATCGGCACGATCGTGGTGCTGTCGGTGCTCGACCAGGTCGGCGTGAACATCGCCCCGTTCATCGCGTCGGCCGGCATCGTCGGCGTGGCGCTCGGCTTCGGCGCGCAGAGCCTGGTCAAGGACTTCCTGTCGGGCATGTTCATGCTGCTCGAGGACCAGTACGGCGTCGGCGACGTGGTCGACGTCGGGCCCGCGCAGGGCACCGTCGAGTCGGTCGGCCTGCGCGTGACCAAGATCCGCGACGCCGACGGCACGCTCTGGTACGTCCCGAACGGGTCGATGCTGCGGGTCGGCAACAAGACCCAGGGCTGGGCGAACGCCGTCGTCGAGGTGAAGGTCGACTACTTCGCGGACCTCGACCGGGTGGGCGACGTGCTGGTCGGCGCGGCGGCGCGCCTCGCCGAGGACCCGGCGCTCGGCCCGTCGATGGAGGGCGCGGCCACCGTGACCACCGCCGAGGACCTCTCGTTCGACGCGGTGACCGTCAAGCTCGTGCAGCGCACCGCCCCGGCGCGGCAGTGGGCGGTCGCCCGCGCGCTGCGCACCGCGGTCCGCGAGGCGCTGGAGGCCGCGGACATCCCGCTGGCCGGGCAGCGCGAAGCGCTCGAGGCGCACCGCGAGCGGGTGTCGGCGACGGACGAGCCGACGACGGACTGACGCGACGCGCGACGGCCCCGGCCGCACCGGTCCCCCGCGGGGGTCGGTGCGGCCGGGGCCGTCGTCGTCTGCGGGGCGGTCTGCGTCAGCGCAGGCCGTCGAGCTCCGCGGCCAGGTTGTCGGCCTCGGGGCCGACGATCACCTGGACGATGCGCCCGGAGCGCACGACGCCGAACGCGCCGGTCGCCTTGAGGGCGTCCTCGTCGACGCGCTGCGGGTCGGTGACCTCGACCCGCAGGCGCGTGATGCAGGGCTCCAGGTCGACGACGTTGCCGCCGCCGCCCAGCGCCACCAGGATCTGCTCTGCCTTGCTCAATGGAACCCCCGTCGTGCTGTTCTGCCGGACTGCCCCCGCGGCCACCCGCGCGGGCGGTCGCCTGACGACCAGCCTAGTCCGCGCGGCGCCCCGCGACCCGGTGCGACGCCCGGACCGCGCCGCGCGCGGTGCGAGACTGTCGCCATGACCGAGCAGCCGCCGCTCCCCGCGCCCCGCCCGGCCGGCCCGTCCCTGCCGCTGAGCGCCGCCGCGCCCACGCCGTCGCCCGCGGCCGCCCTCGCCCCGGCGCCCGAGGGCAGCTCCGAGGCCCGCCGCCGGGAGTCGTTCTACGAGGCCGTCGGCGGGCACGCGACGTTCGCCCGGCTGGTCGACGCGTTCTACGAGGGCGTCGCCACCGACCCGGTGCTGCAGCCGATGTACCCCGAGGAGGACCTCGGCCCCGCGAAGCGCCGGCTGACGATGTTCCTCGAGCAGTACTGGGGCGGCCCGACCACCTACTCCGAGGAGCGCGGGCACCCG
Source organism: Cellulomonas sp. (assembly GCF_035634735.1). Taxonomy (GTDB): domain Bacteria; phylum Actinomycetota; class Actinomycetes; order Actinomycetales; family Cellulomonadaceae; genus Cellulomonas. Next base: position 7,296 of record NZ_DASQCJ010000195.1, read on the forward strand.
CGGCTCCGGATGCGGCACATGCCGTTCGCCGTGGACGTCGACGCGCGCGACCGGTGGCTCCGGCACATGCGCGCGGCGGTCGACGCGCTCGGTCTGGCCCCGCTGTACGAGGCGACGCTGTGGGACTACCTGGAGCGCGCCGCGCACTCGCTGGTCAACACCGCGAGCCGCTGAGGGGCGCGGCCCGGGGGCTGGCCCGGCGCACGACCCGGCACCGCGCGCCCCGGCAGCCGTGAGACGCTGGCCCGCGTGACCGACGCCGCCCCCGCGACCCCCGCCGCCCCCGCCACCGACCCCATCACCGCGCTGCTCGCCGTCCTCGACGTCGCCCCCGGCGCCGGCCCGGACGCCTTCACCGCCGCGAGCCTGCCGAAGCCCGGCGGCCGGGTGTTCGGCGGCCAGGTCATCGCGCAGGCGCTGGTCGCGGCCGGCCGCACCGTGCCCGAGGGCCGGCTGCCGCACTCGCTGCACGGGTACTTCCTGCGCGCGGGCGAGGTCGGCACGCCGATCGAGCTCGGCGTCGAGCGGCTGCGGGACGGCCGGTCGTTCTCCGCCCGGCGGACGCACGCCGCGCAGGACGGCGACCCGATCCTGTCGATGATCGCGTCCTTCCAGGAGGACCAGCCCGGGGTCGAGCACACCGAGCCCGCCCCCGACGTCCCGGCACCCGAGGACGTCGAGTCGGCGATGGACCGCATGGGCCACCTGGACCACCCGGTCGCCCGGTTCTGGACGCACGAGAGCGCGTTCGACGTCCGGCACGTCGGCGGCTCGCTCTACCTCGGCCCGGCCCCGACGCCCGAGGGCCGGCAGCGGGTGTGGATGCGCGCGAAGGGCGCCGTGCCGGCGGACCAGCTGCTGCACCGCGCCCTGCTCGCGTTCGCGTGCGACCAGATCATGCTCGAGCCGGTGCTCCGGCGCGCCGGGCTGTCCTGGCTCACGCCGGGGCTGTCGGTCGCGAGCCTCGACCACGCGATGTGGTGGCACCGGGACGTGCGGGTCGACGACTGGCTGCTGTTCGACCAGGACAGCCCGTCGGCGCAGGGCGGCCGCGGGCTGGGCAGCACCCGGGTGTTCGACCGGTCGGGCGCGCTCGTCGCCACGATCGCGCAGGAGGGCATGGTCCGGGTCCCGGCGGCCTGACGGGTCCCCGCGGCCGGCGGTGTCGGCGGCTCCCTGACGGCTCAGGCGCTCCGCTGGCGGGGCCCCGCGCCCCGGTGCACAGTGTCCCGGTGGTGAGGCTGCGACGGGTCAGGATCGACTCCCCGGGGTGGACCCGGCGACGCGCGGGCACGGGCTTCTCGTACCTCGACGTCGACCGCGTCACGCGGATCACCGACGTCGAGCACCTGGACCGGATCGTCGCGCTGGCCATCCCGCCGGCGTGGCAGGACGTGTGGATCAGCCCCTGGGCCAACGGCCACATCCAGGCGGCCGGGCTCGACGACGCGCAGCGGCGGCAGTACCTGTACCACGAGCAGTGGCGCCGGCGCCGCGACCGGCTCAAGCACGATCACGTGCTCGACGTCGCCCGGCGGCTGCCGGCCGCCCGCCGCTCCGTGCGCCGGGACCTCGCGCTGCCGGGCTTCCCGCGGGCGAAGGCGCTCGCCCTGGCGTTCCGGCTGCTCGACCTGGCCTACTTCCGGGCGGGCGGCGAGGGCTACGCGCAGCGGAACGGCTCCTACGGACTCGCCACGCTGCGTCGCGAGCACGTGCAGGTGCTGGCGGACGACGACGGCGCCGCGACGGCGGTGCGGTTCCACTACCCGGCCAAGTCGGGGCAGATCCGGGACGTCGTGGTGGAGGACGAGCAGGTGGCGGACCTGGTCGGCACCCTGCTGCGCCGCCGTGGCGGCGGGCCCGAGCTGCTCGCGTGGCGGGACGACGACGGCTGGCACGACATCACCAGCGCCGAGGTCGGTGCTGACGTCAAGCACCGGCTCGGGGACGACGCCAGCCCGAAGGACTTCCGCACCTGGCACGCGACGGTGCTCGCGGCGCGCGGGCTGGCGGCGGCGGGCGAGGCGCCGAAGTCGGAGCGGGGCCGGCGCCGGGTCGTGGCGACCGTGGTGAAGGCCGTGTCGCACGAGCTCGGCAACACCCCGGCGGTGTGCCGCGCGTCGTACATCGACCCGCGGGTCGTCGAGCTGTGGTCGCACGGCAGCACGATCCGCCCGACCCGCTCCCAGGCGGTGGCGGAGAAGGAGACCCTGGCGCTGCTGTCCTGACCGCCGTCGACCTCGGGCGTCAGTCCCGGACGCGGGCCAGGGCGAAGCCGTCCCAGCCCTTCGCGCCGACCGTCTGCAGGGCGGTCGCGTCCAGGCGCGGGTGCGTGCCGAGCGCGTGCAGCACCTCCCGCGAGCCGACCACGCGCGGGTCGTCGGACGCGGCGTCGGCCACCTCGCCCCGGCGCACCACGTTGTCGACGACGATCACCGTGCCGGGGTGCGCCAGCCGCACCGCGAGGTCGAGGTAGCGCGCGTTGCTGGGCTTGTCGGCGTCGATGAACACCAGGTCGAACGCGTCCTCGCCCTGCGCGACCAGCTCCTCGACCGAGTCGACCGCCGGCCCCTCGACCAGCCGCACCCGGTCCGCGACGCCCGCCCGCACGAAGTTGTCCCGCGCCACGGCGGCGTGCGCCGGGTCGATCTCCAGCGTGGTCACGTGGCCGTCCGGCCCCACCGCGTCGGCGAACCACAGCGTGCTGTAGCCGGCGAGCGTGCCGAACTCCAGCACCCGCCGCGCGCCCGCGATCCGGCACAGCAGCCACAGCAGCCGGCCCTCCGTCGGCGCGACCTCGATGGCCGGCAGCCCGGCCGCGCGGCCGGCGTCCCGCGCCGCGACCAGCGCGGCGCTCTCCGGCACCAGCTCCTCGACCAGGTACGCGTCGACCGCGGCCCAGCCCTGCTCCCCCGACCCGTGCTCGCCCATGGTCCGATCATGCACCCGCGCCCGGGGATCCGGGACGGGGTCGAACCACCCGCCCCAGCAGATGCGGGTCGCCCGGGGGCGTCGGAGACTGCGGACGTGCCCGATGACCCCGCCGTGACCAGCCCGAGCGCGGACGCGCCCACCGCCGACGACCTGCTCCCCGAGCCGGTGGCCGCCTCCCTGACCGGGATCGTCCCCGGCGTCGGCCCGGACGGGCGCCTGCGCCCCGACGCGCCGCTCGTCGCCGTCACCGGCGTGACCGGCTACGTCGGGGGCCGCCTCGTGCCCGAGCTGCTGGCGGCCGGCTACCGGGTGCGCGCGATCGCCCGGCGGCCCGAGCGGCTGCGCGGCCGGCCCTGGTACGACGCGGTCGAGGTCGCCCAGGCCGACGCGGCCGAGCCCGAGCAGATCCGCGCGGCGCTCGAGGGCACCGACGTCGCCTACTACCTGATCCACTCGCTCGGCTCGGGCCGGCGGTTCGAGCAGCGCGACCGGCACACGGCGCTGGTGTTCGGCGCCGCGGCGCGCGAGGCCGGCGTCGGCCGGATCATCTACCTCGGCGGCCTGTCCCCCGACACCGAGGACCTGTCCCCGCACCTCGCGTCGCGCAAGGAGGTCGGCGAGATCCTGCTGGCCTCCGGCGTCCCGACGACGGTGCTGCGCGCGGCCGTGATCCTCGGCTCGGGGTCGGCGTCGTTCGAGATGATGCGGTACCTCACCGAGCGGCTGCCCGCGATGACCGTGCCGAAGTGGCTGGACAACCGGATCCAGCCGATCGCCGTGCGGGACGTGCTGCGCTACCTCGTCGGCTCGGCGTCGATGCCGCCGGAGGTCAGCCGGGAGTTCGACATCGGCGGGCCGGACGTCCTGACCTACCGCGACATGATGCAGGGGTACGCGAAGGCGGCGGGGCTGCCGCGGCGGATCATCGTGAAGGTGCCCGTGCTGACGCCCCGGCTGTCGAGCCACTGGGTCGGGCTCGTCACGCCGGTGCCGTCCGGGATCGCGCGGCCCCTGGTCGAGTCGCTGGTGCACGAGGTCGTCTGCGACGAGCACGACATCGCGCAGCACGTGCCGGACCCGCCGGAGGGGCTGATCTCGTTCCCGCGGGCGCTGCGGCTCGCACTCGCCCGGATCCGCGAGGCCGACGTGACGACGCGCTGGTCGTCGGCCGGCGTGCCCGGCGCGCCGTCCGAGCCGCTGCCGTCCGACCCGGACTGGGCCGGCGGCTCCCTCTACGAGGACGCGCGCTCCGTCGAGGTGGACGCGTCCCCGGCGGCGCTCTGGCGGGTGCTGGAGTCCGTCGGCGGCGAGCGCGGCTGGTACTCGTGGTCGCTCGCCTGGCGGGTCCGGGGCCTGATGGACCGGGTCGTCGGCGGGCCGGGCCTGCGCCGCGGCCGGCGGGACCCGCGGCGGCTCGTCGTCGACGACGCGGTGGACTTCTGGCGGGTCGAGGAGGTGCAGCCCGGCCGGCTGCTGCGGCTGCGCGCCGAGATGCGACTGCCCGGGCTGGCGTGGCTGGAGCTGCGCGTGGAGCCCGAGGGCGACGAGCCCGCGCGGCCGGCGGCGCAGGACGCCGACGCCACCGCCCGGCCCTCCGACGTCTCGCCCGAGCGCTGGACCACGCCGCCGACCCGGTTCGCGCAGCGCGCCGTGTTCCACCCGCACGGGCTGCTGGGGCAGCTGTACTGGTGGTCGGTGTACCCGTTCCACGGGGTGGTGTTCGGCGGGATGCAGCGCAACATCGCCCGCGCGGCGGAGACCGCGGAGCGCGCGCGCCGCGACCTCCCGCGCTGATCGTGTCGCAGGCCGCGGGCGTCGAGATAGGACCGTCACGCCGAGATAGGACCGTCTGCGGCCCTATCTCGGCGCGGAGGTCCTATCTCGGCGGGGGAAGGGCGGGCCGGGGTCAGCGGGCGCGGCGGCGGAAGGTCGGGGCGTCCTCGACGTAGGGGAGCCACGCCGCGCGCTCGGTCTCGCCGATGCGGCGGGGCGCGCCGCTCGCGGCGTCCACCAGGACCAGCGTGGTCACCGCGCGGGCGTACGGGCCCGGGCCGGCGCCGGAGTCGTCCGGGGACGCGTCGTGCACCTCGTAGCAGACGTCGATGCTCGCCCCGCCGAGGTGGCCGATCCACATGTCGACGACGACCGGCGCGCGGCGGTAGCCCAGCGGGCGCAGGTACTCGACCTCCTGCCGGGCGACGAGCGTCGCGGTGCGCGCGCCCGGTCCGGCGTCGAGCACGGCGGTCGGCCAGGTCTCGCGGTCGGCCGGGCCGGCGGGCGCGGGCGCCGAGCTGTCGCCCAGCAGGTCGGCGGGCGCGGGGTGCGCCCAGAACGCCTCGATGCGCGCCTCCTCGAGCAGCCGCAGCAGCTCGACGTTGTTCACGTGCCCGTACGCGTCCATGTCGGACCAGCGCAGCTGGACCGGCACCCGGAGCCTGGTCATGCGTCCCCCGTTCCTCGGTGCGGCGCCGCGGGGTGGCGCCCCCAGCATCCTGCCCCTCGTCGCGGCGTGCGCGGGCGCGGCGCGCGTGTGGCGTCGGCCGCACGCGCGGTCAGCGGCCCCGGTCCCCCGCCGCCCGGCGCGCCTGGTCCCGGCACGCCGCCAGGTCCGCGAGCACCGCCCCGGCCGGGTCGACCGCCCGGTCCCGCGCCACCCGGGTCACCGCCGCGAGCAGCCGGGCCCGCGCCGCGCGCGCCCGGCCCCGCGCCCGCAGCCGCGCGAGCACCGACGCCAGCAGCGCCAGCAGCGCCCCGGCGAGCAGCCCGCCGGCGAGCAGCGCGGTCGGCACCGGGAACGGCCCCCACTCCGGCGTGCGCGGCGCGGGCAGCTGCAGGTACGCCAGCCCGGCGAGCGCCGCGAGCCACAGCGCCCCGGCGACCGCCGCCGCGAGCAGCACCCACTGCACGACCCCGGCGACCCGCACCCACGCCCCCGGCCGGTCGGGGAGCAGCGTCGTCGACCCGACGGCCCGGTCCAGGTCCTCGGCCAGGTCGGCGGACCCCACCGCGTCCCGGACCGCCAGCGCCCAGGCGTCCGGGGCGTCCGCGGCGGCGCCGTCGACGTACCGGCGCACGGCCGACGACGCGGCGGCGCGGGCGGCGGGCCCGGCGGGCGGCAGCGAGGTGCGCTCGACGGCGCCCGGCTCGACGTCGTCGGCCGGGCCGCCCCGGCCCCGGCGGCGCCCCGGGAGGGACCCCGTCGCGAGGTGCAGCCGGCGCAGCGGGTCGGGCCGGAGCCGCGCGAGCCAGCGCACCGGCGGCCACCCGGCCCGCGCCGAGGCGCGCCGCACCGCGGCCCGCCGCACCGCCTCGACCACCACGGGCACACCCGCGGCGTCGGCGAGCGCGTCCGCCAGCGCGGGCAGGCCGGCGTCGTCCCGGCCGCGCCGCCGCCCGGGGGCCGCGCCGCACGCGTCCAGCACCCGGCGCGCCGCCACCTCGACGTCCGCCGTCATCCGCGCGACGGCGACCCGGCGACGCTCCGCGGCGTCGTCGAGCAGGTCCCGCAGCGCGGGCACGCCGTCGCCGGTGCGCGCGGAGACCGCGAGCGTCCGCACGCCCGGCAGCCCGTCCGCGGCCGCGAGCCGCCGGAGGTCCGCGAGCACCGCGTCCACCTCGGCGGGCCCGAGCCGGTCCGCCTGGTTGAGCACCAGCACGACGACCTCCGCGTGCCGGGCCAGCGGGCGGAGGTACCGCTCGTGCAGCGCCGCGTCGGCGTACTTCTGCGGGTCGACGACCCAGACCAGCAGGTCGACCCGCTCGATCAGGTGCTCCGCCCGCAGCCGGTGCGCCTCGACGACCGAGTCGTGGTCCGGCAGGTCGAGCAGCACCAGCCGCGACCCCGCCGCGCCCGGCCCGGCCGGCAGCCCGTGCCGCCGCCGCACCCCGAGCCAGTCGAGCAGCGGGTCGGCGCCCGGCCCGCGGACCGCCGCCAGCGCCTCGCCGGTCGTCGGGCGCTGCACGCCCGGGCGGGCGACCTCCTCGCCGACCAGGGCGTTCACCAGCGACGACTTGCCCGAGCCGGTGGCGCCGGCCAGCGCGACGACCGTGTGCTCGGCGGACAGGGCCGCGCGCTCGCCGACCCGGGCCAGCACCGCCCGGCCGTCCGTGACCACCTCCGCGGGCAGCCGGCCCTCGCCCGCGTCGAGCGCCGCGGCCAGCGCGGCGACCCGGTCGTGCAGCGGGACGCTCATCCGCGGTCCTCCCGGCCGAGCAGCCGCCGCCAGAACCCGCCGCGCGGGCGGTCGCGGGCGGCGTCGGCGTCGGCGTCGGCGTCGCGGCCGCCGGCGTCGTGCGTCCCCGCGCCCGCCACGCCCCCGCCGCCGCGCGTGCTCCCCGCGGCGCCCGGCCACGTGCCGCCCGCGCCGCCCGGGGTCCGGCCCGGCCCGGCGCCGCCCGCCGCGGCGCGCCACCGGTCCGCGCCGCGCAGGCTCGCGGTCGCCCCGGCGGTCGCCCCCGCCGCCGGCCCGGCCGCGTCGCCCGCCGCCGGCCCCGCCGCCTCGCCCGCGCGGCCCGCGCGCTCCGCCCGCGCCGCGTCCGCCACCGCCGTCGCCGCCCCGCGCAGCGCCGACCCGCCGGACACCACCAGCGCGTCGAGCTGCGCCGTGTACCGCGCGGCCTCGCCCGCGAGCACGTCGCGCACCCGTGCGTCGAGCCGCTCCCGCGCCTCCCCGGTCAGCCGGCGCACCGCGTCGTCGCCGAAGACCGCCTCCAGCAGCTTCTGCGCGACGACCGCCGTGCCGCCGGCGATGCCCACCTCGACGCCGGTCAGCCCGCCCGTCGACGCGAACGCCAGCACCATGAGGCTGACGCCGAGCGCGTTCACCCCGAACGACAGCGCCCGGGCGGTGCCGCGCCGCTGCGCGCCCTGCTCGCCCACCAGCGCCAGCACGTCCGCCTGCCACGCGCGGATCTCCCGGTCCACCTCGGCCCGCAGCGTGGCCGACGACCGGGACAGGCCGAGGTCCGGCAGCAGCCCGGCGCCCGACGGGTCGCCGCGCCAGGCGGCGTGCGTGCGCTCGGCAGCGGCGTCCGCGGCGTCCAGCACCACGGCGGCCAGCCCGTGCGCGATCGCCTGCTCGACGGGTGCCTGGGCGGCGGGGCGGCCGCGGACGAACCCGACGACCGCGTCCCGCACGCGGCCCACGCCGCGCTCGACGGACCGCAGCAGGTCACCGGTGCCGACCAGCTCCTGCCACCGGGCCAGCACCTCGCCGCGGAGCATCGCCCCGTCCGAGGTCGCCGCCGCGACCTGCGTGGCCGCCTCGGCGTAGGCGCGCGCGACGGCGTCCCGCAGCCGGGTGTCCGCCACCACCTGGTCGTCGGCCGCCTGCGCGAGCGCGAGCCCGCGGCGGGCGAGGTCGTCGACCACGCCGTCCCGCGTCGCGACCGCCACCGCGCGCCGGGCGGCCGCGTCGCCGCCGAGGTCCGACAGCCAGGCCGCCACCGGGCCGACCGCCTCCTCCGGGAGCAGGCCGTCCGGGCCGACGCCCTCCGCGACGGGGAACAGCGGCGCGGCCGCCAGCCCGTTCGCGTCGAGCATCCGGCGCAGGTCCTCCACCGCCGCCTCGGAGCCCGGGTCCACCCGGTCGACGACGAGCGCGACCTGGGCGTGCCGCTCGGCGGCCGTGTGCAGCAGGTCCCACGGCACCGCGTCGGCGTACCGCGCGGCGGTGGTGACGAACAGCCACAGGTCGGCGGCGGCGAGCAGCTGGGCCGCGAGCCGGCGGTTCGCCTCCTCGACGGAGTCGACGTCCGGGGCGTCCAGCAGCGCGAGGCCGCGGGGCAGCGCCGGGCTGGGGACGAGCCGGACCGCGGCGGCGCCCGGCTCGGCGGCCGGGTCCGCACCCGGCGCCCGGTCGCCCGCCAGGCGCGCGAGCCCCGGCAGGACCCGGTCGCCGGCGAACCAGCCGCCGTCCAGCGGGTGGTGGACCAGCACGGGCGAGCGCGTCGTCGGCCGCAGCACGCCGGGGTCGCTGACCCGCTCGCCGAGCAGCGAGTTCACCAGCGTCGACTTGCCCGCCCCGGTCGACCCGCCGACCACGACGAGCAGCGGCGCCCCCGCCGAGCGGAGCCGCGGCAGCAGGTAGTCGTCGAGCTGGTCGAGGGCCGCCCGGCGGTCGGAGCGCGCCTGCGCGGCGCCGGGGGCGTCCAGCGGCAGCGCGAGGTCGCGGAGCCGGGCGCGCAGCCGGTCCAGGGCGTCGGCGAGCGCGGCGTCCGCGCCGGTCACCGCGCCGGTCACCGCGCCGGCGGCGGGCGGGGGCGTGTCGTCGGCCATGCCGCCCATCCTGCCGTCCGCGGCCGCCACCCGCCCTGGGACGCGCGCCGGCCGCCGTTCCCGGGTGGGGAGCGGCGGCCGGCGCGGGTGGTGCGGGGTGGTTCAGTCGCGCGTGAGCTTGCGGTAGGTCACGCGGTGCGGCCGAGCCGCGTCGGCGCCGAGGCGCGACACCTTGTTCTCCTCGTAGGAGGCGAAGTTGCCCTCGAACCAGTACCAGCTCGCCGGGTTCTCCTCGGTGCCCTCGTAGGCCAGGATGTGCGTCGCCACCCGGTCGAGGAACCACCGGTCGTGGGACACCACGACGGCGCAGCCGGGGAACTCCAGCAGGGCGTTCTCCAGCGAGCCGAGGGTCTCGACGTCGAGGTCGTTGGTGGGCTCGTCGAGCAGCAGCAGGTTGCCGCCCTGCTTGAGGGTGAGCGCGAGGTTCAGGCGGTTGCGCTCGCCGCCGGACAGCACGCCCGCGGGCTTCTGCTGGTCCGGGCCCTTGAAGCCGAACGAGGCGACGTAGGCGCGGGACGGCATCTCGACGTTGCCGACCTTGATGAAGTCGAGCCCGTCGGACACGACCTCGAACAGCGTCTTCTTCGGGTCGATGCCGCCGCGCGACTGGTCGACGTAGGACACCGACACCGTCTCGCCGACCTTGAGCGAGCCGCCGTCGAGCGGCTCCAGGCCCACGATCGTCTTGAACAGCGTGGTCTTGCCGACGCCGTTCGGGCCGATGACGCCGACGATGCCGTTGCGCGGCAGCGTGAAGCTCAGGCCGTCGATGAGGACGCGGTCGCCGAAGCCCTTCTCGAGCTTCTCGGCCTCCAGCACGACGCTGCCCAGACGCGGGCCCGGCGGGATCTGGATCTCCTCGAAGTCGAGCTTGCGGGTCCGGTCGGCCTCCGCCGCCATCTCCTCGTAGCGGGCCAGGCGGGCCTTCGACTTGGCCTGGCGGCCCTTCGCCGAGGAGCGGACCCACTCGAGCTCGTCCTTCAGGCGCTTGGCGAGCTTGGCGTCCTTCTTGCCCTGCACCTCCATGCGGGCGGCCTTCTTCTCCAGGTAGGTGGAGTAGTTGCCCTCGTACGGGTACAGCCGGCCGCGGTCGACCTCGCAGATCCACTCCGCGACGTGGTCCAGGAAGTACCGGTCGTGGGTGACCGCGAGGACGGCGCCGGGGTACGTGGCGAGGTGCTGCTCGAGCCAGAGCACGCTCTCGGCGTCGAGGTGGTTGGTGGGCTCGTCGAGGAGCAGCAGGTCGGGCTTCTCGAGCAGGAGCTTGCAGAGCGCGACGCGGCGGCGCTCACCACCGGACAGCACCGACACGTCGGCGTCCGGCGGCGGGCAGCGCAGGGCGTCCATCGCCTGCTCCAGCTGGGCGTCGAGGTCCCACGCGTCGGCGGCGTCGATGGCCTCCTGCAGCTGGCCCATCTCGGCGAGCAGCGCGTCGAAGTCGGCGTCGGGCTCGGCCATGAGGGCGGAGATCTCGTTGAACCGGTCGATCTTGCCCTTGATCTCGGCGACGCCCTCCTGGACGTTGCCGAGGACGGTCTTCTCCTCGTTCAGCGGCGGCTCCTGCTGGAGGATGCCGACCGTGAAGCCGGGGCTGAGGCGCGCCTCGCCGTTGGAGGGCTGGTCCAGCCCGGCCATGATCTTGAGGATGGTCGACTTGCCCGCGCCGTTCGGCCCGACGACGCCGATCTTGGCGCCGGGCAGGAAGTTCAGCGAGACGTCGTCGAGGATGACCTTGTCGCCGTGCGCCTTCCGCGCCTTGTACATGCTGTAGATGAACTCAGCCACTGGCTTCTCGTCCGCCTCGGGGTCGTCGGTACCGGTGTCCGCGCGCGCCGGGCGACCTCGCGGGTGCCGGGCGACGGCGCGATCCCCCAGCCTAGGCGATCCCGGCCCCGGGGACCGCGCCGCCGCGGCGACCGTCAGGCCGTCAGCGGCTCCGCGGGCGACACGTCCCCCGCCGGCGGGTCGTCGTCGGGCAGCTCCACCGCCCGGCTGAGGTCGACCGGCGCCGACTCCCCCGCCGCGGCCCCGTTCCCGCCCGGACCGCCCGGACCGCCCGCACCGGCCCCGTCGTCGCCCCCCGCGCCCGGGTCGCCCGCACCTCCGTCGTCGCCGACCCCGCCCGCGCCGCGCGCCACGTGCACCGTCCGCGTGAACCGCGTCGTCCCCCGCGACAGGTCGTGGCCCACCGCGTCCGCCGTCAGCTCGGCGGTGGTGCGCGACCGCCCGTCCGGCGTCGCCCAGTCGACCAGCCGCAGCCGGCCGTGCACCACCACCGGCTCGCCCCGGCGCACCGCCTCCGCGACGTTCAGCGCGAGGTGCCGGAACGTCTTGACCGTGAACCAGCTGGTGTCGGCGTCCACGTACCCGTCCTGGTCGCGGTCGTACACCCGCGGCGTGCTGGCCAGGCGGAACTTGGTGAACGGGACCTGCCCGTCGTCGCCGAGGTACTGGACCGGGTCGCTGCCGACCCAGCCGACCACCGTCACCGTGAGCTCGTTGACCGCCATGCGTCCTCCTGCTGCCCGGGGCCGGCGCCCGAGCGGGCCGGCCGTGGGCACGACGCTGCCCGGCCGCGCACCGCCCGCGCCCGGCGGCCGCACCGGACCTGGGGACGACGCACGCCCCGGCGCCTGTGGAGGACTCGGCGCCCCGCGATCACGCACCCCGGGCCGCGCCGCGCGGGCCCTCAGCCCTCGCGTGCCCCCGCGACCAGCTCCCGCACCCGCCGGTGGTCCGCGAGCACGGTCGCCGTCGGCTCCGCCAGGCAGCGCCGGGCCACGCCCTCGAGCGCCTCGCGCCCGTCCCGCCGCACCCGCTCCGCCCGCCGCGTCGCCGCCGCGCGCCGCGCCCGCACCGCCAGCCACGCGCACAGCGCCGCCAGCACCGCGAGCCCGGCCGCCAGCGGCCAGCCCAGCCGCAGCAGCTCGTCCGGCCCGGTGCCCGAGCCCCAGGTGCGCCACGCCCCCGCGCCGGCGGCGGCCACCGCGCCGACGGCGAGCACCACCGCCAGCACGAGCAGCGCCACCGCGAGCCGAGACCGCCGGGTCACGACCGCGACCCGGGACAGCGCCTCGTCGGCGGCCGACCGGATCTCCTCGGTCCCGGCCAGCGCGCCGCGCACGGCCTCGACCCAGCGCCGCGGCAGCCGGGCGGTGACGGCGTCGGTCCACTGGCCCCGCGCGAGCGCGACCGCGCCCTCCTGCACCGAGACCAGCTCCGGCACGGTCGTCGCGCTCCCCCGCACCACCGCCGCGACCGCGTCGGCCAGCGCCGGCAGCCCCGCGGCGTGCGCGAGCGTCACCGCGACCGGCGTCACGTCGAGCGCGTCCGCCGGCGGCTCCGCGTCGCCGACCTCGCCCTGCACGAGCCGCGCCGCGTCGGTGATCTCGGCGGACGCGCGCCGCGCCGCGAGGCTCTGCCGCCCCACGACCTCGGCCAGCGTGTCCCGCATCTCGGCGACGCCCTCGCCGGTGCGCGCGGACGTGGTCCGCACCTCGACGCCCGTGAGCCCGTCCGCCGCCAGCAGCCGGCCGACGTCGGCGGTCAGCGCCTCCCGCTGCTCCGCGGGCACCGTGTCGACCTGGTTCAGCACGACGAGCATGGCGCCCTCGTGCCCGACCAGCCCGCGAAGGTAGCCGGAGTGCAGCGAGTCGTCGGCGTACTTCTGCGGGTCGACGACCCAGATCAGCAGGTCCGCCATCGGCAGCAGCCGGTCGACGGCCTCGCGGTGCGCGTCCTCGATCGAGTCGTGGTCGGGCAGGTCGAGCAGCACCAGGCCGCGGAGCGGCGCCTCGGTGTCGCCGTCGAGGGCGCTCTCCCGCTCGATCCGGCGGTCCTCCGCCACGTCCAGCCAGTCGAGCAGCTTCTCGCCGCCCCCGCCCCAGACGCAGGCGGTCGGCTGGGAGGTCGTGGGCCGCTTGACGCCCACCTCGGCGAACTCCAGGCCGCAGATCTCGTTGAACAGGCTCGACTTCCCGGAGCCGGTGCCGCCGAGCAGCGCCACGACCGTGTGGTCGACGCCGAGGGCCAGCCGGGTCCGCACCTGGTCGCCGATCCCCCGCACCCGGGTCGCGACGGCCGGGTCGACGCGGTCGCCGCCCACCGCCAGCGCCTCGTCGAGCCGGGCCAGCCGCTTGGTGAGCGCCGCGGTGTCGCTGCGCGGGTCGGTCATGTCAGCCCCTTGATCACGGCCAGCCGCAGCCGCAGCGTCGACGCGGCGTCGGGTGCGAGCGCCGGGCGGTCGAGCACCGCGACGGCCGCGTCCCGCTCGCGCCCGGCCTGGTCGGCGGCGTGCTGCGCGAGCCGGTCCCGGAGGGTCGCGGCCACAGCGGTGCCGCGGTCGCCCAGCAGGTCGACCAGCATCCGGTCGGCCGGCTCCAGGCCCGCGGCGGAGGCGAGCGCGAGCGCGGCCAGGCCCTCGTCCCCGAGCGCGCGCTGCGCGGCGGCGGCCCGCTTGGCGGCCTTCCCGGCGGCGCGCCTCGCGGCGCGGTCCTCGCCGGCGGGCGCCGGCGCGGCGTCGTCGGCGGTCAGCACCTCGACGGCGCCGCCGACCCAGTCCCGGGCGGCCCGCTCGACCTCGCGCGGCCGGTCCGCCGCCCGGTCCGCGGTCGACCAGTCGCCCGCGAGCGTCGTCGCCCCCGCGGGGCCGGTCGCCAGCGCGTCGCGCAGCGCGGTCTCGGTGGCGGCGCCGACGGCGGACAGCGTGGAGCTCGCGGACGACACCAGGTCCTGGACCAGCGGCATGACCGCGGCCGCGCGGTCCCGCCCGGCACGGCGCGACCGGTCGACCCGGCCACCGCCCTTGACCACGTCCGCGAGCGCCGCGCCCGGCGCGGTCAGCTCCGTCCACCGGGCCTGCACCGCGCCCTGCGCCACGGCGCCGCGCGTGATCGTCCGGCGGGCGTCCTCGGCCGGCGCGCGCACGGCGTCCTCGAGGGCGGAGCGCACCGCGGTCGCGGCCTCGGCCTGGCGGTCCACCGCCTCCACCAGCTCGTCGACCCACGGCCGCAGCGCGGCGAACGACCCGCGCAGCGTCCGCGCCACGACCGTGCGCGCCCGGTCGGCGCCGGCGAGCATCGTCAGCCAGCGCGTGATCGGCGCGACCAGCGGCGGGTCCATCAGCCCCTCGTGCGGGCCGAGGTCCGGCACCACGAACAGCGGCGACCCCTGCATGCCGTGCGAGCGCAGCCGGTCCAGCAGGTCGCCGCGCACCGTCGGCAGCGACGCCGGGTCGACCCGGTTCAGCACCATCGCGACGGAGGCCCCGCGCTCGGTCGCGCCGGTGAGCACCCGCCACGGCAGCGCGTCGCCGTACCGCGCCGCGGTCGTGACGAACAGCCACAGGTCCGCCGCCTCGAGCAGCCGGTGCGCCGAGCGCCGGTTGGCCTCCTCGACGGAGTCGACGTCGGGCGCGTCCATCAGCGCGATGCCGCGGGGCACCCGGTCCGAGGCGACGATCTCCACCGCGTCGGTCACCGGGTGCTCGCGGACCAGCTCGCCGTCGTCGGGGTGGTGCACGAGCACCGGCCGGCGGGTGGTCGGCCGCAGCACGCCGGCGGTCGTCACCTCGGTCCCGACCAGCGAGTTCACCAGCGTCGACTTGCCCGCCCCGGTCGACCCGGCGACCACCACGATCGCCGGCGCGGACAGCTGCCGCAGGCGCGGGACCAGGTGGTCCGCGAGCTGGTCGACCAGCCGGGTGCGGGAGGCCCGCGCGGCGCCGACGCCCGGCACCTCGAGCGGGAACTCGGTGGCCCGGACGTCGCGCAGGAGGTCGGTCAGGGCGTCGAGCAGGGACGTCGCGGCCAGCGGCCGGTCGAGGACGTCCCGCGCCGCCGAGCTCTCCGCCTGCACGTTCACCCCGTCATCCTCTCGTGTGAACGGGGGGCGGGCCAAACGTGCGCGCCGTGTGACCTGCGGCGACTTCTGCCCGCGGTGCCCGGCGGGGCCGCCGGACCGGGCCGCGGCGGGCGCGTACCCTGGGTCCGCCGGTCGCGCGGCCCGCCGCGCGGCGGCCGGCGACGCCTCCATAGCTCAATGGATAGAGCAACGGCCTTCTAATCCGTCGGTTGCAGGTTCGAGTCCTGCTGGGGGCACCGCGACGAGATGGTTAGCTCGGCGACCTTCCGATAGTCGTCGTCAACCCACGCTGTCATCGCGTCCGCAAGCCACGCCCTTGCCGATCCGAGAAGTCGAGCACTCTCCGTTCAGTGGCAGGTCGGCTGAGGGGTCGAAGCGGCGCCGTCATCGAGCACGGCCCGAGCATCCCAGCTTCGACGCGGTCGTAACGCGCGTCGCCCTGTGAGTCGGCGGTCGCATCATTCACACCGCGCTTGCCCCTGCCGGTGGGTGTCAGTGTCACGGTCGAGTCGGGTGTCTCGACGACGAAGCCACGGGGCGCCGCGCCGTTGGTCGGTGCCGTCAAGGACTGGCGAAGGCCGACAGCCGCGCGGGTTACGCGCTGGGGCGGTGGTCCGAGCGCGAGTAGCCGAGGGTACGTGGGAGCCTCGGCCTCCCGGCCGTCCCAATGCCGGGATGCTGCAGCCACGAACACGGACGTCCACACCGTGGAGAGCATCAGCGCCTCGGCGAGCAGCGGCGCCGGTCGCAGGTTGAGGACAGTCACCTCCCACGAACCAGCGTGCGAGTGGCGCTTCGGCAGCCGCTCGAGGAACTCGAACGCGACCGCGTCGATGATCGGGACGGAGCGCTCGAACGCCGACAGAGGAATCGTCCCGTCCTCGTTCGGTGGCGTTGTTACGAACTCGATTCGCAGGTCGTCGCGCTGGCGAACGGCGAATCCATGCTTCAATTTGTTGTTGCCTGCGTTGGTGTCGAGTCGATCGTTCACCAGGAGGTCCATGGCGCGGCGGACCCACTGCCAGTGGATGCGTACGCCGTCAAGAAGTTCCTCCGGCGGCGCGTTGCGGAAGCGGTTGGCCTCATCGATCGGCAAGAACAAGTCGAAGGGGACGCCTGACTCCTCAACTTGCCTTAAGACGTTCACGAGCGCTGCGCCGTCGTCCCGGTTCGACGCCATCTCAGCCCACACACTCCAGCAAGGGCGCTCCCAGACTGTGACGACACCATGGACGAGCCGAACCAGCGACTCCGCGATGTGCTGCCGCAGAGCGAACGCGTCGAGCGCTCGCTGCTGCTCTCGTTCACGTTCCGACGGTTGGGTGTCGGCGAGCATGCGCGGGTCCAGCCCCAAGGCCGCGATCTCCGCCGCGAGATCCGCGGAGTAATCGACCGGCGCTGGCTCCCGCAGGAGCATGTCGATTCGGGACCGCCAGTACGCCGGAGCGTTTGATTCGAACATCGAGCAGTCCAGTTCCCTGCACTGCTCAGCGGTGAGACTCTCCGAGTCGCTCGTCGGATACATGCCTGGCCCGTCGAGTCCTCCTGGCGTCGAGTCTTCGTGTTCCATGGACCCGACGATCGCATGTGCATCCGAGCTTGGAAGCCTCCAGGGCTCCGCAACGAACTGCGCGGACGCGATCGTCCGCTTCAGAGCGTCACGCCAGAGCAGCCTCGACGCCGCCCGGAGGGGCTGCCGTTCCCGTGCGGAACGCGCGGGCGC
>NZ_DASQCJ010000196.1:0-1933 GCF_035634735.1 Cellulomonas sp.
CCGGTCGTGCGCGGCGTTGAGGTCCTTGGCGGAGTCGTACTCCGCGCCCTCGCGGCCGCCCCACATGACGAACGTGTCGGCGCCGAGCTCGGCGGCCAGGTCGACGTTCCGGATGACCTTGCGCAGGCCGTAGCGGCGCACCCGGCGGTCGTTCGACGTGAACGCGCCGTCCTTGAAGATCGGGTGGCTGAAGGTGTTGGTGGTGACCATCTCGACCGTGATGCCGGTGTCGGCGAGCGCCTGCTTGAACCGGCCGAGGATGCGGTCGCGCTCGGCGTCGTCGGAGCCGAACGGCACCACGTCGTCGTCGTGGAAGGTCACGTGCGCGGCGCCGAGCTCGGCGAGCTTGTGCACCGACTCCACCGGGTCGAGCCACGGCCGGCTCGCGCTGCCGAACTGGTCCTGGGCGTTCCAGCCGACGGTCCAGAGACCGAAGGAGAACTTGTCGTCGCGGGTGGGCGTGCGCACCATCATCACTCCTCGTCGAGGTTTGTCTTGTGAACGAACTTATCGCCGCGACCGGCTAGGGTCAACCGCATGACCGAGCCCGGCGGCGCGCCCGCGACGACCGCCCGCCGTCGGGTCCCCGCCCGCCAGGGCAGCCTCCGGGAGCACAACCTCGCGCTGGTGCTGCGGCACGTGCTGGACGCCGCGGGCCCCGCCGGGGACGCGCCGCCGCCGTCCCGCGCGGACGTCGCCACGGCCACGGGCCTGACCCGCGGCGCGGTGTCCGCCCTGGTGGACCTGCTGATCGGCGCGCGCCTGGTCGCCGAGCTGCCGCCCGCCGCCACGGCCCGGGCCGGCCGCCCGGCGGTCCCGCTGGTGCCCGCGTCCGGCACGGTCGTCGGCCTCGGCGCCGAGGTGAACGTCGACTACGTGGGGGTGCGGGCGCTCGACCTGGCCGGGCGGGTGCTCGCGCACCGGGAGACCCGCGGCGACTACCGGCGCAGCGACCCCGCGCGGGTGCTCGGCGTGCTGGCCGCGCTGGTGGGGGAGGTGCGCGCCGCGCTGCCCGCCGGCGCCCGGCTGGCCGGGATGTGCCTGGCGCTGCCCGGCCTGGTGGACCGCGGGACCGGCCCGCTCCGGCTGGCCCCGAACCTCGGCTGGCGGGACGTCGACGTGGTGGCGCTGCTGGCCGGCCACCCGGAGGTCGACGGCCTCGCGGTCCGGCTGGCCAACGAGGCGAACCTCGCCGCCCGGGCCGAGGCGCGCGCCGGCGCGGCCGGGCAGTCCTTCCTCTACGTGTCCGGCGAGGTCGGCATCGGCGCCGCGATCGTGCTCGACGGCGAGGTGTTCGCGGGCCGGCACGGCTGGAGCGGCGAGCTCGGGCACACCGTCGTCGACCAGCGGGGCCCGCGGTGCACCTGCGGCGCGCGCGGCTGCCTGGAGCAGTACGCCGGCAAGGACGCGCTGCTGCGCGCGGCGGGGCGGGACGTCGAGGAGCCGGTCGACGTGCTGCTGGCCGCGGCCGGCGCCGGCGACGAGCGCACGGCGCGGGCGCTGCGGTCCGCGGGCGACGCGCTGGGCGTGGCGCTGGCGAACTTCGTCAACCTCGTCGACGTCGAGCGGGTGGTGCTCGGTGGCATCTACGCGCCGCTCGCCCCGTGGCTGACGGACGCCGTCGTCGGGCAGCTGCGGTCGCGCGTCCTGGCGGCGGCCTGGGCGGACGCG
This sequence comes from Cellulomonas sp., assembly GCF_035634735.1. Classification (GTDB taxonomy): domain Bacteria; phylum Actinomycetota; class Actinomycetes; order Actinomycetales; family Cellulomonadaceae; genus Cellulomonas. The sequence continues at coordinate 1,672 of NZ_DASQCJ010000196.1, forward strand.
CGGGTCGGCGTCGCCGCGGGCGGAGAGCACGCGGCCCTGGACGGCGCCGCGCTGGTCGTCCTCCGCGCGGTGGCCGACGACCCCGCCGCCTGGCTGGCCTAGCCCCCCCTGCTCGCGGGCGCGACCGCCGAGATAGGACCCCTGCGCCGAGATAGGACCTCAGTGCGCCCTATCTCGTGCGGGAGGTCCTCTCTCGGCGTGGGGCCGGCGGTCGCGGGTCGTCGGTGCCGTCGCCTACAGTCCTCGCCGTGACGGAGCACCT
>NZ_DASQCJ010000197.1:0-37053 GCF_035634735.1 Cellulomonas sp.
GTCGAGCACCGCCGAGCGCACCGGCAGCGCGAGCGCGGCCTCGACCACCTCGGGCACCCGTGCGGTGATGTCGTCGAGGCTGCGGGTGTAGACGCGCGCGTCGTCGCCGTCGCGGTGCACCTGGATCCGGATGCCGTCGAGCTTGGCGTCGACGACGACCGCCCGGCCGTCGAACCCGGCGACCGCGGCGGCCACGTCGGGCGCGGACGCCGCGAGCATGGGCCGGACCGGGCGGCCGACGGCGAGCCCGAACGCGTCCAGCGCGGCCCGGGCCTCCTCGGGGGTGGCCGCCGCGAGGGCGGCCTCGGCGACCGGCTCGCTCGCGCCCGCCAGCATCGCCGCCCGGCGGACGGTCGCGACCGGCACGCCCGCGGCCTCGGCGACCGCGTCCAGCAGCAGCGCGTCGAGCGCGCCCTGCCGGACCTCGCCGGACACCAGGCCCGCCAGGAACCGCTGCTCGTCGGCGGTGGCGGCGCCGAACAGGTCGGCCGCCAGCGCGGCCCGCGCGCCCGCGGAGCCCGGGCCGGACAGGCCGGCCATCCGCTCGAAGGCCGCGTCCACGGCCAGCACGTCCAGGGACGGCTCCGCGGCAGGCGGCGGCAGGTCGCGCAGGGACCGCCAGCCGAGGCCGGTGCGGCGCTGCCGCAGCTCGCCGGCGAGGTACCGCGCGACGACGGGCACCTCTTCCGGGCCGGTGCGGCGGAGCAGGTCGACGAGCAGGGCGCGCTTGGCCAGGCGCGAGCGGGTCGCGGCCAGGCCCGCGCTGGTGGCGGCGACGTCGGCGAGCAGCACGGTCGTCATCCTGCCGCCCACCCCCGACACGCGCGCGCCGGCGCTGCCCACCTCACTCCGGGGACAGCGCGCCGCGGGTCAGCCGGACCTCCTCCGCGTCGAGCTGCGCCTGCACCTCGCGCAGCACGATGTCGTCGATCGTGCGCTCGTCCCGCAGCCGCACCACCGCGGCCCGCTTGTGCGCGAGCACCGCCAGCCGGAGCGCGTCGAAGTCGGCCTCGCGCGGGCGCCCGTCGTCCGGGTGCTCGGCGCCGGCCTCGGCGAGCGCCTCGGCGTGCATCCGGTACTCCGCCTCGAGCTTGGCGACGACCTTGCCGGTCAGCCCGAGCCGCTCGGCCTCGACCGGCAGGGCGTCCAGGGCGGCGCGGGTCGCCACCTTCTCCGCGTGGTGCCGCTCGCCCTCGACGCCGTCGTCGACGGGCAGGCGCGCCCAGCGCACGACGGCCGGCAGCGTCAGCCCCTGGATCAGCAGCGTCGCCAGGATGACGCCGCCGGTGACGAAGATGATGACGTCCCGGCCGGGGAACGGCGCCCCGTCCGCGGTCGTCTCGGGGACGCCGAGCGCGGCGGCCAGCGACACCGCGCCGCGGAACCCCGCCCACGCGCCGGGCATCCGGTGCCGCCAGGACACCCGGCGGGTGCGCTGCACGGGTCGGCGGTCGAGCGCCCGCACGACGTAGGGCGTGGTGTGGAACCACAGCATCCGCGCGCCGATCACCGCGCCGAACGCCGCGGCGGTCCAGCCCACCGCCTGGGCCAGGTCGGCCGAGGACAGCCCGTCCGCGGCCGTGACGAGCTGCATCCCGACGAGCACGAACAGCGCACCGTTGAGCACGTGGCTGACCACCGCCCAGAACGACTGCGACTGCACGCGGGCGGCGGCGGGGATGAGCCGCGGCCCGCTCTGGCTGAGCAGCAGGCCGGCGACGACCACCGCGAGCACCCCGGACGCCTCCACGAGCTCGGCGAGCAGGAACGCGGCGAACGGGGTCAGCACGCTGATCACGCTCTGCTGGATCGCCTCGTGCACCCGCTCGCGCAGCTGCACCGCCAGCCACCACACCGCGACGCCCGCGGCCGCGCCGCCGAGGTAGGAGAGCGTGAACCGGCCGGCGAGGTAGCCGCCGGTGACCGGCTCGGCGACGGCGTGCACCACGATCGCGTAGATGACCAGGGCGGTGCCGTCGTTGACCAGGCTCTCGGCGCGCAGCGTGGTGAGGGTGCGGCGCGGCATGCCCTTGGCGACGCCGGCCACCGCGGTGGCGTCGGTCGGCGCGAGCACGCCGCCGAGGATCCACGCCGGCCCCCACGGCATCCCCAGGGCGTGCAGCACGACGGCGACCACGCCGGCGGTCACCACCACGAGCAGCACGCTGGACAGGACGATCACCCGCAGGTTCGCCCGGATCTCGCGCAGCGACGTGGTCAGGCTCTCCCAGTAGAGCAGCGCGGGCAGCACCACCAGCAGCACGAGCTCCGGCGGCACCGTCAGGCCGCGGAACGCGGGCAGGAACCCCAGGCCCACCCCGAGGACGAGCAGGACCAGCGGCGGCGCGACGCCGAACCGGCGGCCCAGGGCCGTGCCGGCCAGGAGCGCGAGCAGCACGACGACGATCAGCTCCAGCGTGAGCACGGTGCCTCCTGCGGCGGGCGGGCACCGGTCGCCCAGGTGGCGGCCGGGTGGGACGGCACGAGGATGCTCGCGCCGCCCCGCCCCGGCAAGGGGAGCGGGTCAGCCCGCCGCGGCGGCCGTCCCGGCCCCCACCCCGGCGCCGGCGGCCTCGCCCGCGGCCACGTCGGTCACCGGCGGCAGCACCCCCGTCGTCGCGAGCCGTCGGTACCAGTGGCCCGAGTCCTTCACGGTGCGCGCCATCGTCGCGTAGTCGACGTGCACGATCCCGAACCGGCGCTCGTACCCGTACGCCCACTCGAAGTTGTCCAGCAGCGACCACGCGAAGTAGCCGCGCACGTCCGCGCCGGCGTCCAGCGCCGCCCCGACGGCGTCGACGTGCGCGTGCAGGTAGCCGACCCGGTCGGCGTCGTGCACGCCGCCGTCCGGCGCGACGACGTCGGGGTACGCGGCGCCGTTCTCGGTGACGTGCAGCGGGAGGTCCGGGCGGCGGCGGTGCAGGTCGACCAGCAGCTCGGTGAGCCCGGACGGGTCGACCACCCAGCCCATCGCGGTCCGCGGCCCCGGCTGGTGCCGCCAGCGCACGCCCTCGACGAGGTTGGCGGGCGGCCGCTCCGTGCCGGCGGGCGACGCGGCCTGCACGTCGGCCTCCCCGGACCCGGCGTCCCCGGCCCCTGCCGTCGCGACGGCCCCGGCCCCGTCCGCCCCCACCAGCGCCGTCGTGTAGTAGTTCACCCCGAGCGCGTCGAGCCGGGTCCGCACGAGGTCCAGGTCGCCGTCCCGCACGAACCCCCAGTCGGTCAGGTGCGCCGTCTCGGCGACGACCTCGTCGGGGTAGGCGCCGTCGAGCAGCGGACCGAGGAACACCTCGTTGGCGACCCGGTCGAGCCGCGCCTTCGCCGCCACGTCGGCGGGCGCGGCGGACGCGGCCCGGTTCACCTGGAGGTTCAGCGTCACGGACACCTGCGCGGCGTCGCCCGCCGCCGCCCGGACGGCCCGGGCGCCGAGCCCGTGCGCCAGGTTGAGCGTGTGCACGGCGGCCAGCGCCCGGGCCGGGTCCTGCACCCCGGGGGCGTGCTCGCCGGACGCGTACCCGAGGTACGCGGTGCACCACGGCTCGTTGAGGGTGGTCCACAGCGGGACCCGGTCGCCGAGCGCCCCCGCGACCAGGCCCGCGTAGTCGGCGAACCGCCACGCGGTGTCCCGCGCGGGCCAGCCGCCGGCGTCCTCCAGCGGCTGGGGCAGGTCCCAGTGGTAGAGCGTGACGACCGGGTCGATGCCGTGCGCGAGCAGCGTGTCGGCGAGCCGGCGGTAGAAGTCGAGCCCGGCCTGGTTGGCCGGGCCGCGCCCCGTCGGCTGCACGCGCGGCCACGCGACGGAGAACCGGTAGGCCCGCAGCCCGAGGTCGGCCATGAGCGCGACGTCGTCGGCGAACCGCCGGTAGTGGTCGGTGCCGAGGTCGCCGGTGTGGCCGCCGAGCACGGCGCCGGGGGTGCGGGAGAACGTGTCCCAGATCGACGGGCCGCGCCCGTCCGCCGCGGTCGACCCCTCGACCTGGTACGCCGCCGTGGCGGCGCCCCAGAGGAAGCCGTCCGGGAACCGGCGCGTCACCGGGCCGCCTCGAGGTCGGCCTCGAGCTCGCGCCCGCCCGCGAGCGGCACCGCCCGCAGGTCGTTCGCCGACCGCAGCACCGGCGCCGCCGTCAGGTCCGCCAGGTCGAGCACCGCGTCCGTCGTCACGTGGAACGTCGCCCGCTCGCCGGCGAGCAGCGTCACCAGGGCGTCGTCCACCAGGGCGTCGGCCGCGAGCCGGTCGGCGTGCAGCGTGACGTCGGCCGCGTACGACCGGGCGACGACCTCGACCCGGTAGCCGCCGGGCTCGCGCGCGGCGGTGGCCCGCACCGCCCCCGGGTCGAGGCGGAGGTCCACGTCCTCGGCGAACGCGTGCGTCGCCCGCGCCTCGCGCTCCCCGTCGGCCAGCCGCGCGGCGAGCACCTCGCCGGTGGGGTCGCCGGGGGTCGCGAGGTCGGCCGGCACCGGCACGACGGCCACGGACCGGGCCTCGGCCACCACGGGCAGCCCGGCCGCGGCGGCCGTCACACCGCCCAGCGTCTCGCGGCGCAGGTGCGCGGTGCCGGTCCAGGGCTCGTCGGTGTCGTTGGTCGCGACCAGCACGACGCCGCCGTCCCGCTCGGCGAGGAACACCGTCCGCGGGGCGCCGGCCGCGCGCAGCGCGTACCAGAGCGGCTTCGGTCGCTCGGCGGAGTCGACGGCCGCCCAGGAGGTGACGGGCCAGCAGTCGTTGAGCTGCCAGACGATCCAGCCCGCGGTCCGCGGCCACCACGCGCGGTAGTGCTCGACGGCGTGCCGGACGGCGCGGGCCTGGTTGAGCTGGGCGGCCCAGTGCCAGTCGGCGAAGTCGCGCGGGACGCCGAGGTGCGGCGCCATGCCGCGGTCCAGCTTGCCGTTGCCGTCCTCGGCCTTCTGGTGCACGAGGAACACCGGGTCCTCCTGCGGCACGGGCGCGTCGGCGAGCGGCCCGCCGTCGACCGCGTGCACGGACTCGACGAGCGTGCGCCAGGCCGGGGGCCCCTGGAAGCCGAACTCCGAGCAGAACCGCGGGATCTCCGAGCGGTACACGGTGTAGTCGACGCGGTTCCACACCTCCCACTGGTGGTGCGTGCCGCGGTCGGGGTCGTTCGGGTGCACGTCGGCGGGGTCGCGGCGCGGGGTGAACGGGCTGTTGGTCGCGTACGGCCGGGTCGGGTCGAGCTCGGCGAGCACCGCCGGGAACAGCTCCTCGGCGTACCACCGGCCCCAGGTGGCGTCGCCCAGGCGCTCCTGCCAGCCCCAGTCCTCGTGGCCCCAGACGTTCTCGTTGCCGCCGTTCCACAGCACCAGCGACGGGTGCGGCATCAGGCGCACGACGTTCTCCCGCGCCTCCGCCTCGATCTCGGAGCGCAGCGGCTCCTCCTCGGGGTAGGCCGCGCACGCGAGCAGGAAGTCCTGCCAGACCAGCAGGCCGCGCTCGTCGCAGGCCTCGTAGAAGTCCTCGGACTCGTAGATCCCGCCGCCCCACACCCGGAGCAGGTTGAGGTGGGCGTCGGCGGCCTGGTCGAGCCGGCGCACCAGGCGCTCGCGGGTGATCCGGGTGAGGAGGTGGTCGTCCGGGATCCAGTTGGCGCCGCGCACGGCGACCGGGCGGCCGTTGACCACCAGCGTGAACCGGGTGCCGTGCTCGTCGTCGGCGGTGTCGAGGGCGACCGACCGGAAGCCCACCCGGCGGCGCCAGGCGTCGAGCACGCCGGCACCGGCCCCGGCGCCCGCGCCCGCCCCCGCGCCCGCGCCTGCGCCCGCCAGCGTCACGTCCAGGTCCGCCAGCGGCTGCTCGCCGTGCCCGACCGGCCACCACACCGGCGCGTCCGGCACCGCGAGCTCGACCGCGGCGGCGGAGTCCCCGGCCGGCACGGTCACGGTCGCCGACACCCCGAGCACGGCGGCCCGCAGCGTCAGGGCCCCGTCCGGCACCAGCCCGGAGCGCTCGACGTCCACGTGCACGGCGACCCGGCCGGTGCCGTCCGCGTCGAGCGTGACCAGCGGGCGCACCCGGGCGAGCCGCGCGACGGACCAGCGCTCGACCCGCACCGGCTGCCACAGCCCGGCGGTGCGCAGGTCGGGGCCCCAGTCCCAGCCGAACGAGCAGGCCATCTTGCGGACGAAGTTGTACGGCACCGGGCTGTACGCGGACGGCCGGTCGCCCAGGGCGTCCCGCACCTCGTCGGCGTAGGCGGTGGCGGACCGCAGGTCGACGGTCAGCGGCCGCGCCGTGCCGTCGGCGAGCGCCCGCACGTCGTACCGGTACGACCGGTGCATGTTCGCGGTCGACCCGAGCACCCGGCCGCCGAGCGCCACGGTGCCGACCGTGTCGACCCCCTCGAGCACCAGGTCGACCCGCTCGCCCGGGGCGGCGGGCTCCAGCGCGAGCGCCCGCTCGTACCGCCAGTCCGTGCCGTGGAACCAGCGCACGGACTCCTCGTGCGCGTCGAGGTACGGGTCGGGGATCAGGCCGGCTGCCAGCAGGTCGGTGTGCACCGAGCCCGGCACCTCGGCGGCGAGGGCGCCCGCGGCGAGGACGGCGTCGGGCACGGGGCCGGCGGTGGCGGCGACGGTCCAGCCGTCGGCGAGGGTGTGGTGCTGCACGGGTGCTCCCGGGTGTCGCAGGGGTGGCTCAGGGTGGCGCAGGGGTGTCGCAGGTCGGGTCGGAGGGGCGTCAGCGCTCGCGGACGACGCGCACGCCGCCCGCCGGCACCGTGGTGACGGGCCCGACCTCCGCTCCGGTGAGCAGGTCGGTCCCGGACGCGGTGGCCTTGCGGTCCGCATCGGTGTGGTTCAGCAGGAACAGGTACGAGGACCCGTCGCCGACGCGGCGGACCGCCTCGACGCCGGGCTCGGCCTCCGCGGTGCGCGGCAGGCCCGCCTCCTCGACGAGCCGCGCGGCGACCCGGTCGACGGCGTCCCGGGGCAGCGCGGCCCCGACGTACCAGGCGGCCCCGCCGCCGTCGACGGACCGCCGGGTCACGGCCGCCCCGCCCGCCAGCGAGGACGTGGCGTACCGGACGACGGCCTCGGCACCGTCGAGCTCGACTCGCTCGGTCCAGTCCGCGACCTCGGCGCCGTCGTCCAGCACGACCCGCTCGGAGGCCTGGAGCGGGTAGAACTCGTCGGTCCAGGCGCCAAGCACGTCCTGCAGGGCGCCGAGGCCGGGGCGGACCCGGCCGGTCGGGTCGCAGACGCCGGACAGGTAGGTGACGAGCAGCGTCCCGCCGCGGGCCGGCACGGCGCGCAGCCGCTCCGCCTCCGCGTCGGACAGGACCAGCAGCGTCGGCACCAGCACCAGGTCGTAGCCGGCCAGGTCGGTGCCGGGCGGCACGACGTCGCACAGCACCTGCCGCTCCCAGAGCGCCCGGTGCCAGGTGCGCAGCTCCCGCCCGTACCGCAGGGCGCGGTGCGGGGTGAGCCCGTGCTGCAGCGCCCAGCCGGCCGGGTCGTCGACGACCATGGCGGCCCGCGCGGGCTCGACGACGGTGCCCTGCACCTCCGCCAGCGCCCGCAGATGCCGCCCGAGCGCGACGACCTCCCGCCAGACCCGGGACCGGGTGCCGGAGTGCGGCAGCATCGCCGAGTGGAACTGCTCGGCCCCGGCGGTCGACGCGCGCCACTGGAAGAACAGCGCGCCGTCGGAGCCGCGGGCGACGTGGCCCAGGGCGTTCCGGGCGATCTCGCCCGGGTCCTTCGCGCGGTTCCGCTGCTGCCAGGACGGTGCGCCGGTGGAGTGCTCCATCAGCAGCCACGGCCGCCGCCCCGCGGACATGCCGCGCATCCGGTCGCCGGCGAACGCGAGGTCCTGCTCCCGGTCGGGGTCGTCGACCAGGGTGTAGTGGTCGTTCGCCACGACGGCGGTGTGCGGCGCCCAGGACGCGTAGTCCACGACCTGCGCGCCGGGCCCGACCATCATGTTGGTCGTGACCGGGGCGTCGGAGTGCCGCTCCAGCACCGCCTTCTCCGCCAGGTAGTGCGCGAGCAGGGCGTCCGAGGAGTACCGCTCGTAGTCGAGGTAGAGCCCCGGGTTCGGGGCGCCGTGCTTCCCGCGCGGCGGCAGGATCTCGTCCCAGCCGCCGAACCGGTGCCCCCACTGCGCGGTGCCCCACGCCTCGTTCACGGCGTCGACCGTCCCGTACCGCGCGCGCAGCCAGTCCCGGAACGCCGCGGCCGACACGTCGCAGTAGCACCGGGCGTTCCCGCCGCCGAGCTCGTTGCTCACGTGCCACAGCCGCACCGCGGGGTGCCGGCCGTACCGCTCCGCGAGGGCCTCGACGTACCGCAGCGCGTACCGCCGGAACACCGCGCTGCTCGGGCACCAGGCCAGCCGGCCGCCGGGCGGCTGCTGGTAGAGGTCCGCGTCGTACGGCAGCACCTCGGGGTGCGCGGTGTGCAGCCAGGACGGCGGCGCCGCGGTCGGGGTGGCCAGGTCGATCGCGATGCCGTTCTCGTGCAGCAGCGCGACCACGTCGTCGAACCAGCCCCAGTCGAACGCCCCGTCGGCGGTCTCGACCAGGCCCCAGGAGAACACCCCGAGCGTCACCAGGTTGACGCCGGCCTGCCGCATCAGCGCGACGTCCTCGTCCCAGACCTCGCGGGGCCACTGCTCGGGGTTGTAGTCGCCGCCGTAGGCGAGGCCGTCGACCAACCGGACGGGCGGGGCGGCCGACGCGGCGGCGGGCGGCGGCGGCACGACCGCGCTGACGAACTCAGGCACCGGCCCGCACCCCGCCCGCGGCGGCGGACGCGGCCGCCGCCTCCGCCTCGTCGATCGGCACCCACGCGCCGAGCGTGTGGTCGTAGCAGACCGAGTTGTCGATGCCGTCGCGCGCCACGGCGGTGTCGCCCTCCCGCCCGACGCTGCCCACCCGGTCCGGGTCGGGCGCGGCCATCGCGAGCAGCTTCGTGTAGTCGTGCCGGGGGTCGAGGATCACGGCGTCCGCCGGCCCGCGTTCGACCACCCGGCCGCGGTAGAGCACCAGGATCTCGTCGGAGAAGTGCCGCGCGGTCGCCAGGTCGTGCGTGATGTAGAGGACGGCGAGGTTGTCCTCCCGCTGCAGCCGGCCGAGCAGGTTGAGCACGCCGAGCCGGATCGACACGTCGAGCATCGACACCGGCTCGTCGGCGATCAGCACCTGCGCGCCGGGGGCGAGCGCCCGGGCGATCGCGACGCGCTGCCGCTGCCCGCCGGACAGCTCGTGCGGGCGGCGCGCGGCCATGTCCTCCGCGGGGTGCAGGTTGACCCGCTCCAGCATCTCCAGCACCCGGGCGTGGGTGGACGCCGCGTCGTGGGTGCGGCGGTGGATCCGCAGCGGCCGGGCCACGTGGTGCTCGACCGAGTGGAACGGGTTGAGCGAGGCGAACGGGTCCTGGAACACCATCTGCACGTGCCGCTGGTAGACCGACCCCATCACCGGGGTGCGGTCGTCCAGCTGCACGTCGATCCGCCCGGAGGTCGGCTTCTCCATCCGGGTGAGCAGCTTGGCGATCGTCGACTTGCCGGAGCCGGACTCGCCCACCAGGGCCACGGTCCGCCGCGGCACCAGGTCGAACGACACCCGGTCGACGGCGCGCAGCGTGCTGCGCCGCAGGCCGGAGCGCAGGCCGTAGTCCTTGGTCAGGTTGGTGACGTGCACGCTGGTCATGCCGTGCCCTCCTCGGGGTCGACGCCCTCGCGGATGAACGCGCCGCGCTCGCCGGACAGGCTCGGGAACGACCCGAGCAGCCGGCGGGTGTACGGGTGGGCGGGGGAGCGGTGCAGCTGCGTCGCGGTGTCCAGCTCGACGATCTCGCCGGCGAGCATCACCGCGATCCGGTCGCTGATCTCGAGCAGCAGGGGCAGGTCGTGCGTGATGAAGACGACCGCGAAGTCCAGCTCGTCGCGCAGCCGGACGATCTCGCGGAGGATCTCCCGCTGCACCACCACGTCGAGGGCGGTGGTCGGCTCGTCCATGATCATGATCTGCGGCTCGAGCAGCATGGCCATCGCGATCATCACGCGCTGCCGCATGCCGCCGGACAGCTCGTGCGGGTAGGACCGCAGCCGCCCGGGGTCGACGCCGACCCGGGTCAGCACCTCGGCGGACCGCTCCCGGCGCTGCGCCCGGGACATCCGCGCGTGGGCGCGCAGCGTGTCGTCGAGCTGGGCGCCGATCGTGCGCACCGGGTTGAGCGAGTTCATCGCGCCCTGGAACACCATCGACAGCTGCGACCAGCGGAACCGCCGCAGCCGCTCGTCGTCGAGCCCGAGCAGGTCGACGTCGCCGCCGTCCCGGTCGTGGAACACCACGGAGCCGGACGCGATCCGGGCCGGCGGCTGGTGCAGCCGGTTGATCGCGTAGGCGAGCGTCGTCTTGCCGCAGCCGGACTCCCCGGCCAGGCCGAGGATCTCGCCGCGGCCCAGCTGCAGGCTCGCGTCCTTGACGGCGGTGACGGGCTGCTCGACGTCGTAGACGACGGTGAGGTCGGTGACGGTGAGCACGGGGCGGCGCGCGGGCACCGCGGCGTGCGGGACCCGGTCGGTGAGCGTGGTCATCAGGCGGCCTTCCTGGCGACGCGGGCGGCCGCCTTCGCGCGGCGGCGGGCGGTGCGGGCGTTCTTCAGCCGGGGGTTGATGATCTCGTCGATCGAGAAGTTGACCAGGGACAGGCCCATGCCGAACAGGGCGATGACCAGGCCGGGCGGCACGAACCACCACCACGCGCCGAGCGGGAGCGCGAAGCCGTTCTGCGCGTAGAACAGCATCGTGCCGAGCGTGGACGCGTTCGAGGCGCCGAGGCCGAGGAACGACAGGCCGGCCTCGCCGAGGATCGCCGCGATCACCGCGTACACGAACTGCGACGCGAGCACGGGCAGCAGGTTCGGCAGGATCTCGACGCCGATGACCCGCCACGGCTTCTCGCCCGACAGCCGGGACGCGGCCACGTAGTCGCGGGCCCGCACCGACAGGGTCTGCGCCCGGAGCACCCGGGCGGACGCCGCCCACGAGGTCAGCGCGAGCACGACCGCGATGGTCCACAGGCCGCGGCTCTCCCGGGGCACGAACCCCGAGATCACGATGACCAGCGGCAGGCCGGGGATCACCAGGAACACGTTCGACAGCAGGGAGAACCCCTCGTCGGCCGCGCCGCCCAGGTAGGCGCCGTAGATCCCGAAGAACGCCGACAGCAGGGTGGCCAGCACGCCGACCATGAGGCCGATCTGCAGCGAGCCGCGGGTCGCGTGCGCCAGCTGGGCGAGCACGTCCTGGCCGGTCTGGGTGGTGCCGAGCCAGTGCTCCGCCGACGGCGGGGCCAGGCCGACGTCGCTGATCGCGTCGGGGTCGCCGACCAGGTACGGCCCGACCACGCCGAGCAGCACCACGCCGGCGATCAGCACCAGGCCCGTGGCGAGCCACGGGGTCATGGTCGGCAGCAGCATCCGCCACGCGGGACGGGCCTTGCCGCCGCGGGCGGGCCCCGGCGGGGTGGTGGTCGCGGTCTCGGCGGGCACCTCGACGGGGCCGCCGGGGCCCTCGACGGCCACCTGCACGTCCGGTCCGATGTTCGTCATCGCCGGCTCCCCTCAGCCCTTCGCGCGGGTGCGCGGGTCGATGAGGCCGTACAGCAGGTCGACGACGAGGTTCGCGCCGAGCACGGCCAGGGTGATGAACAGGAACACGCCCTGCATGAGCGCGTAGTCGTTGTTGGTGACCGCGGCGAGCAGCCGGGACCCGATGCCGGGGTAGGAGAACACCTGCTCGGTGACCACGGACCCGGAGACGACGAAGCCGAGCGAGATGGCGAACCCGGCGACCGACGGCAGCACGGCGTTGCGCGCCGCGTAGTTCCGCATGACCTGCCCGTGCGGCAGGCCCTTGGCGCGCGCGGTCAGCACGTAGTCCTCGGAGAGCGTGGACACCATCATGTTGCGCATCCCGAGCAGCCAGCCGCCGATCGAGGCGACCACGATGGTCAGCGCCGGCACGAAGCCGTACTCGATCGCCGAGCCGATGAACTCGGGCGACCAGCCGGGGTCGAGCACCACGTCGTAGCCGCCCTGCGACGGGAACCAGCCGAGCACCCGGGACAGCAGGTAGACCAGCACCAGCGCGAGCCAGAAGTACGGCACCGCGGCGAGCAGCGTGGTCAGCGGCACCGCCGAGTCCAGCCAGGTGCCGGGCCGCCAGCCGACGAACGCGCCGAGCAGCACGCCGATGGTCGCGGCGAGCACGGTCGCGATGCCGACCAGGACGACGGTCCACGGCATCGACGTGCCGATGACCTCGCTCACCGGGGTGGGGAAGTAGGTGACCGAGACGCCGAGGTCGCCGTGCAGCAGGTTCGACAGGTAGGTGCCGTACTGCTGCAGCAGGGAGTCGGTGGTGTCGCCGCCGAGCAGGGCGGCGTACGCCTCCCGCGTCTCGGGGGTGACCGTCCCGCCCCGCTGCTGCAGCTTGGCCAGCAGGATGTCGACCGGGTTGCCCGGCAGCAGGCGGGGGATGAGGAAGTTGAGGGTGACGGCGGCCCACAGGGCGACCGCGTAGAAGCCGAGCTTGCGCAGGACGTAGCTCACGTCGCGACCTTTCCGACGGCGGGGGGAGGTCCGGGGCGGGGCCCGGGCCGGGCGGCGGCGCGGTGGCGCGCCGCCCGGCCCGGCTCGCCTCAGCCGGCCGCCGGCTCCAGGCGCTTGAAGATCTCCGCGGCGTCGAACGCGGACCACACCGCCGGGAAGGCGTACATGTCGTCCTCGGTCGGCCAGCCGGTGAACCCGCCGACGTTCCACTCGCTCGTGGTGCCGCCGGTGAGGATCGGGATGTACGGCATGTCCTCGACGACCGCGGCCTGGATGGTGTCGAAGTGCGGCTGGCGCGCCTCGGCGTCGTCCAGCGGCATCGTCTTCAGCGCCTCGAGCGCGGCGTCGACGTCGGGGTTCGCGTACCGGGAGTAGTTGTTGCCCGCCGCCTCGCCCACGGGGGCGCCCGTCGCCGAGGAGAAGAAGTACGTGTACAGGTAGTACGGGTCGGGCGCGGGACCCTGCCACAGCGAGTCGATCGCGAGCTGGAAGTTGCCCTGGGTGCGGCGCTCGGTCCACTCGTTCCAGGACGACTGCGCGGTCTGCACGTCGATGCCCGCGGCCTTCGCCTGCTGCGCGATGGTCTGCACCGCGGTGATGTAGTCGGTCCAGCCGGTGACGACCTCGACCGTCACGGTCAGCCGCTCGCCGTCCTTGGCGTAGATGCCGTCGGAGCCCTTGGCCCAGCCGGCGGCCTCGAGCACCGCCGCGGCGCCCTCGGGGTCGGCCTTCTCGGGCGCGACCGGCTCCTCGACGTCGGCCGAGATGGTGGCCTCCTGCGTGGAGGTCAGCGCGAACGTCGGCGAGATCTCGGACGCGGTCTCCTCGAACGCGAGCTGGTTCAGCTGGGTGCGGTCCATCGCCAGGTACAGCGCGTGCCGGACGGCCGGGTCGGTCTGCGGGCCGGAGCAGCCCTGCTCGACGCTGGAGCAGGTGGCGAGCACCATCTGGTTCTGCGCGGCGGTCAGGGTGTCGTAGCCGGGGAAGTTCTCCGCGACGTTCTGGATGTCCGGCACCGGGCCGGTCTGCCAGTCGATGGTGCCGTTCGCGATGCCGTCGGCGCCCGCGGTGTTGCCGGACAGGGACAGGAACCGGATCGTCTTCACCGCCGGCTCGCCGCCCCAGTACTCGGGGTTCGCGGTGTAGGTGAAGGCCTGCGGCTTGAAGTCGCCCAGGGTGTACGCGCCGGTGCCGACCGGGTTCTCGACCACGTCGGCGGTCGGGTCGACGTCCGCCCACAGGTGCTCGGGGACGATCGGCACGCCGGACAGCACGTCGGGGCCCTGCACGAACGCGGGCGCCTCGAAGGTGAAGGTCACGTGGGTGTCGTCCGTCGCGGTGGCCGTGCCGGCGTAGCCGACGTTGTTGATCGCCGGGGTGCTCGCGAGCAGGTCGTAGGTGAACACGACGTCGTCGGCGGTGAACGGCTCGCCGTCGGTCCAGGTGACGTCGTCGCGCAGCGTGACCTGCAGCTCCGTGCCGTCGTCGTTCCAGGTGTACTCGGTGCCGAGCAGCGGGACCGGGTCGGACTCCTGGGCCTTGTTGATGAAGAACAGCTGCTCGTAGATCGCGCCGAGCCCGCCGATCCGGGACGGCGAGAACGGGTTGAAGTTGACCTGGTAGTCGCCGGACTGGCCGGTGTAGGCGACGAGGGTGCTGCCGTCGCCCGAGGCGCCGGTGCTGCCCGAGCCGCCGCCGTCGCCGCCGCCGCTGCACGCGGCGAGGAGGGCGAGCGTCGCGGCTCCGGCGACGAGGGGGACGACGCGACGAGCGCGGCGCCGGGGCGTGCGTGCTGACCTGAGGAACATCGCTGGTCCTTTCCACCCGTCGCGGGCGACGGTCTGGTCGTGGCCGCGTCGTCGCGGCCCGGGGAAACGCAGGCATATCGTTACGTGCTTAAATTAAGCATGTCAAGATATGATCGGGAGATGCGCACGACACCCCGTGCCGCGACCGGGGCGCTCGTCCTCGACCTGATCCGCACACTCGGCACGGTCAGCAGGGTCGAGCTCGCCGACCGGTCCGGCCTCACCGCGGCGACCATCACGCACGTCGTGCGCGACCTGATGGGCGAGGGCCTGGTGCACGAGGTCGGCCGGGTCACCGGCGGCGTCGGGTCGCCGCGGCGGCTGCTGGAGCTCGACGCCGGCGCCTGGTTCGCGGTCGGCGTGCAGCTCGACCGGTGCGCGAGCAGCGTGGTGGTGACCGACTTCGCGGGGCGGCGGGTCGCGTCCACCGGCGTGCGCGGCGTGGGCCGCGGCGCGCCCGACGACACGCTGCCGGTCCTCGCCCGGCACATCGACCTGCTGCTCGCGGGGTCGGGCATCCCGCGCGACCGGGTGCTCGGGGTCGGGCTGGTGACGCACGGCCCGCAGGACCGCGCGGCCGGGGCGGTGCTCACCGGGCAGCCGACGCCGGAGTGGCGGGACTACCCGCTCACCGGCACGCTCGCCCGGCTGCTCGGCCTGCCGGTGCTGCTGGAGAACGACGCGACCGCCGCCGCCGTCGGGGAGCAGTGGGTCGGCGCGCTCGACGTCGACACCTTCGGCGTGCTCTACATGGCGACCGGCGTCGGCGGCGGCGTGATCGCCGGGGCCGAGGTCTACCGCGGCGGCACCGCGAACCCCGTCGAGATCGGCCACGTGCCCGTCGACCCCGCCGGCCCGGCCTGCGCCTGCGGCAACCGGGGCTGCGTGGAGGTGCTGGCCGGGCCGGGCGCGGTCGTCGCCGCCGCGCTGGGCGACGCGGCGCTCGCGGCCCGGCTCGGGCTGGCCGGCGGGGGAGACGCGGTGCTCGCCGACTTCCAGCGGGTGGCGCGGGCCGCGGTCGCCGGGGACGCGGCGTGCGCGGCGCTGCTCGCGGCCTCCGCCCGGCACCTGGGGACCGCCGCCGTGACGCTCATGAACCTGTTCGACGTCGACACCGTGGTGCTGGCCGGGCCGGCGTTCGGCGTCGCCGGGCCGCTGTACGTCGCCGGGGTGCAGGAGGTGGTCGACGCGGGCGCGCTCGCGCGGCTGCTCCGGCCGGTGCGGGTGCGGCTGTCCCGGGACGTGCGGGTGTCGGCCGCCGTCGGCGGGGCGCTGGTGGTGCTGCGGTCGCCGCTGGGGCGGCCGGGGGTGCCGGCCGCGCCGGTCGCGGCGTCGGTCGCGGCGCCCGGCACCCCGCCCGACGTGCCCCCTGTGCTCGCCGTGCCCGCCGCCGCGCCGGCGGCGTCCGAGGTCCCCGCCTAGACCGATCCCGCCCGACCGTCCGACTCGAAGGAGAGCCCGTGACCGACCCGACCCCCGACCTCGCCCGGACCGTGCTGCGCCGTGACGGCGTCGCCGTCGTCCTGGCCCACCCCCGCGACGGCCTGCCCCAGGTGCTGCACTGGGGCGCGGACCCGGGGCCGCTGGACCCGGCGGACCTCGCCGCCCTGCGCGCCGCGGTCGACCGGCAGACGCCGCCGGGCACCCTGGACGCCGCGGCCCACCCCTCCGTGCTGCCGCAGGAGACCGACGGCTGGCCCGGACGCCCGGGCCTGCAGCTGGTGCGCGGGGGCGTGCCGCTGCAGCCGCGCTGGGCGGCCGGGCCGCCCGAGCCGGCGCCGGACGGCCACGCCGTCGAGGTGGTCGCCCGCGACGCCGCCGCCGGGCTGGTGCTGCGCACCCGGCTGCACCTGGAGCCGGGCGGACTGCTGGGCGTCGCGCACCGGCTCGAGGTCGGCCCGACCGCGCCCGCCCCCGTCGAGGTGCAGGCCCTGGAGGCGGCGCTCCCGGTGCCCACCCGGGCCGACGTGCTCACGACGTTCGCCGGCCGGTGGACGCGGGAGAAGGTGCCCGCCACCGGGCCGCTGCCGCGCGGGTCGGTGGCGCGGCAGACGCGGCGCGGGCGGCCGGGCCACGACCACCCGTGGCTGCTCGCGGCGTCGACGGCGGCGCCCCGGGACCGGGACGGCGAGGTCTGGGCGGTGCACCTCGCGTGGTCCGCGGACGCCACCTACCGCACCGACCGGCTGCCCGACCAGCCGACCCTGCTCGGCGCGGGCGAGCTGCTGCGCGCCGGCGAGGTGGTGCTGGCGCCGGGGGAGGCGTTCGCGGCGCCGACGGCGTGGTTCGCCTGGTCGGACGCGGGGCTGGACGGCGTCTCCGCGCGGTTCCACACGTCCCTGCGCTCCCGCCCGCAGCACCCGCGCACGCCGCGTCCGCTCGTGCTCAACACCTGGGAGGCGGTCTACTTCGACCACGACCCGGCGACCGTGCTCCGGCTCGCGGAGCGCGCGGCGCAGATCGGCGTCGAGCGGTTCGTGCTGGACGACGGCTGGTTCCTCGCGCGCCGCGACGACACCCGGGGCCTCGGCGACTGGGTCGTCGACCGGGCGGTGTGGCCGGACGGGCTCGGGCCGCTCGCGGAGGCGGTGCACGGGCTCGGCATGCAGTTCGGTCTCTGGTTCGAGCCGGAGATGGTGAGCCTCGACTCGGACCTGGCGCGGGCGCACCCGGACTGGCTGCTGCACGACCCGGCCCGGGTGCCCGACCCCGAGGGGCTGTCGTACCGGACCCAGCACGTGCTCGACCTGGCGCGGCCCGAGGCGCGGGCGCACGTGCTGGGCCAGGTGTCCGCGCTGGTGGCGGAGCTCGGGATCGACTTCATCAAGTGGGACCACAACCGCGACCTGGTCGACGCGCGGCACGCGGGCCGGCCGGGCGTCGACGCGCAGACCCGGGCCGCCCTCGGGCTGATGGCGGAGCTCAAGGCGCGGCACCCGGGGCTGGAGATCGAGTCCTGCTCGTCCGGCGGCGCCCGCAGCGACCTCGGCGTGCTGGAGGTCGCCGACCGGGTGTGGGCGTCCGACTCCAACGACGCGGTCGAGCGGCAGGACATCCAGCGGTGGACCGGGCTGCTGCTGCCGCCGGAGCTGGTCGGCGCGCACGTGGGTCCGCCGACGTCGCACAGCTCCGGCCGGACGCTCGACCTGTCGTACCGGCTGGCGACGAGTCTGATGGGGTCCGCGGGCTTCGAGTGGGACGTGCTGTCCTGCTCGGCGGAGGAGGTCGAGGTGCTCACCCGGTTCGCCGGGCTGTACCGGGAGCTGCGGGGCCTGATCCACACCGGCACCGCCGTGCACGCGGACGTCCGCGACCCGGCGCTCCGGGTGGTCGGCGCGGTCGCGCCGGACCGCTCCGCGGGGGTGTGGACCGTCGCGACGGTGGCCACGCTCGAGGACGCCCGGCCCGAGCCCGTCCGGCTGCACGGGCTGCGGCCGGACGCGCGCTACCGGGTGCGGGTCCGGGACGAGGTCGGCGCCGCGCGGTGGGGCTGGGTGACGCCGCCCTGGCTGGCGGCGGGGGAGGTCACGCTGCCGGGGCGGGTGCTGGCGACGGTCGGGCTGCAGATCCCGGCCCTGTGGCCGGCGCAGGCGCTGGTGCTGCACGCGACGGAGGTGTGAGCGGGGGCGGCGCCCGCGGTCGAGTTCGGCACCAGCGGGTCGAGATCGGCAGCTCGAGGTGCCGACCTCGGACCCGGACTGCCGAGCTCGCGGCCGTCAGCGAGGCGGCGGCGCCGTCGAGCCGCGCGCGACCACCCGGACCCCCGGGGTGCGGGTGGTCGCGGGCGGCCCGCCGGCGACGGCCCGCAGCAGCACCTCGGCCGTGAGGGCGCCCAGCTCGTGCACGTCGCGGCTCACCACCGACAGCGGCGGGTGCGAGATCCGCACGTTCGCCGAGTCGTCCCACGCGAGCACCGACAGGTCCTGCGGGACGCGGACCCCGAGCCGGGCCGCCTCGCGCAGGCCGGCCAGCGGCATCAGGTCGTTGTCGTACACGATCGCCGTCGGCGGCTCGGGGAGGGCGAGCAGCTCGGCCGTGCGCAGGGCGCCGCTCGCCGCGCCGTAGTCGCCCTCGCGGTGCAGCCCGACGACCCCGGCGGCGGCCGCGGCCTCGTGGAACGCCGCGCCGCGCACCCGGGTGTGCCGGTACCGCTCGGGCCCGGACACCCAGCCGACCCGACGGTGGCCCAGGTCTGCCAGGAACGCGACCGCGGTGCGCATCGCGCCGTCGTTGTCGTAGTCGACCACCCACCGGCCGTCGCCGGGCTCCCCGCCCAGCAGCACGGACGGCAGCCCGAGGTCGCGGCAGGCCTGCTCCCGGGGGTCGTCGGCCACGAGGTCGGAGATCACCACGGCGTCCACCAGGCCGTCGCGGGCCCAGCGCCGGTAGGCCACGAGCTCGGCGTCCAGGTCCGGGACGACGTGCACGAACACGCTCGCGCCGTGCGCGTCGAGCTCCTCCTCCATGCCCGCCAGCAGGTCCGTGTAGAAGGGCTCCAGCGCGCCGTCGTCGTCGGCCGGCAGCAGCGCCAGCCCGACCCGGACGCCGCTGCCCGGCCGCCGGTCGGGCGGCGTCGGCGTCGTCATGCGGGCAGCATCGCACGCCGGGCGCGGCGGGGGTGTGCCGCCGTGCCATGCTGAGCGGCATGGACGGCGTCGAGGTCGGGCAGGGCGCCGAGCGGCGGGGCGGTCGCGCGCCGTCGACCACCCGCGCCCGGGTGCTCGACCTGGTCCGCACCCGCGGGCCGATCAGCCGGGTCGAGCTCGCCGAGCTGACCGGGCTGACCCAGGCGGCGATCTCGCACGCGGTCCGGGCGCTGCTCGACCAGGGGCTGCTCCGGGAGAGCGGCGCGCGCGAGTGGACCGGCGGCAAGCCGCGGGTGATGCTCACGCTCGACCCGCTCGCGCGGTGCGCCGTCGGCGTGCAGCTCGGCGCCGACTGGCTGGTCGTCGTGCTCATCGACGCGCGGGGCGCCGTCGTGGCCCGGACGCGGGTGCGCGGCGCGCGCGAGGAGGACCCCGACGCGGTCGTCATCGGCATCGCGGGGGAGATCGACGTGCTGCTCCGGGCCGCCGGCATCGGGCGCGACCGGGTGGCGGGCGTGGGCCTCGCGGTGCCCGGCACGCTCGACCTCGACGCGGGGGCGATCACCGTGTCCCGGTCGCTGCACCGGTGGCAGGGCTTCGGCGTGCGCGCGGCCCTCGCGGAGGCCGTCGGGCTGCCGGTGGTGCTGGACAACGACGCCACCGCCGCGGCCGTCGGCGAGTACTGGGCGGGCCGCACCGCCGGGTCGGTCGCGCACTGCACGCTCTACATGGGCGCGGGCATCGGCGCCGGCGTCGTGGTCGGCGGCACCGTGCACCGCGGCGCGAGCGGGAACGCGGGCCCGCTCGGCCGGATGCACCTGCACCGCGGCGGGCACGGGCCGGGGCCGACGCTCGAGGAGCTCGCCGCCCCGCACGCCGTCGCGCGGCGGTTCCGCGAGGCGGTCGCCGCGGGCCGCGCGACCACGGCGCGGCTGAGCGCGGACGGCGACCCCATCACCGACTTCGGCGCGGTGGCCACGGCCGCCGTGCAGGGCGACCCGCTCGCGCTCGAGCTCGTCCGGGACTCCGCGGAGTACCTGGCGGACGCCGCCGTCACCGCCGCCAACCTGCTCGACGTGGACTCGGTCGTCCTGGCCGGGCCGGCGTTCAGCACCGCGGGGTCGCTGTACGCGCAGGTGGTCGAGCGCCGGCTGCGGGCCGAGCTGCACGCGGCCGACCGGCACGGGGTGCGGGTGGCGCTCGCGGCGCACGTCGCGGACGCCGCGGCGGTCGGGGCCGCGGCGCTGGTGCTGCAGGAGGACCTGGCGCCGCGGCGGGGGTGACCGGCCGGGCGGCGCGGGGCCGGGCGCGCGTGGAGTCGGCCGGCGGGCGCGGGTCGGCTACTCAGCGGCGCCGGGTCAGCAGGTCCAGGCTCACCGCGTCGACCAGCAGCCCCTCGTCGGCGCGCACCCACCGGTCGCCGGTGGCCCGGTGCTCGGCGGGGGTGGCGAACCGGTAGCGGTACAGCCGCGCCCGCACCCACCGCGGGCGCTCGCCGCCGAACGGGTCGTGCGCCAGCAGCCGGAGCGTCGGGCGGTCGGCCGCCAGCAGCTTCCCGAGGAACGGCACGAACCACCGCAGCTGCGCCGCCGACCCCAGCGCCAGGAACCACATCAGCCAGTCGAGCCGCAGGTGGTACGGCGCGTACTGCCGGGGCAGCCGCCGCACGTCGCCCGGCTTGCCGCGGAACTCGTACTCGAGCCAGGTCGCGTCCGCCGGGTCGTCGTCGCGGGTGCCCTCGACGACCACCTCGGTGCGGCGGCGGGTGATCGAACCGAACGCGCCGTACGCGTTGACCAGGTGGAACGGGTTGAACGACGCGTTCATCCGCTGGTTCCGGGACACCAGGTTCCGGGCCGGCCAGAACGACAGCACGACGCACAGCGCGGTCACGGCGAGCACGACGACGACGAACCAGGACGGCGGGTCCGCGGCGGGGGTGCCGGTCCGCACGTCGACGCCGACCAGCCCGAGCACCGCCGCCCAGGACCGGTCGTCGACCGCGGACGCCGCCAGCACGATCGTCAGCCAGTTGAGCCACGCGAAGTTGCCGGACAGCACCAGCCAGAGCTGGGTCACGATCATCACCGCCGCCGCGGTGCTCGCCACCGGGCCCGGGAGCAGCAGCCCGAACGGCACGACCAGCTGCGCCACGTGGTTCGCGGCGACCTCCACCCGGTGCAGCGGGCGGGGGAGCAGGTGGAACAGCCGGCTCGCCGGGCCGGGCATCGGCTGGGTCTCGTGGTGGTAGTACAGGGCCGTCAGGTCGCGCCAGGCCGGGTCGCCGCGCCACTTGATCAGGCCGGCGCCCAGCTCCAGGCGGAGCACGAGCCACCAGAGCAGCGCGAGGACGGTCCACGGCGGGGCGACCGCGTCCGAGCCGAGGAACGCCACCAGGAACCCGGCCTCCAGCAGCAGCGACTCCCAGCCGAACCCGTAGAACGTCTGCCCGACGTTCACCACCGACAGGTACAGCACCCACAGCACCGCGAACGCGAGCAGGGGGAGCCAGGGCGGGCCCTGCTGCGGCAGGCCCGCGAGAAGCGCCCCGGCGACCGCGACCCCGGCCACGCCGACGGCGACCAGCAGCCGGTCGGAGTACCGCCAGGCGAACAGGCTCGGTGCGGCGCGGAACGGCACCCGCTCGGTGAACTCCGGGACCGGGAGCAGGCCGCGCTCGCCGAGCAGCGGGCGGAACTGGCGCAGCACGTTGACGAAGGCGAGGGCGTACACGGCGGCGACGCCGCGCTGCACGACCTCGCGGGCGATCGTGTACCCGTCCGCGCCGAACCACTCCACGGTGCTGCCCCCGTCCCGTCCCGCGACGCTGCCGCCCCGCCGCCCCTGCGCCCTGCCGCCCTGCGCCGCGCCCGCTCGCGTCCCAGCCTCGTCCCCGTCGCCGAGATGGCAACTCTCGGCTGCCGCACGGGCGCGCGACGCAGCCGAGAGTTGCCATCTCGGCGGGGTTCGGCGGGGTGGGTTCGGCGGGGTGGCGGCGCGTGGTGGGCGCGGGCGGGGGTTCACAAGAGAGCGGTAGCGATATATCGTTAGCGTTATGCGATACAACGACACACATGACGAGTTCGAGAGCGAGGGCCGCGACGAGCGGTCCGGTCGCGGCCCGCACGGGTCGCACGAGGGGCACCGCGGGCGCGGGCGGGGGTTCGGCGGCCACGGGCCGCGCGGCTTCGGCCCGGGCGCGGGGTTCGGCCCCGGCGGTGGCTTCGGGCCCGGGGGGCCCGGCGGGTTCGGCCCGGGCGGGTTCGGCCCCGGCGGGCGGCGCGGCCGGCGACCGCGCGGCGACGTCCGCAACGCCATCCTGCTGCTGCTCGCCGAGCAGCCCATGCACGGCTACCAGCTGATGGAGGCCATCGCCGAGCGCAGCGACGGCCGGTGGCGCCCGAGCCCCGGCGCCGTCTACCCGACGCTGAACCTGCTGGAGGACGAGGGCGTCGTGACGCTCACGGCCTCGGCCGGGCGCAAGCTCGCGACGCTGACCGAGGAGGGCCGCGCGCTCGTCGAGCGGGACTCCGCCTCCTGGCCCGACCCGTTCGCGGCCGGCGACGCCGAGCAGGGCGTCGACCTGCGCGCCGAGGTGGGCCCGCTGCTCGAGGCCGTCCGGGCCGTCGGCCGCGGCGGGACCGAGGCGCAGCGGGTGCGCGCGGGGGAGATCGTCGCCGAGGCGCGCCGGTCGGTGTACCGGGTGCTGGCCGGGGACGACCCGGCGGCGCAGGCCGGCGGCGCGAGCGAGGCGTCCGCCCCCGACGCGTCCGCCCCCGACGCCGACCGCCCCACCGCCTGACCCGCGGCTCCCCGGCTCCGGGGAGCCCGCCCGTCAGGGCCAGACGTGCGCCTGCTCGGCGAAGTCCGCCGGGTCGCTGTGCACCGGGATCACGCACAGCAGGTGCCCGCCCGGCACGCGCAGCGTCCGGCAGTCGAGCCAGCCGCCGACCTCGACCGCGCCGAGGTCGAGCAGCCGCGCGGTCTCGGCGGCGACGTCGTCGGTCTCCATGTCGAGGTGGTAGCGCGCGGGCCCGCCGATCGACTGCACCGCCGCGACGAGGCCGGGGATCGGGTCCTCGAGGTGCGTGAACTGCTCCTCGTCCGGCACCGACCACGAGGCCACGCCGGTGGCGGCGGACCAGAACCGCGCGGCGGCGGCCGCCTCGGCGTGCGGGGCGTCGATCAGCAGGGTCGAGATCCGGCTGCGGTGCACGGGCATCCTCCTCGATGTCCCGACGGACGGTAGCGCTCCCACGGCGGTGACCACCAGCCCCGCGGGTGCGACGGCGGGTCAGTCCCCCTCGGCGCCGACCTGGGTGCGCGACGGGAGCGGTGCCGGCGAGCGCGTCGTGGAGGTCCAGCCCGGGGCCGGCTCGGCGGCCGAGATCCGCCGGGTGTGCGCCTCGATGGCGGCGAGCACCACGGCCAGGAGGGCCGCGGCGAGCAGCGCCGCGCGGGTGCCGAGCGCGTCGGGGCCGCTCGCGACGGCTCCGATCCCCGCTCCCGCCGCGAACGCCAGGACGATGATCGACAGGCGGAGCACGACCACGCGCTGGGTCCGGTCGTAGCCGCTCAGCCACTCGTACGCCGCGGTCACGAGGGTGCGGAGGTTCCCGGTCGTCATGGTCGTGCTGTACGTGGTGTCCCGGACCAGCCGGAACGTGGTGACCTGCAGAGCGGCCACGAACGACACGGCGACGGTCGTCGTGAGCGTGGGCACCGACACCGGCAGTGCGGCGACCGCGACCAGCACCGCGATCTCGGCGAGCAGCACGATGCGGGTCGGGTCGTGCATCCCCGGCAGGCGACGGTGTGCGGCGAGCCACTCGGCGGCGACGAGGCCGAGGACGAACGCGCCGATGATCGGCAGGTAGCCGGTGGCCTGCGCCCACTCGCCCCGAGCGGCGTGGATCCCGACGAACACGACGTTGCCCGTCTGGGCGTTGGCGAAGACCCCGTCGTGCGCGACGAACGTGTACGCGTCCAGGAACCCGCCGACCACGGCGAGCGCGGCGCCGGTCGCCGGGTGCTCGGGGCGGGTGCGGACCCTCATGCGAGCACTCGCCGGACGGTGGTGCGGGTCGGTCGGTCGAGGGTCGTGCCGTTCACGCGCTCAGTATGCGCCAGTCGTCCCATGATTTCCCGGGACCTTGGCCCGGGGCGACCGTCGCGACCCCCTCGGTCTGCGGCCGACCGCCCGCACCGCGCACCCCGGCACCGGCCCGGCGGCCGGGCTCAGCCCTCCGCGAGCAGCGCCGGGATCTGCCCGACGGCCTCGCGCATGCCCTCGGCCATCCCCATCCCGAGCACCTGCTCCAGCGCCTCGGCGGTCGCGAACTGCGAGGTGATCGTCATCCGCGTCCCCGCGCCCGCCGGCGTCAGGTCGACCCGCATCACCGTGACCGGCAGCGAGTCGTCCGGGTTGCCGTCCGCGTCCGCGAACCCGTCCTCGAGCTCGAGCGACCGCGGCTCGTCGGTGCGGCGCACCCGCCACCAGCCGTGGGCCTCGGTGCCGTCGGGGCCGGTCATGTGGTACTTCGAGGTGCCCCCGGGGGTGAGGTCGTGGGCGGTGAAGGTGGCCGGCCACGACGGCGGACCCCACCACCGCCCGAGCTGGTCCGCGTCGGACCACAGCCGCCACACCCGCTCGGGGGTGGCGTCGAGCTCGGTGACCACGGTGAGCGTCAGCGCGTCGGTGTCCTTGATGGTGTCCACGACGGTCATGAGTCGTCCCCTTCTCGCGTCTCGCCGAGGAGGTCCGCCATGCGGTCGATGCGGCCGCGCCAGATCTCCTCGTACCGGTCGAGCAGCCGTCCGGCGGCCCGGATGGTCGCGACGTCGGCGTGGACGACCTGCTCGCGGCCGTGCCGCTGCTTGGTCACGAGGTGCGCCCGCTCGAGCACGGCGACGTGCTTCTGCACGGCGGCGAAGCTCATCTCGTAGGAGCGCGCGAGGGCGGTCACCGACGCCTCCCGGCGCAGCACCTGCGTGACGATGTCGCGGCGGGTGGCGTCGGCCAGCGCGGCGAACACCCGGTCCACCTCGGCGGGGTCCAGCTGACGTACAACCATGTGGTTGTACGTTACGCCGGTGCGGCGTGCGTCACAAGGCCCCGCGCTCGCGGCCGGCGCGGCAGACTGGCGCCCATGATCGCCGCCGGACTGGTGCTCGCCGCGCTCGCGGCCTTGGTGCACGTGTACATCTTCACGCTCGAGTCGCTGACCTGGACGGCGCCGCGGACCCGCGCGACGTTCGGCACCACGCCGGAGGGCGCCGAGGCCACGAAGGAGCTCGCGTTCAACCAGGGCTTCTACAACCTGTTCCTCGCGGTGGTCGCGGCGGCGGGGGTGGTCGCGACGGCGACCGGCGCCGACGCCGTCGGTGCCGCGCTGGTGCTCGCCGGCACCGGGTCGATGCTCGCCGCGGCGCTGGTGCTGGTGCTGTCGTCGCCGGGCAAGGCGCGGGCCGCCGCCGTGCAGGGCGCGTTCCCGCTGCTCGCGGTCGTCGCGACCGTGGTGGGCCTGCTGGCCTAGGACGTCACGTCGGCGGTGGTGAACCGCGCCCACGCGAGCGTCCCGAACACCGCCACCCATGCCGCCTGCACCGCGAGCCCGGTCCCGACCACGCCCCAGTCGACCTGCACCCGCAGGAACTCGGCGAAGTCGAACCAGTGGTGCGTGAGCAGCCCGGGGTGGATCGCCGAGAGCTGCGGGAGCGAGTCGAGGACCGTCGACACCACGGCGACCACGACCGTCGCCGCCATCGCGCCGACGGGCACCTCGGTGAGGGTCGAGAAGAACAGCCCGACGGCCACCAGCCCGGTCAGCGAGAGCCCGACGTAGGCGACGATCCCGGCGACCCGGACGACGCCCTCGCCGACCGGGACCGTGCTGCCGGACAGCAGCACCACGTCGTGCACGCCGAAGTAGGCCGCCCCGATCAGCAGCCCGGTCACCGCGACCGCGAGCACCGCCGCCGCGGCGAACGCCAGCGCGGCCAGCGCCTTGACCAGCAGCAGCCGCGTGCGGGGGACCGGGACCACGAGCAGGTAGCGGAGCGTGCCGGCGGACGCCTCGCCCGCGACCGCGTCGCCGGACGCGATGCCGATGCACAGCGGCAGCAGGAACGGCAGGCAGAGGAACAGCGCGGCGACGACCAGGAACAGCCCGTTGCCGGTGACCTGGGCGAGGAACGCCGGGCCCTGCCCGGACAGCGCGCTGTCCCGGGTGACGAGCAGCACGGTCCCGATGACGACCGGCACCAGCGCGAGCCCGGCGAGCAGCACCAGGTTGCGCCGCCTGCCCAGCACCAGGCGCAGCTCGGACCGCAGCAGGCGGGCGAACGCGACCGGCGGGGGAGCGGCGACCCGCGAGTCCTCCGCGGCGTCCAGCACCTCAGCGCGCGACATCGAAGCCCTCCCCGGTCAGCTCGACGAACACCTGCTCGAGGCTCGGCCGGTCGACCTCGAGGCCGACCAGGTCGACCCCCGCGTGCACGAGCGCGGCCGACACCTTCTCCGGGGGCGTGGGGCCGAGCGCCGCGGTGAGCCGCGCCGTCCCCGCCCCGCCCGGCAGGGCCCGCCCGTCGCGCGCCACCTCGGCGAGGCCGAGCCCGCGGAGCACCTCCGCCGCCGCGTCGGCCTGCGCCGCGCGGGTGGTCACGGCCAGCCGGGCGCCCTCCCGGTCGGTGAGCGCGGCCCGCTCGCCCTGCAGCAGCAGCCGCCCGCGGCTCATGATCCCGACGTGCGTGCAGACCTGCTCGATCTCGGCGAGCAGGTGGGACGACACGAGCACGGTCGCGCCGCCGTCCGCGAGCTCGCGCACCAGGTGCCGCACCTCGCGGGTGCCCTGCGGGTCGAGGCCGTTGGTCGGCTCGTCCAGCACCAGCAGGTCGCGCGGCTGCAGCAGCGCGGCGGCGAGGCCGAGCCGCTGCTTCATGCCGAGCGAGTACTGCCGGTACGGCTTGGTCGCCGCCGCGCCGAGACCGACCCGGTCCAGGGCGGCGTCGGCGCGCCGGCGGCTGGTGCGCGGGTCGGCGGTGGCGTCGCCGGCGTC
The DNA here is from genome assembly GCF_035634735.1 of Cellulomonas sp. Taxonomy (GTDB): domain Bacteria; phylum Actinomycetota; class Actinomycetes; order Actinomycetales; family Cellulomonadaceae; genus Cellulomonas. The sequence goes on from NZ_DASQCJ010000197.1 coordinate 27,025, forward strand.
CAGCCGCGCGAGGTTCGCGCGGCCCGAGAGGTACGGGTGGAACGCCGGGCCCTCGACCAGCGCGCCGACCCGGGGCAGCACGCGCGCGGCCTGCTCCGGCATCGCGGCGCCGAGCAGCCAGGCGCGCCCCGCGGTCGGGTGCGCGAGGCCCAGCAGCATGCGGATGGTGGTCGTCTTGCCGGACCCGTTCGGCCCGAGGAACCCGTACACGGCGCCGCGGGGCACGGCCAGGTCGAGACCGTCGACGGCGACCTGGCCGCTCCGGAACCGCTTGGTCAACCCCGCGGTCCGGACGGCCAGGTCGCCGTCCAGGTGCGGCTCGCTCATGCCGCGGCGCGCAGCGCGTCCGCCGGCACGGCGCCGACCAGCACCCGGCCGTCGTCCGTGATCAGCACCGACAGCAGGGTCGAGCTCAGCAGCCGGCCCTCGGGGACCGCGGTGGTGAGCTGGTCGTACAGCGCCGTGGCGTCCAGCGACGGGCGCCCGGGGGTGCCGTCCTCGTCGCTCGGGACGAACTGCTGCACCAGGTCCTGCGCCTCCTCGGAGCCGAGCACGCGCTCGGCGCCGGGGACGGTGGCCAGCGAGGCGGCGTCCCCGCCGACCAGTCCCGCGACGTCGACGTCGCTCAGGGTGACGATCGTGGACCAGCCGGAGCCGGAGACGGCCACGCCCTCGGGGAGGGCGGGGACGGTGCCCGGCTCGGGGGCGTCCTCCGGCACGTCCGGCAGCGGCACGACGACCTCCTCGGTGGTGGCGCCGGCGGGCGCGGAGAACGCCAGCACGGAGTCGTCCGGCGCGGTGAGCTGCACGTCGGTGAACCCGACCTCGAGCGAGGGGGCCGCGCCGTCGGACGTCGACCAGGTCTGCACGCGCAGCGGCTGGGAGGTCGCGGCGTCCACCGCGACGACGACGCGCGAGACGAGCGTGGCGTCGTCGGTCGGGCTGACCACGAGCTGGTAGGCGTCCCGCCCGGCGACGGTGGTCGGGCTGTCGACCGAGACGTCCGCGTCCCGCTCCGCGAGCGCGAGCACCTGCGCGGCGGCGGCCTCGGGGGTCGGCAGGTCCGCGCCGGGGCCCGCGGCGGCCCGGTCGGCGAGCGCCTGGTAGCGGGCCACGTCCGCCGGGTCGAGCGTGTAGTGCGTGACCGCGTCGTCGGTCGACGAGTAGGTCCAGGCCTCGGCCCCGTCGTGCACGACTGAGTACTCCGAGGTGGCCCCGAGCAGCGAGACCCGGGAGCGCTCGGCGCCGTCGGACCAGACCCGCAGCGTGGACGAGCCGCCGAGCAGGTTCAGCGGGTCGGCGCCGGTCATCTCCGCCGGCAGCTCGGGCAGGCCGAGGCGCGCGGTGTAGACGACGGTGCCCTGCACCGGCGTCGGCTCGGCGTCGGCGACCCTGCTCAGCAGCTCCTGCGGGGTGACGGCGGGGAGGTCGGCGTCGCCCGACGAGGCCAGCGCCGGGACGCCGACCGCGGCGGCCACCGCCACGGCGACGACCCCGGGCACGGCCCAGCGGGCGCGGGGGGAGAGGGTGCGGCGGGGGCGCTCGGTGTCGGCCATGACCCCACTGTGCGCCACCGGGGCTGAGGCGGCGCTGAGAACGCCGCGCCGCCACGGGCCGCCGCGCACCGCCGGCGGTGCGATGCTGCGGGGGTGCGGGTGCTGGTGGTGGACGACGAGCGCGGGCTGGTGGACGCCCTGCGCCGCGGGCTGACGGCCGAGGGGTTCGCCGTCGACGTGGCCTACGACGGCGCGGCCGGGCTGGGCCTGGCGACCGACCGGGACTACGACGCGATCGTGCTCGACGTGATGCTGCCGCGGCGCAACGGCTACGACGTCGTCACCGACCTGCGCGCCGCCGGGGTCACCACGCCGGTGCTGCTGCTCAGCGCGAAGGACGGCGAGCACGACGTCGCCGACGGGCTGGACGTCGGGGCGGACGACTACCTGACCAAGCCGTTCTCGTTCGTCGTGCTGGTCGCCCGGATCCGGGCGCTGCTGCGCCGCCCGCCGCAGGTGCGGCCCGCGGTGCTGGCGGTCGGCGACCTGGTGCTCGACCCGGCCGCGCGCACCGTCGCCCGGGCGGGCGAGCCGGTCGAGCTGACCGGGCGGGAGCTGGCGCTGCTGGAGTACCTGATGCGGCACGCGGACCGGGTCGTCGGCAAGGTCGAGCTGCGGGACCACGTCTGGGACGGGCCCGGCGAGGACGGCAACGTGGTCGAGGTGTACGTCGGCTACCTGCGCCGCAAGCTCGGCCGGGAGGCGATCGCCACCGTCCGGGGCGCGGGCTACCGGGTCGCGGGGTGACGCCGGGGCGGCCGCGGCGGGCCCGGTGGTCGCTGCGCGCCCGGCTCACCGTGCTGACGGCGGGGCTGCTGTGCGCCGCGCTGGTGGTGGGGGCGGTCGTGCTGAGCACCGTGCTGTCCCGCGGGCGGGTGGCGGCGCTCGACGAGGTGGTGCGGGCGCGGGCGGGGACCGTCGCCGCGCTGGTGGCGAGCGACCAGGTGCCCGACGCGCTGCCGGTGGCCGAGCCGGGCGAGATCGTCCAGGTGCTCGACGCCGGCGGCCGGGTCGTGGCCTCGTCGCCGACGGCCAGCCGGACGCTGCCGGTGCTGGGCGGCGACGCGCTGGCCGACCTGGCCGGGCCGGCCGCGGCGGCGCCGGGCGTGGCCGTGGTCGGCGGCACCGACGCGTCCGGGTACGACCGCGCGGCGCGGGTGGCCGTGGTCGCGCCCGCCGGCGCCCCCGACGGGACCCTGGTCGTCGCCACGGTGCCGGTCGCCGAGGTCGAGGGCCTGGTCCGGGCGCTGCGGCTCGCGCTCGCCGGCGTGGTGCCGGCGCTCACCGCGCTGTTCGCGGCCGCGATCTGGGTCGCGCTGGGCCGGGCGCTGCGGCCCGTCGAGCGGCTGCGGTCCGCGGCGGCGCAGGTGGCCCGCGCGGGCGGCCCCGGCTCCCTGCCCGACCCCGGCACCGACGACGAGGTGGGCGCGCTGGCGCGGACCCTGAACGAGATGCTCGACCGGCTCGAGGAGGCGGCCGGGCGGCAGCGGGCGTTCGTCGCGGACGCCGCGCACGAGCTGCGCACCCCGCTGGCGGCGCTCCGGGCCCAGCTCGAGGTCGCCGGCACGCACCCGGAGGCCTACGCGCCCGGGGAGCTGGTCGACGGGCTGGGCGAGCAGGTGCGCCGGATGCAGGCGCTGGTGGACGACCTGCTGCTGCTCGCCCGGCTCGGGTCGCGGCCGGTGCCGGACGCGGGGGTCGACCTCGGGGCGGTCGCGCGGGAGGCGGCGGCGCTCGCGGTGGCCGGGGGCGCCGGGGCGGCGGCGCCGGGCGCGCCGGTCGCCGTCGAGGTGGTCGGCGCCGGGCGGGCGCGCGGGGACGCGGCGGCGCTGGGCCGGGTGGTGCGCAACCTCGTCGACAACGCGATCGGGCACGCGGCGGGGTCGGTGCGGGTCGAGGTCGCGGACGGGCTGGTCGCGGTCGTCGACGACGGCCCGGGGGTGCCCGCCGCCGACCGCGAGCGGGCGTTCGCGCGGTTCGTGCGGCTCGACGCGGCGCGGGCGCGGCCGGGCGGCGGCAGCGGCCTGGGGCTGGCGATCGCCCGGGAGGTGGCGCGCGAGCACGGGGGCGACGTGGTGCTCGCCGACCGCGCCGACGGCGCGCCGGGCCTGCGGGCGGAGCTGCGGCTGCCCTGACCGCGGGCCGGCGCGCGGGGCGGGCGCGCGCGGGCCGGCGCGCGGGCCGGCGCGCGCGTCAGGACGGCAGCGACACGACCGCGGGCAGGCCGCCGTCCCGGACGCCCTCGAGCACCAGCCGCTCGTGCGGCACCACCAGCCCGGGGAGCGCGCCGAGCGGGAACCAGCGCATCTCGGCGGCCTTGTCCGGCTCCGCTACCGCGGGGTCGCCGGCCCAGCGCCGGGCCACGAAGAACACGTCGCACCGCTGCTCGACCTGCGGGCCGCCGCGCTCGAACCGGTGCAGGGTGGTCACCGGCTCCAGGTCCGCCGGGTCGAGCCGCACGCCCGCCTCCTCCGCCGCCTCGCGCACGGCCGCCTCGTGGACGGACTCGCCGGGGTCGACGTGGCCGGCGAGCGTCGCCCACCGGCCGTCCATGTAGCCGGTGCCGCGGCGGAGCTGGAGCAGCACGTCCTCCCCGCGGAGCAGGAGCACGTAGGCGGCGGCGACGAGCAGCGAGCGGTGGCCCAGGTGGTCGTCGGGGGCGTAGCGGTCGGTCACGGGGCCCGACTCTGCCACGCGCCTCCCCCCTGTGACGCATCTCACAGCAACGAGACGTGACGGTCTCCGACCATGTCGGGATGACACCTCATGTGCAGCCCACCTCCGCCCGCCGGCTCCGCGCCGCCCTCGTCGGCGTCGCCGCGCTCGCGCTGTCCGCGCTCGCCGGGCCCGCCGGCGCCGCGGACGACGACCCGGCGGGGCCCGGGGACGTGACCGCGTACAGCGCCAGCCAGTGCGGCACCGGGCGGTTCTGCCTCTGGAGCGGCGCCGGCTACTCCGGCGCGTTCTGGTCCACCGGGACCACCGGCCTCCAGGCCACGGCGGTCGCCGGCGCGGGCTCGGTCTGGAACCGGATGGGCGTCGACGTCTACACCTACTCGGGCGCGGGCGGCACCGGCAGCGTGGTCTGCTGGAACGCGGGGACGCAGACGCCCACGACGTCCGTGGGCAGCCTCTCGGTCCGTACGATGGGCCCGACGACATGCTGACGGACGACCTGAGGACGACGTGGGGGCAGGGGGCGGCGAGGGCGCGGACGGCGCCCCCGCGGGCGACGGCGACGCCGAGGCGTTCGCCGCTGCCTACCGCCTGCTCGCGCCGCAGGTGCGCGGCTTCGCCCGCCGCCAGGTCCCGGACGACCTCGCGGAGGACGTGGTCGCCGAGACCTTCCTGGTGCTCTGGCGCCGCTGGGCCGACGCGCCCGCCGCGGACGACCAGCTGCGGCCCTGGGTGTTCGGCGTCGCCCGCAACAAGATCAAGCACGTCCACGAGCAGCGCGGCCGCCAGCTGCGCACCGTCGCGGGCGTCGCGGCGGCCGAGCCCACCCGGGCCCCGGTCGCGGACCCGTCGGACCGGCTGGCCGGCGACGACCTGGCCCGGCGGCTGCTGGCGCAGCTGCCGCCGGCCGAGGGCGAGGCGATGTCCCTGACCGTGTGGGCGGGGCTCACGCCGAGCGAGGCGGCCGAGGTGCTCGGCTGCTCGCTCACCGCGCTCACCTCGCGGCTGTCCCGGGCCCGCGCCCGGCTGGCCGCGGCGCTCGACGGCACGACGCACGGCACGACGCCCGACGGGACGACGGGCGGCACGACGCAGGGCGGCACGACGCACGCCGCAGGACCCGGGGGGAGGGACCGATGACCGACGACGACCGCGACGCCGCGCGGGCCCGCGCCCTCGCCGAGGCGGACGCCCTGCGCGCGCTGCTCGCCGCGCACGGCGCCGGCACCCCCGCGCCCGCGGCCCACCCGGGCGACGAGGACCTGCTGGCCCGGATCCTGGCGACGGACCCGGCCGCCCCCGACGCGCCGGAGGAGGCCGACCGCGGCACCGGCCCGGCCGTCCCGCCGCCCGGCGACCCGGCCGCCGCCGACGGCCCCGCCGCCCCGGTCGTCCCCCTGCGCGCCGCGCGCCGCGCCCGCCGCTGGGTCGCCGCCGCCGCGGGCGTCGCCGCGGCGGCCGTCGGCGGCACCGTGCTCGCCCTGCTCCCGCTGCACGACCCGCCCGCCGCCGTCGCCAGCGGCTCCCCGCCGATGCTGGCGTACCCGGTGACGCCCGAGGAGCTCGCGGCCGGCGCCGGCGACCCGGCGCGCGACACCCTGCTCGAGCTCGCCGACGCCGCGGGCGACCGCCCCGACCCCGCGCCCGCGGGCGACGTGCAGCACGTGCTGGCCCAGGCCTGGTACCTCAGCTCGACCGTGGGCGGGGACGGCAGCACGACGTCGACCGTCGACCCGGTGGTCCGGGAGACCTGGCTGAGCCCCGACGGCTCCCTGGTGGCGATGGAGTGGCGCGGGCAGCACCTCGGCGAGGACGGCCGGCTCGAGGCGGTCGACACCACGCCGGCGGACGCGTCGGTCGACCGGATCCCCGCCGGCACCTTCGACCCGGACCTGTTCACCGCGATGTCCGACGACCCGGCGACCCTGCGCGGCGAGCTGCTCGAGGCGGCCGGCGGCGCGGCGATCGGCTGCGGCCCCGACACGACGTACGCCGCGTGGTGCCTCTACCAGGCGGCCGCCATCGTGTCGGACCCGTACGTGCTGCCGTCGTCGTTCGAGTCGGCGCTGTGGCGGGTCCTCGCCGACGAGCCGGGCGTGACGCTCGCGGGCGAGGTGACCGACCGGACCGGCCGGCGGGCGGTGGCGCTCGGCATCCCCGGTGGGCCCGCCGGGCCCGACGTGGTGCAGGTGCTGCTGGTCGACGGCGGGACGGGCCGGATGTCCGGGCACGAGGAGGTCACCCTCCGCTCCGAGGCGGCCGGCATCGACGAGCCCACCGTGACCCAGTTCCGCTACGTCGTCGGCGCGGACCGGGTGGCCGAGGCGGGCGGCGGGGACCCGGGGTCCGACGCGGGCGCCGCGCCCTCAGGCCTGCAGCTCGACCAGGACGGCGGGGACCTCGTCCGCCAGCTCGCGCGCCAGGTAGCCCAGCGGTCCGACGCGGGCGGCCAGGCGGTCGCCGGCGGAGCCGTGGACGGCGGTGCCCCAGCAGGCGGCCTGCTCGGCGGGGGCGCCGCCGGCGAGCAGCCCCGCCACGGCGCCGGCGAGCACGTCGCCGCTGCCTGACGTCCCGAGCCCGGGGTAGCCGGTCGCCGAGGCCCACCGGCGCCCGTCCGGGTGCGCGATGGTCCCGGCGCAGCTGACGACCGCGCCCCACCGGTCCGCCACCCGGGCGGCCGCGTCGTCCGCGTCGACCTCGTCCACGCCGAGCAGCCGCGCCGCCTCGGTGGTGTTCGGCGTGAGCACGACGCGCCCCTCGGGCAGCGTCACCTCGTCGCGCAGGCCAGGCAGCACGCCGAGCGCGAAGGCGTCGAGCAGCACGGCGGCGTCCCGGTCGGCGAGCGCGCCGAGCACCGCGCGCACCAGGCCCGCTGCCCCCTCCGGCTCGTCCAGGCCCGGGCCGACGACGACCGCGTCGGCGCGCTCGAGCTCGGCCGCGAGGTGCGGCGGGGTCGCGCCGGTGGGGGACCCGTCGGCGTCCTCGGGCAGCGCCAGCACGCCGGCCTCGGGCGTCGCCACGGCCAGCGCGGCCGCCACCGACCCGGCCACGGCCAGGGTCAGCCGCCCGGCGCCGATCCGGAGCGCGGTCAGGCCGGCGAGCGCCGCGGCGCCGGGGGTCCGGCGCGCCCCGCCGACCACCAGCACGCCGCCGCGGACGTCCTTGGTGCCGTCCCGCGCGGGCAGCGGCCAGCCGCGGAGCAGCGCGGGGGTCAGCGGCGTCGGGTCAGTCATCGCCCTGCCCCGGGTGCTCGGTGACCTCGGCGCCGCCCAGGTGCGCCACGTCGTCGACGACCTCGGCGCGCCAGCCCTCCGGCCCCCCGACCAGGACCGTCACGGAGGCGTTCCGCACGCTGTGCTCCGCGACCTGCGCCATCAGCTCGTCCTCGGTCAGCCCCTCGCACACGTAGCGCAGCAGCCAGATGACGGCGTCGTGGCAGACGACCAGCACCCGCCGGCCCGCCTCGCGCCGCTCGACGTCGCCCACGACCGAGCGCAGCCGGAGCGCGACGTCGGCCCAGGACTCGCCGCCCGGCGGCCGGAAGTACATCTTGCCCAGCCGGTCGCGGCGCGCGGCCTCGTCGGGGAACCGGGCGTCGACGCCGTGGCTCGTGAGGCCGTCGAGGATGCCGAGCTCCCGGTCCCGCAGCCGCTCGTCGACGACGGTCCGCAGCGGCAGGCCGGCCTTCTCGAGCGCCAGCTCGGCGGTCCGGCGGGCCCGGACGTACGGCGAGCACCAGAGCACCTCGGGCGCCTCGTCGGGCGGCAGCGTCGCGAGGTGGGCGCCGAGCGCGCGGGCCTGCTCCTCGCCGGTGGCGGACAGCGGGGTGTCGGCGTCGCGCCACGGCACGCCGACGGTCTGGGCGCCGGCCCGCTCGGCGCGGGTCGCGGCGACGTTCCCCTCGCTCTCCCCGTGGCGGACGAGCACGAGTCTGCTGGTCATGACCCCCACGGTCGCAGCAGCCCTCGCGGCCCGCATCCCGGGGGCGGCGGTGGGTCCTCGGTCCCTGCTGCGGGGCCGGGGCGCGGCGCTACGTTCTCGTGACAGCGTTCACAAGGCGGTGGACGCGCGGCGTGAGGAGAGCTGCTGTGCCCGAGATGATGAAGGCCGCGGTCGTCCGCGACCTCGGTGCCCCGCTGGTCGTCGAGGAGCGCCCGGTCCCGGTGCCGGGGCCGCACGAGGCCCTGGTGGAGGTCGACTACTCCGGCGTGTGCCACACCGACCTGCACGCCGCGCGCGGCGACTGGCCGGTGAAGCCGGCGCCGCCGTTCGTGCCCGGGCACGAGGGGTCGGGCCGCGTGGTCGCGGTCGGCTCGCAGGTCCGCGGGGTCCGCGTGGGCGACCGGCTGGGCAACGCCTGGCTGGCGACGGCCTGCGGCACGTGCACGGACTGCCTGCGCGGCTGGGAGACGCTGTGCACCGGGCAGCAGAACTCGGGCTACTCCGTCGACGGCTCGTTCGCCGAGTACATGCTCGTCGACGCGCGGTACGCCCCCCGCATCCCCGAGGGCGTCGACGCGGCCGGCGTGACGGCCGTGCTGTGCGCGGGGGTCACGGTCTACAAGGGCCTCAAGGTCGCCGACGCGAAGCCGGGGGACTGGGTCGTGGTCTCCGGGATCGGCGGGCTCGGGCACCTGGCGATCCAGTACGCCGCGGCGATGGGTTACCGGGTGATCGCGGTGACCGGCTCGGAGGCCAAGCGCGCGTCCGCGCTGGAGTACGGCGCCGAGCTGGTCGTGAACCACCGGGACGGCGACCCGGGGGAGGCCGTGCACGACCTGGTCGGCGGCGCGCACGCGGCGCTGGTCACGGCGGTCAGCGAGTCGACGTTCCCGCAGGCGCTGTCGATGCTGCGCCGCGGCGGGACCGTGTCGCTCGTCGGGCTGCCGCCGGGCACCTTCCCGCTGTCGATCTTCGACACCGTGCTCCGCGGGCTCACCGTGCGCGGGTCGATCGTCGGCACCCGGCTCGACATGCAGGAGGCCGTCGACTTCTACGCCCGGGGGCTGGTGCGCACCAAGTACGAGCTGCGGCCGCTCGACGCGGTGAACGACGTGTTCGCGCGCATGGAGACCGGGGCGATCGACGGCCGGGTGGTCCTCGACCTGAAGCTGTGACTGCCCGTGACAGGATGTGATCGAGGTCACACGATCGCGACGTGACGGATCGTCGTTCCCTGCGGACTACACGGGTGACGCGCACGGCGGGTGTGGAGGGCACCGGCCGGCGCGCGGCGGCACCGTCCGAGCCCGCAGGGGGCGGCTCGGCCGGCACCGCCGCACCCGATCGGCCCCCGGGAGCAGCGCTCCCGGGGGCCGTTGCGGTTCCCGGGCGGCGCGCGGGCGTGCCGGGCGGGCCGCGCCGACGCGCGCCGCCGGCGTCAGGACGCGGGCGGGCCGAGCGGCGTGGCGGCCAGCGCGCGGGCCACGCCCACCAGGTTCTGCGCCATCGCGCGCCCGGTCGAGCGGCTCCACTCGTGGCCCTCGTCCGTGCCGGAGTAGTCCGGTCCGGGGCCCGGCCCGCGGTTCCAGTACGTCCAGGCCTGCGGCGGGATCGTGAACCCGATGTCCACCAGCCCGCCGGCGATCTCCGAGATCACGTGGTGCGCGCCGTCCTCGTTGCCGGTGACGACCACCCCGGCGACCCGGTTGTACGCCACCGGGCGGCCGGCGTCGTCGGTCTCGGAGATCATCGCGTCCATCCGCTCCAGCATCCTCTGGGCGACGGACGACGGGTGGCCGACCCAGGTCGGCGTGGCGACGACCAGGATCTCGGCGTCGAGCACCGCGCGGCGGAC
>NZ_DASQCJ010000198.1:0-51468 GCF_035634735.1 Cellulomonas sp.
GCGTTCGTGCGCGTCGAGGACGGCATCGAGGGCCTGGTGCACATCTCGGAGCTGGCCGTGCGCCACGTCGAGATCCCGGAGCAGGTCGTCCAGGTCGGCGACGACGTGTTCGTCAAGGTCATCGACATCGACCTGGAGCGCCGCCGCATCTCGCTGTCGCTCAAGCAGGCGAACGAGGGCTTCGACCCGACCTCCGAGGACTTCGACCCCGCGCTGTACGGCATGGCGGCCGAGTACGACGAGGAGGGGAACTACAAGTACCCCGAGGGCTTCGACCCGACCACCAACGAGTGGCTCGAGGGCTACGAGTCCCAGCGCGAGACCTGGGAGGCGCAGTACGCCCAGGCGCACGAGCGCTGGGAGGCGCACCGCAAGCAGGTCCTGGACGCCGTCCAGGCCGACGCGGAGGCCGCGGCGGGTGGCGGCGACGCCGGCTCCTCGTCGTCGTCCTCCTCCTCGAGCTCGTCCTCCTCGTACTCCTCGGCCCCGGCCCAGGAGGCGACCGGCACGCTCGCGTCGGACGAGGCCCTGGCCGCGCTCCGCGAGAAGCTCACCGGCAACTGAGCCGACCGCCGGGCGTCCCGCCCGGCCACCGGTCCGACGGGCCGGCCACCTCCGGGTGGCCGGCCCGTCGGCGTTCCCGGGCCCGGGCCGCGGGCCCGCGCGTCTCACCTGGTGCGACCCCGCCGTCTCACCTGTGGGTGGCCCGTGAGAGGATCGACGACGCCGCCACCCCCTGAAGTGAAAGGCCGTGCTGTGCCCGCGCGCTCCACCACGCCCCGTCCGGCGATGCTCACCGGGTCGGTGCTGCGGCGCTCCCTGCTGCTGCTGGGCCGCGGCATCGCCTCCCAGCCGCGGACGTACGTGCTGGCCATCGGCACCTCGGCCGCGTACGGCGCGCTGACCGTCGCGATCAGCCGGGTGCTGGGCTGGGCCACCGACTCCGTCGTGGTCCCGGCGCTCGGCGGGGACGCCGACGCGCGCGGCCGGATCTGGGTCGCGGGCGGGGTGCTCGCGCTGGTCGCGGTGTCGCTCGCCGCCGCGGTCGCCGGCCGCCGGATCTTCGCCGGCATGGGCGTGGCGGACCAGCAGGCGATGCACCGCCGCGCGGTCACCCGGCAGTACCTGCGGCTGCCGATGACCTGGCACCGCGCGCACCCGACCGGGCAGCTGCTGTCCAACGCGTCCGCCGACGTCGAGGCCGCGACGGGTGTGTTCAACCCGCTGCCGTTCGCGCTGGGCGTCGTCGTGATGATCGGCGTCGCCGCCGTCGCGCTGTTCAGCACCGACGTGTGGCTCGCCGTCGCCGCGATGGCCGTCCTGCCCGCCGCCGTGGTGGCGAACCTCGTCTTCCAGCGCCGGATGTCCCCGGCGGCGACCCGCGCGCAGCAGCTGCGCGCCGAGGTCGCCGACATCGCGCACGAGAGCTTCGAGGCCGCGCTGCTGGTCAAGTCGCTCGGCACCGAGGAGCGGGAGGAGCGCCGGTTCGCCGAGCGCGCCGGCCAGCTCCGGGACGCGAACGTGCGGGTGGGCGTCGTGCGGGCCTACTTCGACCCCGTCATCGACATGCTGCCGAACCTCGGCACGCTCCTGGTGCTGCTCGTCGGCGTCTGGCGGGTGCAGGCCGGCGCGGTCGGCACCGGCGACATCGTCGCGGCCGCGTACCTGCTCACGCTCATGGCGGTCCCGGTGCGCGCGTTCGGCTGGGTGCTCGGCGAGCTGCCGCGCGGCCTGGTCGGGCACGAGCGGGTGGCCCGGGTCGTCGACGCCGAGGGCGAGCTCGTCGCGGGCGCGCGGCCGCTGGCCCGGGCCGCGGGCGGCGGCGCCGCGCTGCGGATGTCCGGCGTCGGCGTGCAGGTCCCGGGCCCCGCGGGCCCGATCGAGCTGCTGGGCGGGGTCGACCTGGACGTCGCGCCGGGGCGGGTGGTCGCGGTCGTGGGCCCGACCGGCGCCGGCAAGACGACGCTCGTGTCGCTCGTGCCGCGCCTGACCGACCCGAGCACCGGCACCGTCGAGGTCGACGGCACCGACGTCCGGGACCTCGTGCCGGGCGACCTCACCGACCAGGTGGTGCTGGTCGGCCAGCAGACCTTCGTGTTCGAGGACACCGTGCGCGGCAACGTGACGCTGCGCGACGCCGACGACCCCGACGCGCCCTCGGACGACGAGGTGTGGGCCGCGCTGCGGCTCGCCCGGGTCGACGGCGTGGTGCGCGACCTGCCCGGCGGCCTCGACGCCCGGCTGGGCGAGCGCGGCTCCAACCTGTCCGGCGGCCAGCGGCAGCGGCTCGCGATCGCGCGCGCCCTGGTGCGCCGGCCCCGGCTGCTCGTGCTGGACGACGCCACCTCGGCGGTCGACCCGCGGGTGGAGCAGGACATCCTCACCGGGCTGCGGGCGCACGCGCGCGGCGACGCGAGCGGCCCGACGGTGCTGCTGGTGGCCTACCGGATGTCGTCGGTGCTGCTCGCCGACGAGGTGGTGCACCTGGCCGGCGGCCGGGTGGTCGACCACGGCACGCACGCCGAGCTGCTGGCACGGGACCCCGGGTACGCGGAGCTGGCGACGGCCTACGAGCAGGAGTCCGAGCGGCGCGCGGCGCGCCGGGCCGAGGCGCTGGACGCCGAGGCGGCCGCGGCCGACGAGCGCGCCGACGTGGACGAGCACGCCGAGCAGGACGAGGACGAGCTGGACGCGGAGGGGGCCCGATGAGCGCCGAGCAGCAGGCGGGGGCGCAGGGCTTCGGCGGCGCACACCGCGGGGTCATGGGCACGCTGCGCCGCGGCATCGAGGTGTCGCCGCAGCTGGTGCAGGGCATCGGGGTCACGTTCGTGCTCGCCACGCTCGCCGCGGCGGGCAAGGTGGTCGTCCCGATCGCGGTGCAGCAGGTGATGGACACCGGCATCCTCGCCGAGGGCGGGCCGGACGTGCGCCGGGTCGTGACGCTGGTGCTCGCCGCGACCGTCGCGCTGGTCGCGGGCGGCCTGTGCTCCGCGCTGGTCAACGTCCGGCTGTTCCGCGCGAGCGAGGCCGGCCTCGCCCAGCTGCGCGTCCGCGCGTTCCGGCACGTGCACGACCTGTCGGTGCTGACCCAGAACACGGAGCGGCGCGGCTCGCTGGTCTCCCGGGTGACCTCCGACGTCGACACCATCTCGATGTTCGTGCAGTGGGGCGGCATCATGCTGCTCGTCTCCACGCTGCAGGTGCTGGTCGCGACCGTGCTGATGGCCGTCTACTCCTGGCAGCTGACGATCCTGGTCTGGCTGTGCTTCGGGCCGCTCGTGCTCGCGCTGCGCCCGCTGCAGCGGCGGGTGAACGTCGCGTACACGACCGTGCGCGAGCGGGTCGGCGCCATGCTCGGCGCCGTGTCCGAGGCGGTCGTCGGCGCGGAGACCATCCGCGCGTACGGCGTGCAGCGCCGGGTGCAGAAGAACGTGGACGAGCGGATCGGCGCGACCCGGAACGCGATGGTCCGGGCGCAGAACACGGTGTCGCTGGTGTTCTCCTCGGGCGTGCTGGTGGCGAACCTCGTGCTCGCGGTCGTGGTCGTCGCGGGCACCGCGCTCGGGGTCGCCGGGGACCTCAGCGTCGGCCGGCTGCTCGCGTTCCTGTTCCTGGTGCAGCTGTTCACCGGCCCGGTCCAGCAGGCCACCGAGGTGCTCAACGAGCTGCAGAACGCCGTCGCCGGCTGGCGCCGGGTGCTGGGCATCATCGACACGCCCGTGCAGGTGGCCGCCCCCGGCCCGCGCGGCGTCCCGTCGCCGCGCGGCCCGGCCGCCGTCGAGCTGCGGGGCGTCGGCTTCGCCTACCCCGACGGGCCGCCGGTGCTGCACGAGGTCGACCTGCACCTGCCGGCCGGCCGCTCGGTGGCCGTGGTGGGCGCGACCGGCTCCGGCAAGACGACGATCGCCAAGCTCGTCACCCGCCTGATGGACCCGACGCGGGGCGCCGTGCTGCTCGACGGCACCGACCTGCGCACCGTCCGCACCGAGGACCTGCGCCGCCGGGTCGTCATGGTGCCGCAGGAGGGGTTCCTGTTCGACGCCACGCTCGCGGAGAACCTGGTCTACGGCCTGCGCGACGGCGACGACCACGCCGCACCGACCCCGGCCGAGGCGGAGCCCCGGCTCCGCGCCGCGCTCGCCGAGCTCGGGCTGACCGACTGGGTCGCCGAGCTGCCCGCCGGGCTCGACACGCCGGTCGGCCAGCGCGGCGAGGCGCTGTCGGCGGGGGAGCGGCAGCTCGTCGCGCTGACCCGCGCCTACCTCGCGGACGCCGACCTGCTGGTGCTGGACGAGGCCACGTCGGCGGTCGACCCGGCCACCGAGGTGCGGATCGCCCGCGCGCTCGACTCGCTGACCACCGGGCGCAGCACCGTGACGATCGCGCACCGCCTGTCGACCGCCGAGGCGGCGGACCTGGTCGTCGTGGTCGACGCCGGGCACGTGGTCGAGCTCGGGCCGCACGAGGACCTGGTGGCCGACGACGGCGTGTACGCGGCGATGCACCGGGCCTGGGTGGCGCAGACCCGCTGACGCCCGGGGCGCGGGAGGCGGTCCGCGGGGCGGCCGGCCACGGCCCGCGCCGCCGCGTCGTGGGAGGATCGGGGGCGTGAGCGAGACGCAGACCCCCGCCCCGGCGGGCACCCCCAGCCCCCTCGACCCGGACCTCGCCGCGCGCCTGCGCCGCGACGCGTCCGGCCTGGTCGCGGCGGTGGTGCAGCAGCACGACACCGGCGAGGTGCTCATGCTCGGCTGGATGGACGACGAGGCCCTGCACCGCACGCTGACCGGCGGCCGGGTGGTGTTCTGGAGCCGGTCCCGCCAGGAGTACTGGCGCAAGGGCGACACCTCCGGGCACGCGCAGTACGTGAAGTCCGTCGCCCTCGACTGCGACGGCGACGCGCTGCTCGTCCGGGTCGACCAGGTGGGCGCGGCCTGCCACACGGGCACGCGCACCTGCTTCGAGGCCGGCGGCTCGCTGGGCGCGGTCGTGGGGGAGCGCCCCGCCGCGACGGAGCAGCACGGATGACCGCCGCCGCGCCCGCGACCACCCCCGTCGACGTGCCGTGGGGCGCCACCTGGCCCGCGCTCGGCGAGTTCCGCGACCTCGCCGCCACCCGCCGGGTGATCCCGGTGGTGCGCCGGCTGCTCGCCGACGACACCACCCCGGTCGGCCTCTACCGCACGCTGGCCGCGGGCCGTCCGGGGACGTTCGTCCTCGAGTCCGCCGAGCAGGACGGCTCCTGGTCCCGGTGGTCGTTCGTCGGCGTGCGGTCCCGGGCGACGCTGACCGTGCGGGACGGCCGCGCGGTGTGGACCGGCGACGTGCCGGCGGGCGTGCCGACCGAGGGCGACCCGCTCGCGGTGCTCGGCGAGACGCTGGAGGTGCTCCGCACCCCGGCCGTGCCGGGCCTGCCCCCGCTGACCGGCGGGCTGGTCGGGGCGCTGGGCTGGGACGTCGTGCGGCACTGGGAGCCCACGCTGCCGGCCGCGGCGCCCGACGAGCTCGGCGTGCCCGAGATGACGCTGCTGCTCGCCAGCGACCTCGCGGTGACCGACCACCGGGACGGCTCGGTCTGGCTGGTGGCGAACGCGATCAACTTCGACGGCACCGACGCCCGGGTGGACGAGGCGCACGCCGACGCCGTGGCCCGGCTGGACGCGATGCAGGAGGCGCTGCTGCGCCCGACGGCGCCCGCCGCCGCGCACCTGGTGGACGCGCCCGCGCCCCCGCTCGAGTTCCGGTCGACCGCCGCCGAGTACGAGGCCGCCGTCGCGCGCGGCCAGGAGGCGATCGTCGACGGCGAGGTGTTCCAGGTGGTGCTGTCCCAGCGCCTCGACCTGGACTGCCCGGCCGCGCCGCTCGACGTCTACCGCGTGCTCCGGACGATCAACCCGAGCCCGTACATGTACTACCTGCAGCTGCAGGACGCCGACGGCCGCGACTTCGCGGTCGTGGGGTCGAGCCCGGAGACGCTGGTCAAGGTCACCGAGGGGCACGTCACGACGTTCCCGATCGCCGGGTCGCGGCCGCGCGGGGCGACGCCCGAGGAGGACCGCGCGCTGCACGACGAGCTGCTCGCGGACCCCAAGGAGCGCGCCGAGCACCTCATGCTGGTGGACCTCAGCCGCAACGACCTGGTCAAGGTCTGCGAGCCCGCGACCGTCGAGGTCGTCGAGTTCATGGCCGTGCGGCGGTTCAGCCACATCATGCACATCTGCTCGACCGTCGTCGGGCGGCTGCGCGCCGGTGCGACCGCGCTCGGGGCGTTCACCGCGACGTTCCCCGCCGGCACGCTGTCCGGGGCGCCGAAGCCGCGGGCGATCGCGCTGATCGACGAGATCGAGCCCGCGCGCCGCGGCATCTACGGCGGCACGGTGGGCTACTTCGACCTGGCGGGCGACATGGACATGGCGATCGCGATCCGCACCGCGCTGATCCGGGACGGCCGGGCGAGCGTGCAGGCGGGCGCTGGCATCGTCGCGGACTCGGTGCCGGCGACCGAGTACCAGGAGTCCCGGGACAAGGCCGCGGCCGCGGTGCGCGCCGTGCAGGTCGCGTCCCGGCTCCGGGCGGTCGGCGCCCCGTGACCGGGACGACCGGGGGAGCGGAGCCGCTGGGCACGCCGGGGGCGGAGCCCGCCGCGCCGGGTGCGGGGCCCGCGGCGGCTCCGCGCACCCGTGGCCGCCGGGGCCGCTGGGTGCTCGGGCTGCTGCTGCTCTCCGGCCTGGTCGCGCTGACCGCGCTGCCGGTGTGGATCACCGCGACCGGCGCGAACGCGCTCGGCGACGCGGTGGCGATCGCCGTCCGCGGCACGGTCGCGGCGCCCGGCCTGGTGGCCGCCGCGCTGGTGCTGCTCGCCGCGGCCGGCGCCCTCGGGCTGGTCGGCCGGATCGGGCGCTGGGTGGTGGTGGTCGTCGTGGCCGCCGCCGGCGCGCTGGTCGTGGCGTCGGCGCTCGGGGCGCGCCCGGGGGCGACGGCCACGGCCGAGCGCGCCGCGGCGGACGCGACGGGCGTGTCGAACCTCACGGGGGCGGTGCAGGTCGCCGTCTGGCCGTGGGTCGCCGCGGCGCTCGGGGTGCTCGTCGTCGCGGCGGCCGTCGGGCTCGCCCGGGCGTCCGCGAGCTGGGTCGCGCCGACCGACCGGTACGAGCGGGCCGGCGCGGGCGCGGGCGCGTCCGCGGCCCCCGGGGCCACGGGCGCGGCCGCGGGCGCTGCGGCGGGGTCCGCGGGCGCGGCCCCGGCGGGCGGCGACGAGCCCGACGAGCGCAGCACCTGGGACGCGCTGACCCGCGGGGACGACCCCACCTGAACCCCGCGCGCCGGCCCCGGCGGCCGCGCGCCCGACCTGAGCAGGCCCGCGCGGTCCGCTAGGGTTTGCGACACACAGTCATGAAAGGTGTTCCACGATGGTCGAGCAGTCGCTCACTTCCTCCGGCGTCGCGACCGGGCGTGCCCAGCAGGTCCCGGGGACGGAGACGCTGCGGCTGCCGCCGAAGGCCCCGCCGACCAACCACGGGCACACCACCGCCGCCTGGACCACGACGATCGTGGTCCTCGTCGGCTCGACGGCCGGCGCCCTCGGCCTGGTCTTCGGGCTCATGTGGCTGTTCTGGGCGGGCCTGGCCGTCGCCCTGCTCGGGGTCGTCGTCGGCAAGGTGCTCCAGGTGCTCGGCTACGGCCAGGGCGGGAAGCACACGATCGAGAAGGCGCGCCGCACCGGCGGTCACTGAGGTCCGTCCCCCGGTCGCGGACCGGGACGCGGTGGACGCCGCGCGCCCGCTCCGGTAGACCTGGGGGGATGTCGGACGGCCGCCCACCAGGGCGGACGCCGCGCCTGATCCCGATGGAGGAGCCGATCATGTCGACCCCGAACCAGCCGCAGGACCCGTACTCCGCCCCCGACGGGCAGGGCTCCGGTGACCAGTCGGGTGCCACGCCGCAGTACCCCGGCAGCACGCCCGGCGCGGGCGACCCCTACGGCCAGTCCGGTCAGGGGGGCCAGGCCGGCGGCGTCCCGCAGTACGGCTCGTACGCGGGCGGCGACCAGGGCCAGGGCGGCTACGCGCAGTCCGGCGGCTACGGCCAGGGCGGCTACGGCCAGCCCGCGTACCCGGGCGGTGCCCAGGGCTACGGCAGCGGCTTCTACCCGAAGAACAACCTGGCCGTGTGGTCGCTGGTGCTCGGCATCGTCGGGTTCTTCGTCTGCTCGATCTTCACCAGCATCCCCGGCATCATCGTCGGCTCGAAGGCGAAGCAGGCCGTGGCCCGCGGCGAGGCGAACAACGGGTCGCTCGCGAACGCCGGTTACATCGTGTCCTGGGTGGTGACCGGCCTGCAGGTGGTCGGCCTGATCTTCCTGATCATCGCCGCCGCGACCGGTGGCCTCGCCGCCTACTTCGACACCGTCAACAACTCGACGTACTGACGCACGTGGCCACGGCCGCCCCTCCCGAGACCCTCGCGCCCCGCGCGCGGCTGCGCGCCGCCCGGGCACCGCTGCTGGTCGCGGGCGGGGCGGCCGTCGCCGCGCTCGGGCTCGTGCTGGTCGACCCGCACGAGCCCGGCTCCTGGGGCGCCTGCCCGCTCTACGCGCTCACCGGCGTGTACTGCGCGGGCTGCGGCGGCCTGCGGGCGACCCACGACCTGCTCGTCGGCGACCTCGCGGGAGCCTGGGCGATGAACCCGCTCTGGGTCCTGCTGGTGCCGGTGCTCCTCGCGCTGTGGGCGCGCTGGCTCGTGCGCGCGGCGCGCACCGGGCGCCGGGCCGCCGCCCCGCCCGCCTCGGTGGCGCTCGCCGCCGCGGCGGTGGTGGTGCTGTACAGCGTCGCCCGGAACGTGCCGGCCTGGGCCGGCCTGCTCGCGCCCTGACGCGGCGGGTGCGCGCCGGGCAGGTGCGCGGCGGGCGGGTGAACCGGCGGGTCGGCGCGCCACGGGGTCGCGGGTCGTCCCTAGGATGCCGAGCGGCGGCGCGCCGTGCGCCGACCCGCACACCAGGAGGCCGCCCGTGACCACGCCCGACCAGCCCACGGACCCGTACCGCGAGCAGCCGGGCACCGGCGGGACGGGCGACGGCTACCAGCCGACCTGGGACCAGCCGGGGACGGGCTCGGGCGCCCCGGGGTACGGCTCGGCAGACCCGTACCCGGCGCCGCAGCCCCCCGGCCCGCAGCAGCCGTACGGCGCGCCGGACCCGTACGCCGCGCAGCAGCCGTACGGTGCCGGTGACCCCTACGCCGCGCAGCAGCCGTACGGCGCCGTCGACCCCTACGCCGCGCAGCAGCCCTACGGCCAGCAGCCCGGCTACGGCCAGGACCCGTACGCCGGGGCCTACCCCGCGGCGCCGTACGGCGGCTACCCGGGCGGGTCCTACGTGCCCGTGTACGGCTACCCCAGGAACAGCCTCGGCGTCTGGTCGCTGGCCCTCGGCATCGCCAGCTTCGTGTGCTTCGGCCCGCTCGCCGGCATCCCGGCGATCATCACCGGCGTGCTCGGCCGCAAGGCCGCGCAGCGCGGTGAGGCGAACAACGGCGGCCTGTCGCTGGCCGGGCTGATCCTCGGCTCGATCGCCTGCGCGGGCTGGGTCCTGTTCTTCTTCATCGGCTTCGCGGACGCGTTCACCAACCCGTCCGGCTACTCCGGCTTCTGACCCCGGCCCGCCGAGCTCCGCGCCCGGCGCCCGCCCGGCCCCCGCCCGGCCACCCCGTCCCACCCGCTGGCCCGTGGTCAGGAGTGGTGCGCGGCGCCCGTACGATGGCCGAGGTGGTCGGACGAGACCCGCGTCACGGTGGTCAGCCGCGGCCGGTCCCGCCGAGGAGCCCCGCCGGCTCCCGTGCCCTGAGGCGCGCCGCCGCCGATCTCGGGGGAGAAGAGACGCCGATGGGCACCGTGCTGGACGACATCGTGGCTGGCGTGCGCGAGGACCTCGCCGTGCGCGAGGCGGCCACGCCCCTGGCCGAGCTCAAGGAGCGCGCGGCGCGCGTCCCCGGCGCGATCGACTGCGTGGCGCGGCTGCGCCTCGAGGACGCGGTGACCGTGATCGCCGAGGTCAAGCGCTCCAGCCCGAGCAAGGGCGCGCTGGCCACGATCACCGACCCGGCCGCGCTCGCCGCGGAGTACGAGAAGGGCGGCGCGACCGTCATCTCGGTGCTGACCGAGCAGCGGAAGTTCAACGGCAGCCTGACGGACCTGGACAGCGTCCGCGCCGCCGTGGACATCCCGGTGCTGCGCAAGGACTTCGTCGTCACGCCGTACCAGGTGTGGGAGGCCCGGGCGCACGGGGCGGACCTGGTCCTGCTCATCGTCGCCGCGCTGGAGCAGACGGTGCTGACCTCGCTCGTCGAGCGGGTGCACTCGCTGGGCATGACGGCCTTGGTCGAGGTGCACGACGCCGAGGAGGTCGTGCGCGCGGTCGACGCCGGCGCGCGGGTGATCGGCGTGAACGCGCGGAACCTCAAGACGCTCGAGGTGGACCGCGGCACGTTCGCGCGGGTGGCCCCGGCGATCCCGGCGGACATCGTGAAGGTCGCCGAGTCCGGCGTGCGCGGGCCGCACGACGTCATGGACTACGCCCGGGCCGGCGCCGACGCCGTGCTGGTCGGCGAGGCCCTGGTGACGGACGACGCGCCGCGGCAGTCGGTCGCGGACCTGGTGGCGGCGGGCGCGCACCCGTCGCTGCGCGCGGTCCGCCAGTAGCCACCGGCCCGGCCCCGCGGCCGGACCGACCCCAGCGAGGGCGCCGCCGGCAGCGCGGGCCCGCAGCACGAGCCACGAGGAGCACCACGGTGACGACGGGACGCACGGGTCCGCAGGTGACGAGCAGCCCGGGCGGGCCGCTGGCCACGCACGCCGGGCCGTACTTCGGCGACTTCGGCGGCCGGTTCGTCCCGGAGGCGCTGATCGCCGCCCTGGACGAGCTGGACACCGAGTTCCACAAGGCGTCGGCCGACCCGGCCTTCGCGGCGGAGCTGGCCCGGCTGCACCGCACCTACACCGGCCGGCCGAGCCCGCTGACCGAGGTGAAGCGGTTCGCCGAGCACGTCGCGCCGGGCGTCCGGGTGTTCCTCAAGCGCGAGGACCTCAACCACACCGGCTCGCACAAGATCAACAACGTGCTTGGCCAGGCGCTGCTGGTGAAGCGGATGGGCAAGACGCGCGTCATCGCCGAGACCGGCGCCGGCCAGCACGGCGTGGCCACCGCGACCGCGGCGGCGCTGCTCGACCTCGAGTGCGTCGTCTACATGGGCGAGGAGGACACGCAGCGCCAGGCGCTCAACGTCGCCCGGATGCGGCTGCTCGGCGCGACCGTGGTCCCGGTGACGATCGGCTCCCGCACGCTCAAGGACGCGATCAACGAGGCGCTGCGCGACTGGGTCGCGAACGTCGACACCACGCACTACCTGCTCGGCACCGTGACCGGCCCGCACCCGTTCCCGGAGATGGTGCGCGACTTCCACAAGATCATCGGCGAGGAGGCGAAGGCGCAGCTCGCGGAGGAGATCGGCCGGCTGCCCGACGCCGTCGCGGCGTGCGTCGGCGGCGGCTCGAACGCCATGGGCATCTTCAACGCGTTCCTCGACGACCCGTCGGTGCGGCTGTTCGGCTTCGAGGCCGGCGGCGAGGGCATCGCGTCGGGGCGGCACGCGTCGCGGTTCAGCGGCGGCTCGCCGGGCGTGCTGCAGGGCACCAAGTCGTACCTGCTGCAGGACGACGACGGCCAGACGCTGCCCAGCCACTCGGTCTCCGCGGGCCTCGACTACCCGAGCGTCGGCCCCGAGCACGCCTGGCTGCACGACATCGGCCGCGCGGAGTACCGCCCGGTCACGGACGCCGAGGCCATGGAGGCGTTCCGCGTCCTGTGCCAGACCGAGGGCATCATCCCGGCCATCGAGTCGGCGCACGCGCTGGCCGGCGCGATCCAGCTCGGCCGCGAGATCGCGACCTGGGACACCCCGGACGGCCGCGAGCCGGTGGTCCTGGTGAACCTCTCCGGGCGCGGGGACAAGGACGTCGCCACCGCGGCGGCGTGGTTCGACCTGATCGAGGACAAGCCGGTCGTCCAGGCCGACGAGGGGGAGCAGCTGTGAGCGGGACCCAGGCGACGACGTCGCGCACCGGCGCCACGCTCGACCGGCTCCGGGCCGAGGGCCGCGGCGCCCTGGTCGGCTACCTGCCGCTCGGCTTCCCCGACGTCGAGGGCTCCGTCCGCGCGGCCGTCGCGATGGTCGAGGCCGGCGTCGATGTGATCGAGCTCGGCCTGCCGTACTCCGACCCGGTGATGGACGGCCCGGTCATCCAGCACGCGGTCGACGTCGCGCTGTCCGGGGGCACCCGGGTGCGGGACGCGTTCGGCGCGGTCGAGCGGATCGCCGCCACCGGCGCGCCCGTGCTGGTCATGACGTACTGGAACCCGGTGCTGCGGTACGGCGTCGACGCGTTCGCGCGCGACCTGGCCGCCGCCGGCGGCGCGGGCCTGATCACGCCGGACCTCATCCCCGACGAGGGGCAGGACTGGCTGGCCGCGTCCGACGCGCACGACCTGGACCGGGTGTTCCTGGTCGCGCCGTCGTCCACCCCGGAGCGCCTGGCGATGACCGCCGCGGCCTCCCGCGGGTTCGTGTACGCGGCCTCGACGATGGGCGTGACGGGGGAGCGGACCACGGTCGGCGCCCGCGCCGAGCAGCTGGTCGCCGACACCCGCGCGGCCGGCGCCGAGCACGTGTGCGTCGGGCTCGGCGTGTCGCAGCCGGAGCAGGCCCGCGACATCGGCCGGTACGCGGACGGCGTCATCGTGGGCTCGGCCTTCGTGCGCGCGCTGGCGGGCGCGGAGACGCGCGAGGCCGGGCTGGAGGCGGTCGCGGCCGTCGCCGCGGGGCTCGCCGAGGGCGTCCGCACCGCCCGCTGAGCCGCACCGGGGACCAGCTGGCCCGCCGAGCCGTCCCGGGGCCCCCGCCGGCGCGCCGGCGCCCGTCAGGTCGTCACAACCGGACGAGGTCGTCACTCCTGAGTGACGACCTCGCCGCGTTGTGACGACCTCGCGCCCCGCCGCGCCCCGCCGCGCGCCGCCCGCGCCGCCCGCCGGCCGCCCGCCGCGCCCCGCGAGCCCGGCGCCCGCGGACCGCCGCGCCGGGCGCGCGCCCAGGTCGCATACAGTGCCGGTGTGATGATCCCCGCCGCGATCCCGAGCCCGCCGCAGGCCGTCTGGTACCTCGGCCCCGTGCCGCTGCGCGCCTACGCGCTCGCGATCCTCGCCGGGATCGTGGTCGCGGTGCTGATGACCCAGCGCCGCTGGAAGGAGCGCGGCGGCGACCCCGAGCAGGTCCTCGACATCGTGTTCTGGGCGGTGCCGTTCGGCATCGTCGGCGGCCGGCTGTACCACGTCGTCACGTCCCCGGAGGCGTACTTCGGCGCGGGCGGCGACCCCGTGCGCGCGCTGTACATCTGGGAGGGCGGCCTCGGCATCTGGGGCGCCGTGGCGCTGGGCGCGGTCGGCGCGTACATCGGCTGCCGCCGCGCCGGGGTGTCGTTCCCGGTGTTCGCGGACGCCCTGGCGCCCGGCCTGCTCGTGGCCCAGGCGATCGGCCGGCTCGGCAACTGGTTCAACCAGGAGCTGTTCGGCGGCGCGACGACCCTGCCCTGGGGTCTGCGGATCGACGAGGCGCACCTGCCGGCGGGCTACGAGCCGGGCACGCTGTTCCACCCGACGTTCCTGTACGAGCTGCTGTGGAACCTGGCCGGCGCCGCGCTGATCATCTACCTCGACCGCCGACTGCGGCTCGGCCACGGCCGGGCGTTCTGGCTGTACGTGATCGTCTACACGACCGGCCGGCTCTGGATCGAGCTCGTGCGGATCGACCCCGCGGAGATGATCGGCCCGTTCCGGCTCAACGTCTGGACGTCGATCCTCGTGCTCCTCGGGGCGCTGGTAGCGTTCGTGGTCGTCGGACGTCGTCATCCTGGACGCGAGACCACGCCCCTCCTGCGCGAGACCGAGACGCAGGACGACGAGGTGGCGGAGCACGGAACAGCCCGCTGACCGCGGCGAACGCCCGTGTGACCCACCTCACTTTCTCGCGATGTGAGCGCCTGTGTTTCCGGCAGGTATCGTCGCCACACTTGTAGCCCGGGCCGATGACGTCCCAGCCTCCCCCCATTGCTCTACCTGGGCCCGCTCCCCGGGTCCGTGAGGACGGTGCCGATGCCCGCGTCGCCTGTGCGTCCCGGTGCTTCTCCCGTGCGGCAGCAGGGTCTGTACGACCCGGCTGCCGAGCACGACGCCTGCGGTTTCGCGTTCGTCGCGACGCTGCGGGGTACCCCCGGCCGCGACATCGTCGACGCCGGCCTGACCGCCCTGCTCAACCTCGACCACCGCGGCGCGGTCGGTGCGGAGGAGAACAGCGGCGACGGGGCCGGCATCCTGACGCAGATCCCGGACGCGTTCCTGCGGGACGTCGTCGACGCCGAGCTGCCCCCGGCCGGCCGGTACGCGATCGGCATGGCGTTCCTGCCGCAGGACGACGAGGAGCGCGCCGTCGCGGTGCGCGCCGTCGAGGCCATCGCGGCCGAGGAGAAGCTCGACGTGCTCGCGTGGCGCGACGTGCAGGTGACGGCCGACCTGGTCGGCCCGACCGCGCGCTCGTCCATGCCGGTGTTCCGGCAGCTCGTCGTGGCGGACCCGTCGCGCGAGCTCGCGGGCATCGACCTGGACCGCCGGGCGTACCGGCTGCGCAAGCGCGCCGAGCGCGAGCTCGCCGTGTACTTCGCCTCGCTGTCGGCCCGCACGCTGTCCTACAAGGGCATGCTCACCACCGGCCAGCTGGAGCCGTTCTTCGCGGACCTGTCGGACCCGCGGTACGCCTCCGAGCTCGCGCTCGTGCACTCGCGGTTCTCCACCAACACCTTCCCGTCCTGGCCGCTCGCGCAGCCGTTCCGGATGATCGCCCACAACGGCGAGATCAACACGGTGCGCGGCAACCGGAACTGGGTCGCGGCCCGCGAGGGCACGTTGCAGTCGGACCTGCTGGGCGACCTGGCCCCGCTGCTGCCGGTGTGCACGCCGGGCGGCTCGGACTCGGGCTCGTTCGACGAGGTGCTCGAGCTGCTGCACCTGGGCGGCCGCACCCTGCCGCACGCGATCATGATGATGATCCCGGAGGCCTGGGAGAACCACGCGCAGATGGACCCCGCGCGGCGGGCGTTCTACGAGTACCACGCGTCGCTGATGGAGCCGTGGGACGGCCCGGCGGCGATGACGTTCACCGACGGCACGCTCATCGGCTCGGTGCAGGACCGCAACGGCCTGCGCCCCGGCCGGTTCTGGGTGACCGAGGACGGCCTGGTTGTCATGGGCTCCGAGGCGGGCGTGCTCGACCTCGACCCGGCCACGATCGTCCGCAAGGGCCGCCTCGAGCCCGGCAAGATGTTCCTGGTCGACACGAACCAGGGCCGGATCGTCGAGGACGACGAGATCAAGGCGCAGCTCGCCGCGCAGCGGCCGTACGCCGAGTGGGTCCGGGAGAACTCGGTCTACCTGGAGCAGCTGCCCGAGCGCGAGCACATCGCGCACTCCTCGGCCTCGGTGCGCCGCCGGCAGCGGACGTTCGGGTACACCGAGGAGGAGCTGAAGATCCTCCTGACGCCCATGGGCGCCTCCGGCGCGGAGCCGCTGGGCGCGATGGGCTCGGACACCCCGGTCGCGGTGCTGTCCCAGCGCCCGCGGCTGCTGTTCGACTACTTCACGCAGATGTTCGCGCAGGTGACCAACCCGCCGCTGGACGCCATCCGCGAGGAGCTGGTGACGTCGATCGGCGGCGCCATCGGCCCCGAG
Organism: Cellulomonas sp.; assembly: GCF_035634735.1. Lineage (GTDB taxonomy): Bacteria > Actinomycetota > Actinomycetes > Actinomycetales > Cellulomonadaceae > Cellulomonas. Next base: position 15,827 of record NZ_DASQCJ010000198.1, read on the forward strand.
CCGAACCTGCTGGACGACACCCCGCTGCACGCGCGCAAGCTCGTGCTGCCGTTCCCGGTGCTCGACAACGACGGCCTGGCCAAGATCGTCAGGATCGACAAGGACCCCGCGATGGCGGGCGTGTTCCGGTCGACGATCGTCCGCGGCCTGTACCGCGCGGCGGGCGGCGGCGAGGCGCTCGAGCAGCGGCTCGAGGAGATCTTCGCGGAGTGCGACCAGGCGATCGCCGACGGCGTGAGCTTCCTCGTGCTGTCCGACCGGGACTCCGACGCGGACCGCGCGCCGATCCCGTCGCTGCTGCTGCTGTCGGCCGTGCACCACCACCTGCTGCGCCGGCACACCCGGACCCAGGTGTCGCTGGTCGTCGAGGCCGGCGACGTGCGCGAGGTGCACCACGTCGCGCTGCTGATCGGCTACGGCGCGGCCGCGGTCAACCCGTACCTGGCGATGGAGACCGTCGAGGACCTGGCCGCCAACGGCTACCTCGCGGGCGTCGCGCCGGAGCAGGCCGTCAAGAACCTCATCAAGGCGCTCGGCAAGGGCGTCCTCAAGGTCATGTCCAAGATGGGCATCTCGACCATCGCGTCCTACCGCGGCGCCCAGGTGTTCGAGGCCATCGGCCTGTCCCAGCCGCTCGTGGACCGGTACTTCACCGGCACCACCAGCCGGCTCGGCGGCATCGGCTTGGACGTCATCGCGGCCGAGGTCGCGGCGCGGCACAACGACGCGTACCCCGCCAACGGCAACCGGCTGGCGCACCGCCGGCTCGCGACCGGCGGCGAGTACCAGTGGCGGCGGGACGGCGAGGAGCACCTGTTCGACCCGGAGACCGTGTTCCGGCTGCAGCACTCCACCCGCACGCGGCAGATGGACGTGTTCCGCGACTACACGCACCGGGTGAACGAGCAGTCGTCCCGCCTGATGACGCTGCGCGGCCTGCTCGAGCTCAGGACCGGCGAGCGGACCCCCGTGCCGATCGACGAGGTCGAGCCGGTCAGCGAGATCGTCAAGCGGTTCAGCACCGGCGCGATGTCCTACGGCTCCATCTCGGCGGAGGCGCACGAGACGCTCGCGATCGCCATGAACCGGCTCGGCGCCAAGTCGAACACCGGCGAGGGAGGCGAGGACCCGGAGCGGCTGCACGACCCCGAGCGGCGCTCGGCGATCAAGCAGATCGCGTCCGGCCGGTTCGGCGTGACGTCGGAGTACCTGACGTTCGCGGACGACATCCAGATCAAGCTGGCCCAGGGTGCCAAGCCGGGCGAGGGCGGCCAGCTGCCCGGGCCCAAGGTGTACCCGTGGGTGGCGAAGACCCGGCACTCGACGCCGGGCGTCGGCCTGATCTCGCCGCCGCCGCACCACGACATCTACTCGATCGAGGACCTGGCGCAGCTGATCCACGACGCCAAGAACGCGAACCCGCGGGCGCGGATCCACACCAAGCTCGTCAGCGAGTTCGGCGTGGGCACCGTGGCGGCGGGCGTGGCCAAGGCGCACTCCGACGTCGTGCTCATCTCGGGCCACGACGGCGGGACCGGCGCCTCGCCGCTGACCAGCCTCAAGCACGCGGGCACGCCCTGGGAGATCGGCCTGGCCGAGACCCAGCAGACCCTCGTGCTCAACGACCTGCGCGACCGCGTCGTGGTGCAGGTGGACGGCCAGCTCAAGACGGGCCGCGACGTCATCGTCGGCGCGCTGCTCGGCGCCGAGGAGTTCGGCTTCGCGACGGCGCCGCTGGTCGTGTCGGGCTGCATCATGATGCGCGTCTGCCACCTCGACACCTGCCCCGTGGGCGTCGCGACGCAGAACCCCGACCTGCGGTCCCGGTTCACCGGGAAGCCGGAGTTCGTGGTGACCTTCTTCGAGTTCATCGCGCAGGAGGTGCGCGAGCTGCTCGCGGAGCTGGGCTTCCGCAGCATCGAGGAGGCTGTCGGCCACGTCGAGCTGCTGGACACCCGCAAGGCCGTCGACCACTGGAAGGCGCAGGGGCTCGACCTCGCGCCCGTGCTCGCCGTGCCCGAGCCGCTGGCGGGCTCCGCGCTGCACCACGTCCGGGACCAGGACCACGGCCTCGACCGCGCGCTGGACAACCAGTTCATCGCGATGGCGGCGGACGCCCTGGAGGACGCGCGGCCGGTGCGGATCGAGCTGCCGGTGCGCAACGTCAACCGGACCGTCGGCACGATGCTCGGCCACGAGGTCACCCGCCGGTACGGCGGCGCGGGCCTGCCGGACGGCACGATCGAGGTCGCGCTCACCGGGTCCGCCGGGCAGTCGTTCGGCGCGTTCGTGCCCCGCGGCGTCACGCTGCGGCTCGAGGGCGACGCCAACGACTACGTCGGCAAGGGGCTGTCCGGCGGCCGGATCGTCGTGCGGCCCGACCGCAACGCGGTGCTGACCGGCGAGCACAACGTCATCGCCGGCAACGTGATCGGCTACGGCGCCACGTCGGGCGAGATGTTCCTGCGCGGCGTCGTCGGCGAGCGGTTCGGCGTCCGGAACTCCGGCGCGACCCTGGTCGTCGAGGGCGTGGGCGACCACGGCTGCGAGTACATGACCGGCGGCACCGTGCTGGTGCTCGGCCGGACCGGCCGCAACTTCGCGGCGGGCATGTCCGGCGGCACGGCCTACGTGCTCGACCTCAAGCCCGAGCGCGTCAACGTCCAGGCCGTCGCGGCCGGCGAGCTGGGCCTGGACCCGCTCGACGACGAGGACGCGGCGCTGGTGACCGACCTGCTGCGGCGGCAGGCGGAGGAGACCGGGTCGCGCGTCGCGGCCGAGCTCCTCGCCGACCCCGCGGCGACCCGCGCCCGGTTCACCCGGGTGCGGCCGACCGAGTACTCCCGCGTCCGCGCGGCGCTGGCGAAGGCGGAGGCCGACGGCCTCGACCCGAGCGCGCCCGGCGTGTGGGAGGGCATCCTGGAGGTGGCTCGTGGCTGACCCCCGCGGCTTCATGAAGGTGCGGGAGCGCGAGCTGCCCGCCAACCGTCCCGTGCCCCTGCGGCTCATGGACTGGCGCGAGGTGCACGAGCACCGCAGCGCGCAGGACGACCCGCAGGCGGCGACCCTGCTGCACCAGCAGTCGGGCCGCTGCATGGACTGCGGCGTCCCGTTCTGCCACAACGGCTGCCCGCTGGGGAACCTCATCCCCGAGTGGAACGACCTGGTGTGGCGCGGGCAGTGGGCCGACGCGATCGAGCGGCTGCACGCCACGAACAACTTCCCGGAGTTCACGGGCCGGATCTGCCCGGCCCCGTGCGAGTCGGCCTGCGTGCTGGGGATCAACCAGCCCGCGGTGACGATCAAGAACATCGAGGTCTCGATCATCGACGAGGCCTTCGACCGGGGCCTGGTGCACCCGCAGGTGCCGCAGCGCCTGTCCGGGCACACCGTGGCCGTGGTCGGCTCGGGCCCCGCCGGGCTCGCGGCCGCGCAGCAGCTCACCCGCGCCGGGCACACCGTCGCGGTCTACGAGCGGGACGACGCGATCGGCGGCCTGCTCCGGTACGGCGTGCCGGACTTCAAGCTGGAGAAGCGGCACATCGACCGCCGGCTCGAGCAGATGGCCGCCGAGGGCACCCGGTTCCGCCCGAACGTGGCCATCGGCCGGGACATCACCTGGGCGCAGCTCCGGTCCCGGTACGACGCCGTGGTCGTCGCCACCGGCTCGACCGTGCCGCGCGAGCTGCCGCTGCCGGGCCGCGACCTGGCCGGCATCCACCCGGCGATGGAGTACCTGTCCCGGTCGAACAAGCTCGTCGCGGGCCAGGACGTGCCGGACGCGATCGACGCGGCCGGCAAGCACGTCGTGGTCATCGGCGGCGGCGACACCGGCTCGGACTGCGTCGGCACCGCGCTGCGCCAGGGTGCGGCGTCCGTCACGACGCTCGCCATCGGCAAGCAGCCGCCGACGGAGCGCCCGGCGAACGCGCCGTGGCCGACCGACCCGGTGCTGTTCGAGGTCTCGTCCTCGCACGAGGAGGGCGGTCAGCGCGACTACCTGGCGTCGACCGTCGCGTTCCTGGGCGACGACGAGGGCCGCGTGACCCACCTGCGGCTCGCGACCACGGAGTACCTGCCCGACGGCCGCCGCGTGCCGACGGCGGGCACCGAGCGGGACATCCCGGCGGACCTGATCCTCATCGCGATGGGCTTCACCGGCCCGGAGACCGAGGAGCTGGTCGGCCAGGCCGGCGTCGACCTGACGGCGCGCGGCACGGTGGCCCGGTCCGACGACTTCGCGACCAACGTCCCCGGCGTGTTCGTGGCCGGCGACGCGGGCCGCGGCCAGTCGCTCATCGTGTGGGCGATCGCCGAGGGCCGCGCCGCGGCCGCCGCGGTGGACACCTACCTGGGCGGCAGCACCGAGCTGCCCGCGCCGGTCACGGCCGGCACGGTGGCGCTGCGGGCCTGAGCCCGCCCCGCGCCGACCAGCCACGACGCCCGCCCGTCCCGCACCCGGGGCCGGCGGGCGTCGTGCGTGCGGGACGTCCGGCCCACCTCGTCGGCGGGCGCGGCGCCTAGCGTCACCGGGCATGGCCGACCCCAAGGGCTTCCTCACCCACCGCACCCGCGAGACGCCGCCGCACCGCCCCGTGCCGGTCCGGCTGCAGGACTGGCGCGAGGTGCACGGCCACCGGGCCGGGGACCCCGCCGACGTCGCGCGCGTCCAGCGGCAGGCGTCCCGGTGCATGGACTGCGGCGTGCCGTTCTGCCACCACGCCTGCCCGCTCGGCGCGCTCGCGCCGGAGTGGAACGACCTGGCCTGGCGCGGGCAGTGGGCCGACGCCGCCGAGCGGCTGCACGCGACGCACTCCTTCCCGGAGATCACCGGGCGGGTGTGCCCGGCCCTGTGCGAGGCGTCCTGCGTGCTCGGCCTGCACGACGAGGCGGTGACGATCCGCGAGGTGGAGCTCGCCGTCGCGGAGGAGGCGTTCGACCGCGGGCTGGTCGCGCCGCAGGTGCCGCAGCGGCTCACGGGGCACACCGTGGCCGTCGTGGGCTCCGGCCCCGCGGGGCTGGCCGCCGCCCAGCAGCTCACCCGCGCCGGCCACACGGTCGTCGTGCACGAGCGCGCCGACGCGCCCGGCGGGCTGCTCCGGTACGGCATCCCCGAGTACAAGCTCGAGAAGCGGGTCCTGGACCGCCGGCTGGCGCAGATGCGCGCCGAGGGCACCCGGTTCCGGTGCGGCGTCGAGGTCGGGGTGGACGTCACGGGGGAGGAGCTGCGGGCCCGGTTCGACGCGGTGCTGGTGTGCGTCGGGTCGACGGTGCCCCGCGACCTCCCGGTGCCCGGCCGGGACCTGGCGGGCGTGCTGCCGGCGATGGACTACCTGGTGCCCGCCAACCGCGCGGCCGCGGCGGGCGGGGACCCGCTGCCCGGGCAGCCGCTCGCGACCGGGCTGGACGTCGTCGTCATCGGCGGCGGCGACACCGGGGCGGACTGCCTCGGGACCGCGCTGCGCCAGGGCGCGCGGTCGGTGACCCAGCTCGAGATCATGCCCGAGCCCCCGGCGGCGCGCCGGGACGCGGACCCGTGGCCGGTCTGGCCGCTGCTGCTGCGCGTGTCCTCGGCGCACGAGGAGGGCGGCGAGCGGGCCTACGCGGTCGCCACCGAGGAGGTGCTGGGCGACGCGGACGGGCGCGTGCGGGCGCTGCGGGTGCGCGACGTCCGCCTGGTGGACGGCCGGCCCGAGCCCGCGGGTCCCGACCGCGAGCTGCCCGCGCAGCTGGTGCTTCTGGCGCTCGGGTTCACCGGGCCGGAGCCGTCGCCGCTGCTGGAGCAGCTCGGGCTGGTGATCGGCGGGCGACGAACGGTCGAACGTCACGAGAACTTCGGGACCGAGGTCCCGGGTGTCTACGTGGCGGGGGACGCCGGCCGGGGGCAGTCGCTCGTGGTCTGGGCCGTGGCGGAGGGTCGGGCCGCCGCGGCGGCCGTAGACTCTGACCTGTCTGGCAGCACCGCCCTGCCTGCTCCGGTCACCGCGAGCACCGTGGCGATGCGTCCGTAGACCATCAACCGCGCACGTCCGGCGGGCCCGGCCCACCAGGACGTTCGGTCCGAACCGTCTGTCACGAAAGGCCTAGGCTTTCCCCCATGCGTAGAGCGAAGATCGTCTGCACCATCGGCCCCGCCACGGAGTCCGCCGAGCAGATCCAGGCCCTTGTCGACGCCGGGATGGACGTGGCGCGGCTGAACCGCAGCCACGGCGACACCGAGGTGCACGAGCGCGTGTACAACAACGTGCGCGCCGCCGCGAAGGCCTCCGGCCGCTCCGTGGCCGTCCTGGTCGACCTCCAGGGCCCGAAGATCCGCCTCGGCCGGTTCGTCGAGGGCAAGCACTACCTCAACGAGGGTGACACCTTCACCATCACCACCGAGGACGTGCCGGGCACCAAGGAGCTCGTCTCCACCACCCACAAGGGCCTGGCCGGCGACGCCCGCGTGGGCGACCCGCTGCTGATCGACGACGGCCGCGTCCTCGTGCGCGTCACCGCCGTCGAGGGCCCGCGCGTCGTCACCCGCGTCGAGGTGGCCGGCCCGGTCTCCAACAACAAGGGCATCAACCTGCCCGGCGTGGCCGTCTCCGTGCCCGCCATGAGCGACAAGGACGAGGAGGACCTGCGCTGGGCCCTCCGCGTCGGCGCCGACATCATCGCCCTGTCCTTCGTCCGGAACGCCGCCGACTACGACGACGTCCGCCGGATCATGGAGGAGGAGGGCCGGGTCGTCCCGGTCATCGCCAAGGTCGAGAAGCCGCAGGCCGTCGAGGCCCTGGCCGAGATCGTCGACGCGTTCGACGGCATCATGGTCGCCCGCGGCGACCTCGGCGTCGAGCTCCCGCTGGAGCAGGTGCCGCTGGTGCAGAAGCGCGCGGTCGAGCTGGCCCGCCGCAACGCCAAGCCGGTCATCGTCGCCACCCAGGTGCTCGAGTCGATGACCAACAACCCGCGCCCGACCCGCGCCGAGACCTCCGACTGCGCCAACGCGGTGCTCGACGGCGCCGACGCGGTCATGCTGTCCGGCGAGACCTCCGTGGGCGAGTACCCGATCGAGACCGTGCGCACCATGGCGCGGATCATCGAGGCGACCGAGGAGCTCGGCCGGGAGCGCATCGCCCCGCTCGGCTCGACCCCGCACACCCGCGGTGGCGCGATCACCCGCGCGGCGGCCGAGATCGGCGAGACCCTCGGCGTGAAGTACCTCGTGACCTTCACGCAGTCCGGCGACTCCGCGCGCCGCATGTCCCGCCTGCGCTCGTCCATCCCGCTGCTGGCGTTCACCCCGCAGACCTCGGTCCGCAACACGCTGTCGCTCAGCTGGGGCACGCAGACGTACGAGGTGCCGCAGGTCGAGCACACCGACGCGATGGTCCAGCAGGTCGAGTCCACCCTGCGCGCGCAGGGCCTCGCCGAGGTGGGCGACTACGTCGTCGTCGTGGCCGGCACGCCGGTCGGCGTCGTCGGGTCGACCAACTCGATCATCGTGCACAAGATCGGCGACGACGCCTCGGGCCGCGTGGCCTGACGCACCCGCGTCCCGCACGTCGAGGGGCCCCGCAGCGCACGCGCGCCGCGGGGCCCCTCGCGCGTGCCCGGGCTGGCCGCCGCCGCCCGCCGCCCGTCGCCGAGTCTCCGTCTCGCGTCTGCCCGCGCCCGCGGGGTGGCAGTCACGGAATGGAGACTCGGCGACCGTGCTGGGACCGACGGCCCTGGCGCGGGGGCCCGCTGCGGTGGAGCGTGGAGCGCATGACCTCCCACCGCGCGGTGCGCGCGCTCGCGATCGCGGCCACGGCGGCCGTCGGCTACCACCTCGCCCGCGGGCGGGCCCTGCACTGGGGCGCCTCCCAGGTGGAGCGCTCGGTCGGGCTGCCCGGCGACGACCTGGTCCCCGACGCCGACCTCGTGGCGACCCGGGCGATCACCGTGCGCGCCCCCGCCGAGCGGGTGTGGCCCTGGCTGCTGCAGCTCGGCCAGGGGCGCGGCGGGTTCTACAGCTACGACGCGCTGGAGGGCCTGTTCGGGCTCGGCATCACCAGCGCCGACCGGATCGAGCCGCGCTGGCAGGAGCTCGCGGTCGGCGACGAGGTGCGCCTGGCCCCGCAGGTCGGGCTGCGGGTCGGGGTGCTCGAGCCGCCGCGCGCGCTGGTGCTGCACGGCGCCGGCCCCGCGCTGCCGGACGAGGACACCCCGCCGTTCGACTTCGCCTGGGCGTTCGTGCTGCGCCCGGGCCCGATGCCGGGCAGCTGCCGGCTCGTGGTGCGGGAGCGGTACGCGTACACCGAGTCCTGGGCCCGCTGGATGGTGGAGGGGGTGTCCTGGGTGAGCCTGCTGATGACCGAGCGGATGCTGCGGGGCGTGCGGGACCGGGCGGAGGCCGCGGCGGGCTGACGCCGCCCGCGCCGGTCCGCCCCGCGCGCACGTGTCACCACCTCGGCATACGGTCGACGGGACCGGGGACGAGGGCCGCCCGCGCGGCGGCCGGCGAGGGGAGAGCGCGTGGACGGCGTGGCGGTGCTGCAGGACGGGTTCGGCCGGATCGGCGACCTGGTGCACGGGGTGCTCGACGGGCTGGGGGAGGACGAGCTCACCGCCCGGCTCGGGCCGGAGGCCAACACGATCGCCTGGCTCGTGTGGCACCTGGCGCGGGTCGAGGACGCGCAGGTGGCCGACGTCGCGGGCACGGAGCAGGTCTGGACGGCCGACGGCTTCGCCGAGCAGTTCGACCTCCCGTTCGACACGGACGCAACCGGCTACGGCCAGGGCCCGGACGAGGTCGCGCAGGTCCGCGCCGAGGCGGGCCTGCTGCGCGCCTACGCCGACGCGACCCGCGCCGCGACCGACGCGTACCTCGGCCGGCTCACGGAGGAGGACCTGGGGCGCGTGGTCGACGAGCGCTGGGACCCGCCGGTGACCGTGGGCGTGCGGCTGGTGAGCGTGCTCGGGGACGTGCTGGAGCACGCGGGGCAGGCGGCGTTCGTGAAGGGCGTCGTCACGTCCCGGGGCTGACCGCCGCGCGCGGCGGGGCAGACTGGGCCGGTGCGCGTCGAGCCGGTGAGCCCCGAGGTCGTGGTGGCGCGGCTGGTGGGCCGGGTGACCGACGGGCTGGCCGCCGCGCGCGCGGCCGACGGCCCGGACCGGCGCTGGCGGGTGCTGGTGGACGGCGCTCCGCCCACCGGGCCCGGCGCGCTGGCGGACGCGCTCGTCGAGCCGCTGCGCGCCCGCGGGCACGCCGCGGTCCGGGTGGCGGCCGGCGACTTCCTGCGCCCGGCGGGCGTGCGGTTCGAGCACGGCCGCGAGGACCCGGACGCGCTGCTGGACGACGCGCTGGACGCCGGCGCGCTGATCCGCGAGGTGCTGGACCCGCTCGGCCCGGGCGGCGACGGCCGCTACCTGCCCGCGCTGTGGGACGCGGCGCGTGAGCGGTCGGCGCGCGCCGCCCGGGTGGCGACCGCCCCGGGGACGGTGCTGCTGCTCGACGGCGGTCTGCTGCTGGGGCGGTGGCTGCCGGCGGACCTCACCGTGCACCTCGCGGTGCGGCCGGACACGCTGGCCCGGCGCACCCCGGCCGCGGAGGCGTGGCGGCTGCCGGCCGAGGAGCGGTACCGCGCCGAGGCGGACCCGGAGGGCGTCGCGGACGTGGTGGTGCGGGTGGACGACCCGCGGCGGCCGGGGTGGGTGGTCGAGCGCTGAGGCGGTCGGACACCTGGGGCGCGCCGCGGGTCGCGTCCCTCAGCCCGCCTCGACCGCCGGCCGGACCGCGTGCGCCGCGGCCCACTCGAGCGCCCGGTCGGCCACGGCCTCCCAGCCCGGCTCGGCGCAGGTCCAGTGCGACCGGCCGGGCAGCTCGACGTACTCGGTGACGGCGGGCGACCTGCCGTAGTTCTTCGCGTTCCCGCGGTTCACCGACGGAGGCATGATGTGGTCCTCCCCGCCGGCGAGGAACAGCAGCGGCGCCCGGTCCGCGTCGTAGTCGACCCAGGTCTCCTGGTGCCCGGGCTTGAAGTTCGCGATCAGCCCGTACGCCCACAGCCAGGACCCCGGCGCGCCGATCGCGTACCGCTCCCAGGCGGCGTCGGAGTCCGCCCGGCTGAGCGTGTTCGCGAACGCGTAGTGGAACTGCTCGGGCGTGAACGACACCGCCTCGTGCCGGGTGGACGGGTGCGTGAACGCCGGCAGCAGCGAGCGCAGCTGGGACGGCGGGGTGACGTACACGTTCTCGGTCGGTGCCGAGTCGATGACGACCCCGGCGGCGCCGAGCCCGCGGGCCAGCAGCAGCTGGGTCAGGGTCCCGCCGAACGAGTGCCCGATGATGATCGGCGGCGCGTCCAGCGCCTCGATCACGCCGGCGAGGTGGTCGACGGTCTCGGGCACGGTGAGGGCGGCGATGACGGACGGGTCGGCGCGCAGGGCCTCGACCTCGACCTCGAAGCCCGGGTAGGCGGGCGCGAGCACCCGGTAACCCTTCGCCTCGTAGTACGGGACCCAGTGCTCCCACGAGCGGGGGGTCATCCAGAGGCCGTGCACCAGGACGATCGTGTCCGGGGCGCCGGCGGGCAGCGGTGCGGTCATGAGGTGCTCCCAGGGTGGTGGGGTGGTGGGACGGACGGTGAGCGCAGCCTCGGGGGGTCGGCGGGACGTGTGTCGCGGTCTCGCACGGTGGCACCCGGGGAGCCGGCGCGCGGTCCTGCCGCGACGGGCTCCCCGGCGGCATCATGGCGCGGTTCGTGTCCCGCGCGGAAGCCCCTGGGACCTGCAGACGGGGGCGCGGAGGAGGATGCTGGGGGAGGGGGCGACCGGCCCCGGCGCGAGGAGGCGGACCATGAACGCGGCGACGGCGCGGCGGCAGGACCAGGGCGGGGGCGACGCACCGAGCACGCCCGAGTACGACGCGTTCGGCCCGTGGGTGGACCCGGTGCGCACGGCGGAGGAGGTCCCGCCGCTCTACCGGGACCACCCGGTGGACCTGGCGGGCAGCCGGCTGGTGCTCAAGGTGCCGCGCGACATCGCGCGCCGGGACGCCACCCCGGACATGGACCTCTACGACCACCTCCTCGTGCTCGGGCCGGACCGGTTCACCGCGCTGAGCCGGCGGACCGGCGGCGACGCGGCCGCCCGCGGGCGCGCCGCCACCCGCCGGACCGCGGCGGGCCGGGGCTACGACGTCGTCGAGGTGCCCTACGACCAGGTCGCCGCGGTCGGGACGAGCGTCGACCTGCTGGACGGGCGGCTCACGGTGCACGCGCTCGCCGGCCCGTCGGTCGCCGTGCGGTTCAGCGGCTCCTCGGCCGACGTGGTCGAGGGGTTCGTCGACACGCTCCGCGCGCTCGCCTGGCCGGTGCCGACGTCCGGCGATCCGGCGCCGCGGGACCCCACGGCGGGCGCGCCCGGGCTCGGCCGGCTCGACCGCCGGGCGCTGGGGGAGAAGGAGATCGGCCTGGTCTCGGCGTACCGCGAGGTCGCCGACCGCGAGCCCGGGCTGCGGGCGCTGGCGGCGCACCCCCGGCGCACCGTGCTGCCGCTGCGCGGCGGCGTGTCCCGGGCGGTCCACCTGCTGCACCCGATGACGGTGCACGCGGCGGTCGTCGCCTCGGACGGGCGCGAGCTGCAGGTGTTCGGCCGGCGGGCGTGGCTCGCGCGCGGCCGCACGCCGGTGCACTCCGAATCCCGGGTGGTGCTGCCGCTGGAGCGGCTCACCGACGTGCGCGCCGTGCCGCACCCGGTCTACGCGGACGTGGTGGTGGTGACCCTGCGGTCCGGGGACGCGGCCCTCGACCTGCCGGTGCCGGCCGGCTCGGACGCCGAGCGCGTCCTGACGGGCCTGCTGCGCTGACGCCCGCTCGCGCGCGCCCCACGCCCGCGCGCCCGGTCGCCGAGATAGGACCTCCGCGCCGAGATAGGTCCGTGGGAGGCCCTATCTCGGCGGGACGGTCCTATCTCGGCGGGGTGCCCGCCGCGGGTCCGGCGGTCACGCCGCGAGGGCCCGCGCCTTCAGGCGGCCGAACTCCTCGGTGTCGATGACGCCCTGGTCCAGCAGGGCCTTGGCGTCGGCGATCTCGTCGGCCGGCGATCTGCCGGCCGTCTGGCGGATGTACGCGTCCGTCTCCCGGCGCGCGCTCGCGATCGCCGCCGCGTGCCGCTCCGCCATGCCCCGGCCGCGTGCGATCACGTAGACGAGCATGGACAGCCACGGCACCACGATCAGCGCGACGATCCAGAGCGCCTTCCACCAGCCGCTGAGGTCGCGGTCGCGGAACAGGTCGCCGCAGATCTGCCACAGCAGCACCAGGTAGGCGACGAACAGGAACCACCAGATCATCAGCCAGAACCAGTCCCAGAAGTCGTTCACGGGTCCCACCCTCCGCTCGAGCCGCGGCCGACCCCGTCCGTGACCGGCCCGGTGACCACGCTGCCCGGCTCCGGACCTGCGGCGTCACACCCGCCGGGGGTGAGCGCGGCCCCGATCACCCGCCCCGGGTGACGCCCGTCCGTCGGGGCCCCGACGACGGTGGTCGAGGGGGCGCCGCCGGGCGCCCACGCGGCGACGGGTGGCGACATGACGACGACCCAGGTGCCGGCGCGGGAGTGGCACGCCGCGACCGTGGCGGAGACGTGCGCGGCGTTCGGGGTCGACCCGGCGCGCGGGCTGACGGCGGACCAGGCGGCCGAGCGGCTGCGGGAGCACGGGCCGAACGCGCTGGCGGAGGAGAAGCCCGAGCCGAAGTGGCGGGCGTTCGCGCGCCAGTACGCGGACCTGATGCAGCTGGTGCTGGTGGGCGCCGCCGTGGTGAGCATGGTGGCGCTGCGCGACCTCGGCACCGGGCTCGTGATCCTGGCGCTGACGGTGGTCAACGCGCTGATGGGTCTGCACCAGGAGGGCAAGGCGGCGGAGAGCGTCGCGGCGCTGCGCACCATGCTGGTGATGACGGCGCGGGTGCTGCGCGACGGCCAGGTGCTCCAGGTGCCGGCCGAGCAGCTGGTGCCCGGCGACCTCGTGCGGTTCGAGGCGGGGGACAAGGTGCCCGCCGACGGCCGGCTCGTCGTCGCCGCGTCGCTCGAGATCGAGGAGGCCGGCCTCACCGGCGAGAGCACCCCGGTGCCCAAGTCGGTCGACCCGGTCACCGGCGACGCCGTGCCGCTGGGCGACCGCGTCGACATGGCGTACATGAACGCGCAGGTGACCCGCGGCCGCGGCGAGATGGTGGTTACGGCGACCGGCATGGCCACCGAGGTCGGCCGCATCTCCGGGATGCTCGGCGCGGTCGAGACCGACGAGACCCCGCTCACCCGGCAGCTCAACCGGCTGACGGTGATCATCACGCTGATGGCCGCGGTGGCCCTGGTGCTCGTGATCGTGCTCGGCCTGGCGCGCGGCGAGGACTTCGACACGCTGTTCCTGGTCGGCATCAGCCTCGCCGTCGCCGCGATCCCGACCGGCCTGCCCGCGGTCGTCACGATGCTGCTGTCCCTCGGCACCCGGGAGCTCGCGGGCGCCGGGGCGATCGTCAAGCGGCTGCGCTCGGTCGAGACGCTGGGCGCCACGTCGGCGATCTGCTCCGACAAGACCGGCACGCTCACGCTCAACCAGATGACGGCGCGGCGGCTCGTGCTCGCCGGCCGGCGGTACGGGGTCGACGGGGAGGGCTACGCGACCACCGGGCGCATCCTCGCGACCGGCGGCGGGCCCGAGGTCCGGCTGGAGCCGTTCCTGCTGCCGATGGCGCTCGCGAGCGACGCGACGGTCCGCGACGGCGACCTGGTCGGCGACCCCACCGAGGGCGCGCTGGTCGTCCTCGCCGCGAAGGGGGGCCTCGACGTCGAGGAGACCCGGCTGGCCCACCCGCGCGTGGCGGAGGTCCCGTTCGACGCGGCGTACAAGCTGATGGCGACGTTCCACGAGGTCGAGGTCGACGGGGTCGCGGCCGTGCGCTGCTACGTCAAGGGCGCCCCGGACGTGCTGCTCGCCCGGGCGACGCACTACCGCGACGCCGACGGCAGCACCCGGCCGATCGGCGACCTGCGCGCGCGGGTCGAGGCGGAGAACGACGCGCTGGCCGGGGAGGGCATGCGGGTGCTGGCGCTCGCGCAGAAGGACGTCGGGCAGGCGGACCTGGCCGGGGAGCTGCTCGACCTGGTCGACGGCCTGGAGCTCCTGGCGCTGGTCGGGATCGTCGACCCGCCGCGCAAGGAGGCCCGGGACGCGATCGCGGCGTGCAAGGACGCGGGCATCCGGGTCCGGATGATCACCGGCGACCACGTCACCACCGCGGCGGCGATCGCCGGCCAGCTCGGCATCGAGGGCCGCGCGCTCACCGGGGCCGAGTTCGCCGCGATGCCGGACGAGCGGCTGGAGGCCGAGGTCGACGGCATCGGCGTGGTCGCGCGCGTCGCGCCGCAGGACAAGGTCCGGCTGGTCGACGTGCTCAAGCGCCGGGGCCAGGTGGTCGCGATGACCGGCGACGGCGTGAACGACGCGCCCGCGCTGACCCGGGCCGACATCGGCGTGGCGATGGGGATCACGGGCACCGAGGTCACCAAGGACGCCGCCGAGATGATCCTGACCGACGACAACTTCGCCACGATCGTCACCGCCGTGGAGCGCGGCCGCGGGCTGTACGACAACCTGATGCGGTACATCCGGTTCCAGATGGTGGTGCTGGTCGGGTTCATCCTCACGTTCGTCGGGGCCGGGGTGTTCACCGTGGCGAACGGCGTGCCGCTGTCCCCGCTGCAGATCCTGTGGATCAACTTCGCGATCGACGTGGTGCTGGCGATCGGCCTCGGGTTCGACGCGCCGGCCTCCGACCTCATGCGCCGCACGCCCCGGGCCGCGGACGCGCCCGTGCTCGGCCGCGCGCTGGGGGCGCGGCTCGGCGTCGACGGGGTGCTGGTCGCGGTGGCCGTCCTGCTCGTGGTCGCGTGGGCCGAGCCGCGGTACGGGCTGCTGGTCGCCACGACCATGGGGCTGACCGCGATGTCCCTCGTGCACGTCGTGGTCGCCGCGGAGTGGCGGGACCGGTACCGGAGCGTGCTGCGCGCGGAGACCGTGGCGAACGCGCGGTTCGTGACGCTGGTGCTCGTCGTGCTCGGCCTCACGGTGCTGGTGACGTCGATCCCGCTGCTGCAGCGGCTGTTCGGCACCACGAACCTGTCGCCGCAGCAGTGGGGCGTCTGCCTGCTGGCCGTGCTCGGGTACCTGGTCGTCGCCGAGCTGCTGCGCTGGGGGGCGCGGCTGGCGGCGCGGCGGGACGGGGCGGAGGTCCCGGCCGGCGCCGTGGTCCGGTGACCGCCCCCGCCGAGGCGCTCGGCCGCACCGAGCGCCGGCTGGCGGTGCTGCTCGCGCTCGCGATGTTCGTGCTGGTCGTCGACACCTCGCTGATGAACGTGTCGATCTCCGCCGTCGTGCGCGACCTCGGGACCACGGTCAGCGGGGTGCAGTCGGCGATCGCGCTCGAGGCGCTGGTGTCGGCGGCGTTCATCCTGGTCGGCAGCAAGGTCGGCGACCTCGTCGGGCGGAAGCGGGCGTACGTGCTCGGGCTGCTCGGCTACGCCGTCGGCGCGGCCGCGATGACGTTCGCGCAGAGCCTGACCGCGGTCGTCGTGCTGTGGGCGGTCGTCGGCGGGCTCGGGGCGTCGCTGCTGCTGCCCGCGATGCAGTCGCTCGTGCACGGCAACTTCACCGGGACCGCGCAGAAGAGGGTGTACGCCCTGGTCGGCGCCGCCGCCTCGATCGCCGCGGCGGTCGGGCCGCTGCTGGGCGGCTTCATCACCACGTACCTGTCCTGGCGGGTCGCCTTCGGGCTGGAGCTGGTGGTGATCGTCGTCGTGCTGTCCGGCATCCGGCTGGTCCGCGACGTGCCGTACACGGGGTCGCGGGAGATCGACGTCGTCGGGGCCCTGCTGTCCGCCGCCGGGATGGGCGGCCTCGTGCTGGGGGTGCTCGCCTGGCAGGAGGGCGCCGAGTCGGTCGGGCTGCTGCTCGCGGTCGGGGTGCTGGCGCTCGCGGGCCTGGCCGGGTGGCTGGTGCGGCGGTCCCGGCGCGGGCGGGCGGTGCTGATCGACCCGGGGCTGTTCCGCGCGCCGCGGTTCCGGATCGGCGTCTCCCAGCAGCTCCTGCAGCAGGTGGCGCTCGGCGGGGCGATGATCGCGCTGCCGATCTTCCTGCAGCTGGTCCTGGAGTACGACGCGATGGCGGCCGGCCTGTCGCTCGCGCCGCTGTCGCTCAGCATGTTCGTCGTCGCGCTGACCATGAGCCGGCGCGCGGGGCGGTGGCCGGCGCACCGGGTGGTGCTCGGCGGGTTCCTGCTGCTGGTGGCGGGGATCGCGGCGCTGCTGCCGATCGTGCCGCGCGCCGGGTCGGGGTGGGCGCTCGCGGCGCCGCTGGTCGTGGCGGGCTGCGGGCTGGGGCTGCTCGTCTCGCAGCTCAACGACTACACGCTGTCGCCGGTCTCGGAGGAGCGGGTGAGCGAGGCCGCGGGCGTGAACTCCGCCGGCGGGTCGTTCGGGCTGTCCTTCGGCCTGGCGCTCGCGGGCGCGGTGCTGCTCGCCACGCTGTCCGCCGGGTTCACCGCCCAGGCGCGCGCGAGCGCCGTGCTGGCGCCGGCCGACCAGGAGCGGGTGGCGGCGGCGCTCGACGAGGACGCCGAGCTGATGAGCACCACCCAGCTCCAGGCGCTGCTCGCGGACGAGCCGCCGGCGGCCGCGGCCGAGGTGGTGCGGATCAACGAGGAGGTGCGGCCGCGCGCGCTCCAGTCCGCGCTGCTGGTGCCCCTGGTGGCCGGCGCGCTGGGTGCGGCGAACGCGCTGCGCATGCGCCGCGCCGCGGCGGCGCCGGCCCGCGCGGCGTGACCCGCCCTCGGGTGCGGGACCGTCCTCGCCCGCCGAACCCTCGCCGAGACGGCAACTCTCGGCTGTGCCGGACGGCCCCGTGACAGCCGAGAGTTGCCATCTCGGCGTCCGTGCGGACGTGGCGGAGCCACCCGCGCCGGCAGGGGTCGGCGCGGGTGGCTCCTGGCCGGTCAGCTCGCCAGGATGCGGGCCTTCTGCGCGGCGAACTCCTCCGCCGTCAGCACGCCCTCGTCCCGCAGCCGGGCCAGGTCGCGCAGCTGCGCGATCCGCGCGTCCGCGGCGTCCTGCGCCGGCGACCCCGCGGGCACCGCCGGGTAGGGCGGCTCCTGGCTGTACCCCGGCGGGCCGTACTCGGGCGGCACCGCCGCCTGGGCGTACTGGGCCTGCGCGGCGCGGGCGTCCTGCTCGGCCCAGCGGCCCTGCTGGCGCCGCTGCACCCGGCCCGACACCGCGCTCGCGGTCCCGGCGATCACGGCCGTCCTGGCCACCCCTCGCAGCAGTCCGGGCATGGTCCCCTCCTCGTCCCTCGTGTCCTGTGGTGGTGTCCTCGTCGTGCCTGGGTCGTGCCGTGTCGTGTCGTGCCGTGTCGTGCCGTCCGGCGCCGGCGCCGCGTCAGACCTCGGTGGCGTCGAGCGCCGCGAGCAGCGCCTGGACCGGCACCCGCCCGCTCGCGACCAGCTGGCCACCGCCGCGCCGGAGCGCCGACGCGAACGGCGCCGCCCACGCGTTCTCGTACACGAGCACCCCGGCCGCGGCGCCGGGCGCCAGCGCCGCCGCCGCCTCGGCCAGGTCGTCGTCGCCGAGCAGCCCCGACGACGCGCCCTCGAGCACGGTGACGTCGAAGTCGCCGGTGGCGTCCAGCTCGCGCAGGTCGATCCCCGTGACCGTGCCGTCGTCGGCCTTGGCCACGAACGCCAGGTCGAGGACCCGGACGACGCCCCGGTCGACCAGGTCCATCAGCAGGGGGAACGCCTCGCCGTCCAGGCGGTTCTCCGGGAACTCGACGACCAGGTAGTCCACCGGGCCCATGTCCTCGATCGCGGTCTCCACGACTGCCTCCTGCGCTCCGCGGCGCCCGGGCGTCCCGGGCGGGGCCGCCCCCGCGAACCCGGTGCCTACGCTCGTCGGGGCTGGTCGGGCGGGCATCACCCGCCGCGGGTGGACGCACCGGAACCCGCTCCGGGGGCCCCGGGGAGGCCCGGACGACGGGTCTCACCCGCCGGGGGTGGGTCGCCCCGCAACCCCTCCCGGGACCGCGACGGCCGGGTATACGTTGCGGCCATGGGCTCCCCGGGGAGGGGCGCCGGACGGGAACTGCGCGAGCCACCGGGCAGGGGAACCGGGAGTCTCGCCGTCCGGACGCCGGAGCAGCGCACCCTGCGACCGTCCGCCGCGCGCACGGTGCGGCGCCCCGCCGTGGACAAGCTGCTCGACGGGGACGGCGACGCCCGGCTGACCGTCGTGGCGGCCGGCGCCGGCTGGGGCAAGACCACGGCCGTGGCGACCTGGGCGGCGTCCCGGCCCGGCCCGGTGGCCTGGCTGTCGCTCGAGCCGCGGGACACCGTGCCGCAGGCGCTCGCCAGCCGGGTGCTGGAGGCGCTGCGCGCGAGCGGCGCGGTGCCGGCGGACCACCCGCTCGCCCGGCTCCGCGTCCCGCCCACGAGCACGCCGGCGTTCGTGGCCCGGTGGATGCGCGGCCTGGAGTCGCTGCCCACCGAGACGACGCTGGTGGTCGACGACCTCGACGTGATCCGGCACCACACCGTCGTGCAGACGGTCCGCGACCTGCTGGCCGCCGACGTGCCGCTGCGGCTGCTGGTCCTCAGCCGGTCGGAGCCGCCGATCGGGCGGCGCGGGGCCACCGTGCTCGAGGCGGAGGACCTCGCGTTCACCGTGGCGGACGTGCGGGCGCTGGGGGAGGTCGAGGGCGTCGACGTCACGCCGGAGCAGGCCCGGCTCGTGCTCGAGCGCACCCAGGGCTGGCCGACCGGCGTCCGGATCGCGCTCGGCCGCCTCGCCCGGCTGCAGGGCGGGGGCGAGCCGCCCACGGAGGAGGACGTGGCGGACGCGCTGGCGGACGACCGCGCGGTCGCGGACTACCTGGTCGACGAGGTGGTGGACCGGCAGCCCGGCGCGGTGCGGTCGTTCCTGCTCCGGTCCAGCGTGGTGCCGACGTTCAGCCCGGAGCTCGCGCGCGCGCTCAGCCCGGGCGCGCCCGCCGGCCGGCTGCACGACGCGCTCGCCGCGGCGCACGACTTCGTCGGGCCGGTCGCGCCGGCCGGCGCGTCCCTGCGGTACCACCCGCTGCTCCGGGAGATCCTGCACACCACGCTGCGGGTCCGGGACCCCGAGGGGCACCAGGACGCGCACGCCTGCGCCGCGCGGTGGCTGCTGCGGCACGGCGACCCGGTGGCGGCGCTCGACCACGCCACCGAGGCGGAGGACGGCGAGCTGGTCGGCCGCGTGGTCGCCGAGGCCGCCGCCCCGCTGCTGGTCACGCCGAACCGGGAGGCGGTGCGCCAGGCGCTGCTCCGGCTGCCGTACGACGAGGCGCCGCCGGCCGCGTGGAGCGAGCTGTGCGCCGCGGCGCTCGCCCAGGTGGACCGCGCCTACCCGGCGTGCCGGGCGCACGTGGCGCGGATCCGGACGCTCGCGCAGCACGACGCGGCGCACGCGGGCCGCCCGCCGGTGGCCGCCCGGGTGCTGGCCGACCTGCTCGACGCGGCCGCCGCCCGGGGGACCGGCGACGTCGCGGGGCAGGGGAGCGGCGCCGTCGCGGCGCTCGAGGCGCTCGCCCAGGCGCCCTGGCCGTTCCCGGCGTACCTACCGTACCTGCGCTCGGCGCACGACCTGCGGGGCGGGGCGCTGCTCTGGCAGGGCGACGCGGTGGGGGCGCACCGGGAGCTCGCCGCGTCGGTCGCGGAGGACCCGGACGCCGTCGACCTCACGTCGCTCAGCTCCCGGGCCGGGCTCTCGATGGCGCTCGCGGTGCTCGGCCGGCTGGACGCCGCGGAGCGGGCGGCGCGCGAGGCGGTCGACGTCGCGGTGGCATCGGGCTGGACCGGGTACGCGCACGTCCGGCCCGCCTACGCCGCGCTCGCCTGGGTGGCGCTGCTGCGGGCCCGCTGGGGGGACGCCGACCGCGCCGTCGCCTACGGGCTCGCCGCGACCGACGCCGGCGACGACCCGTGGTGCGTGGCGGCCCTGCACGCCGTGCAGGCGCTCGCGGCCCTGGGGCGCGGCCGGGTGCGCGCGGCGGCGCACGCGCTGTCCGTCGAGCGGCCCGCCGGCCCGGTGCCGGCCCTGGTCGCCGGGCTCCGGCTGCGCGCGGCCGCGGAGCTCGCGGCCCTCACCGGATCGGACGCCGCGGCCGCGCCGGCGGACGCCCGGATCGCCTCGCCGCTGGAGGCGCTGGTCGCCGCGCGCCGGGCCCTCGCGCACGGCGACACCCCGGCGGCGCTGCGGCACGCCCGGGTGGCGGCCGGCTGGGCGGCGGACACCGGGCAGGTGCTCACCCAGAGCGAGGCGTGCCTGCTGCTCGCCGACCTCGCGGAGGAGCGCGGCGCCCCGCGGCTGGCGGACGACCTCGCGCGCCGGGCGCTCGCGGTGGCCGCGACCGAGCTCGTGATCCGGCCGTTCGTGGTCCCGGGGGCCGCGGGGCGCGCCGCGCTCGCGCGGGTGCTGCCGGAGCGGTCGGACGCCCTGGCGGCGGCCCTGGTGGCGCACGTCGGCGCCCCCGAGCCCGCGCCCGAGCCCGAGCCGCTGCCGGTGCCGCTCACCGACCGCGAGCTCAGCGTGCTCGCCGCGCTGCCGAGCATGGCGAGCAACACCGAGATCGCCGAGGAGCTGTTCGTCTCGGTGAACACCGTCAAGGCGCACCTGAAGTCGCTCTACCGGAAGCTCGACGTGCAGACCCGGCGGGCGGCGGTGGCGCGGGGGCGGTCGCTGGGGCTGCTGAGCTGAGGAGCCGCGGGAGCGGGGGCGCCCCGCCCGGTCAGTGGTGCAGCGCGTACTTGAGCGCCACCATCGCGACGCCGAGCAGCCCGACGCCGACGGAGTTGGCGACCCGGGCGAACCCCCGCACGCCGCCCGACGTGGCCATCCGCCAGCCGACGCCGACCAGCAGCGCCGTGTTCGTCAGCAGCGCGATCCGCACCCCGGTGCCGGGCGCGACCCCCAGGACCGCCTCTGCCAGCAGCACCGCCACCGGCACCAGGCAGGCGGCGACGAGCGGGAGGCCGTCGGCCACGACCTCCCGCCGCTCCTCGCCGTGCAGGCTGCGCCCCAGCAGCGTGCGCGTCGCCGTCCAGTGCGCGTAGCTCTCCGCGGCCCAGTACACGACCAGCGTGCCCAGCAGGGCGAGCGCCAGCCGCGCGAGCCCGATCGAGTCGGGCGCGGCCGCGAGCACCGACCCGGTGACGACCAGGCCGTACAGGTGACCCGCGCGGCGCCGGACCAGCCGGGGCCGGGTGAGCGCCTCGGTGCCGGTCACGGCGGACCGCTCAGCCGAACGTCTCGAGCAGCAGGCTCTTCTCGGCCTCGGTCAGGTTCGTGGCGACCAGCCGGGAGCCCAGGCCGTGGAACCGCTCGCCCAGCCGGTCGAGGTCGCCGTCCTGGGTGACCGCGAGCAGCACCGAGGTGCCCTCGGTGGTCTCGTCCCGGAGCTTGATCAGGTCCTTCTCGTCGATCCCGACGCCCTCGACCGACTTGGCGAGGGCGCCGATGCCCGCGCCGGCCGCGGCGCCGAGGAGGGGCACGAAGAACAGGCCGCCGACCAGCAGGCCCCACAGCGCTCCCCAGCCCGCCGCGTGCTTGCCGTCCTCGTGGTGGTGGTGCAGCTCGGGGCGCTTCTCGCCCTCGGGCCAGGACACCACCGCCGAGTCCACGACGGTGACGATCCCCTCGCCCTGGGCGTCGCGCAGGGCGCCCCGCGCGCGCTCGGCGCCCTCGGGGGTGTCGAACTTCCAGGCCGTGAACGTCGTCATCGCTCGTCCTCCTCGTGCGGCGGCGTGCGGCGCGCCGGTCCGGGTCCGGGCACGGCGTGCCCGCACTGCACTGTCCCCCGGGCGGCTCGCTGACCGGCTCACCCGGGCGGGGTGAGAGTCCGGCGGCGCTAGCGTGGCGCGGTGGACGACCGCCGGCCCCCGCGCGCCCGCCTGGTCGGCGCCGCGCTGCTCCTGCTCCTGCCCGCGGCCGCCGTCGCCGCGTCGCCCTGGCACGCCGAGGCCTACCTGGTGTTCCTCGCGCTGCCGCCGACGCTCGGCGGCTTCCTGCTGGCGCCGCGTCTCGCGTGGCTCGGCGCGGGACTCGCGGCGGCGGCGACGGCGGTGGGCACCGCGGTGAGCCCGTGGCCGTGGGCGGGCGCGCTGGTCATGGCGGCGGCGTGCGCCGCCGTGGCGTGGGGCTCGCGGTCCGGCGGGCTGCTCCTGGGCACGACGGCGGCGACGCCGCTGGCCCTGGCCCTGGTCTCCCCGCCCGCGTCCGCGGCGCTGGGGATCGCGCCCGGCGACCCGGTGACGCCGGCCCGCGTGCTCGTCGCCGCGGGCTTCGTCGCGCTCGGCGGCGCGTGGACCGCGCTGGTGCTGACCACCCTCGGCCGCCATTGGCGCGTGCCGCGGCCGCCGGGGGAGACGGCGCGGGGCGCCCGGCTGTACGGGATCGTCCTCGTGCCCCTCATGGCGGTGGCCACCGCCGTCTGCATGCGCTGGTTCCCCGACTCGCACGCGTGGTGGGTGCTGCTCACGGTCCTCGTCGTCCTGCACCCCCGGTACGACCGGCTCCGCAGCCGCGCCGGGGCGCGGGTCGCGGGCACCCTGGCCGGCGGGTTCGCCGCCGCGCTGCTCGTGGCCGTGGTGCCCGACGACCGGGTGCTGACGGTGCTCGGGGTGCTGTGCGCGCTCGCCGCCGCGTGGGCGAACCTGGCGCGGCCGTACGCGCAGTACGCGGCGCTGCTCACGCTGACGGTGATCCTGCTGACCTCGGGCACGGGGGAGCCGTTCGCCACCGACCTGGAGCGGGTGGGGCTCACCGTGCTCGGCGCGGCGCTGGTGCTCGCCGTGGTGGTGCCGGGGCGGGCGCTGCTCGACCGGCGGGCGCGGCGGGACCCGGCCGGTGACGACGCCGCGGCCGTGCCGCCCGGGGCGGACCCGGCCCGCTAGCCGGCCGCGGACCCGGCGTCCGCCCAGGCCTGCACGCGCAGCGCCCGGAGCGTGATCCAGCGGCTCGGGTCGCCGGCCCCGCCGTCCAGGGGGAAGTGCACCGCCCCCGGGTGCACCCGGTCGAGGGCCCAGCGCCCGTCCGGCCGCCGCCGCGACCGCACGTGCGCGACCGCCTCGGCCGTCCGGGGGTCCGGCGGGGCCCCGGCGGCGCGCAGGTGGTCGAGCGCCCGCAGCACGTCGTAGTGCCAGTAGAACGGGAACGCGAGGTCGAGGTAGGCCGGGTCGACGACCTCTCCCGTGCTCAGCCGGCGGAGCAGGCCGCGCTCCAGCAGGTACTCCTCGCCGCGCCGCCGGGCGTCCCGGGCGGCGGCGAGGCGGCCGGGGTCCGGGTCGGCGCCGGCCCGCTCGAACGCCAGCAGCCCCTCCAGCACGCACGCCGTGGTGTCGAACGACGACCGCACGGACCCGTTCTCGGCCTCGCAGTTCCAGCCGCCGTCGGCGAGCTGCTCCGCGAGCAGCCGGTCCACCACGCCGGACACGTCGACCCCGAACACCGCGCCGGCCTCGACGGTGCGGCCGTTGATGCACGGCTCGACCTCGCCGTCGAAGTACCGCTGGCCGTCGTGCTCCCACCGGCCGTTCCGCGCCACGAGCGCGATCGCGTCCCGGGCCTCGGGCGCCGCCGGGTCGAGCCCGAGCAGCCCGAGCGTCTGGAGCGAGTGCATCGTGGCGGTCCACGGCTGGCCGGGCCCCTCGCCGTGGTAGCCCGCGGGGAAGCAGGCCCCGCCGGCCCACAGCCCGTCCTCGTCCCGCGCGGCGAGCAGCCGGGTGCCCCAGCCCTCACGCGCCACGCGGGCCCGCTCGCGCGCGACCTCGTCCGCCGGGGCGCCGGTCAGGTCGCGCAGGACCTGCCAGCGGATCGCCGGGTCGCCGTCGAGGAGCCACGCGAGGACATCCATGCGCCCACGCTAGGCGCCGGGTCCGACACCCGCGGCCGCGGGCGCGCGGGCGGCGGCCTCCGCCGGGGCCGGCCCGCCGCTCAGCCGCAGGAACGCCCCCAGCTCGGCGAGCTGCGCCGGCGCCGCGGGCAGGTAGTCGGTCAGCCGCGGGGACCGGACGACCACGGCCGCCCACTGCCCGCGGGACAGCGCGACGTTGAGCCGGTTCCGGGACAGCAGGAACTCCATCCCGCGCGGCACGTCCTCGGGCGTCGACGCGGCGAGCGAGACGAGCACGACCGGCGCCTCCTGCCCCTGGAACCGGTCGACCGTGCCCACCCGGACGCCGTCGAGCCCCGCCGCCGCGAGGGCCCGGGTGAGCGTCCACACCTGGGCGTTGTACGCGGCGACGACCAGCACGTCCTCCGGGGCCAGCGGGCGCGCCGCGCCGTCCGCGGTCCAGGTGCGCCCGACCATCGCGCGGATCTCGGCGACCACCCGCTCCGCCTCCTCGACGCTCGACACCGCGTTGCCGTCGTGGTCGACCAGCACCGTCCGCACGCCCGCGGGCACGCCGTCGAGGTGCCGGGCCGCCGCGGCGGGCACCGCGTGCAGCCGCCCGTCGTAGGCCAGCTCCGACACCGGGGCGCACAGGTCCGGGTGCATCCGCCAGGTGGCGTCGAGGAAGTACCCCAGGTGCGGGGGCAGGGTGTCGTGCCCGTCCGTGAGCCAGCCCAGCGCGGACGTGTCGACCGGCTCGGGGTGGTGGCCCTGCGACACCTGCGGCAGCTGCTGCGGGTCGCCGAGCAGCAGCAGGTTCCGCGCGCCCGCGGACGCCGCGAACGTGTTCGCCAGGGAGAACTGGCCCGCCTCGTCGACCACGAGCAGGTCGAGCCCGCCCGCGGGCAGCCGGTCGGGGTGCGTGAGGTCCCACAGCGTGCCGCCGAGCACGAGACCGCCGGCCTGCGCGGCGGCGAACCGCGCGAACGCGGCGGTGTCCGTCAGCGGGGTCCAGGCGGGGGGCGTCGTGGCGCCGGGGCGCGGCTTCTTGCCGACCGCGGCGGGGGCCACGCCCGCGTCGACGACCTTCGCGAGCAGGTTCTCCACCACCGCGTGGGACTGGGCCACGACGCCGACCCGCCAGCCCTCGGCGACCAGCGCGGCGATCACGTGCGACCCGGTGTAGGTCTTCCCGGTGCCGGGCGGCCCCTGCACCGCGAGGTAGGAGCCGTCGAGGTCGCGCAGGGCGGCGGTGATCGCGGTGACCGTGCCGTCCGGGCCGTCGTCGGGGACGGGCAGGGGCCGGCCCGACCGGGTGCGCGGCGGGAGCCGGCGCGCCAGGTCGAGGGCCGCCTGGCGCGGGACGGCGGGCAGCCCCGCGGCGACGCGGTCCGCCAGGCCGCGCAGGGCCGCGGCGATCGTCCCGGTCGGCGGGGGCGGGGTGGGGCCGAGGCCCATCGGCAGCCGGTCGTGCGGCGCCCAGGCGGCCTGCAGCCGCTCGGACACCAGCAGCTCGTCGCGCGCGGCGGGCCCGTCGCCGGCCGCGGTCACGTCGAGCACGGTGAAGCCGGGGGCGTACCCGCGGGTGGCGTGGCGGGGGACCTGCGCGTGCGCCGGCGCCGGGCCGTCGAACAGCCCGAAGCAGGTCGCGCCGGCGCGCAGCTCGCTGCCGGGCTCCAGGCGCCCGGTCAGCCGCAGCACCCGCTGCCGGGTGCGGGCCCGCGGCGGGGTGTGCCAGTCCGTCACGACCTCGGCGCGCTCCGCGACGAACGTCGACCGCGGGTCGGTCCAGTCCGCGGGGTCGGCGGACAGCCGGTCGAAGTGCGCCCACCAGAACGGCTTCTGCTCGCGCCAGTGGTAGCCGAGTGCGGCGCCGAGCAGCGCGACGGCCTGCTGGTCGGGGGTGCGCCGGCCCGGGACCGCCGTGCCGGCGCGGTGCGCGGGGTCGTCGGCATACGCGGCGAGGGCTGCGGCCAGCGCGTCGTGCTCGGGGGCGTCGTCGCCCGCGTCGCCCGCCGCCCCGGGGCCCGCACCGGGGGCCGCCGGCACGTGCGGCCGCGGGCGCACGCCCGCCTCGGCGGCGCGCGCGAGCAGCCAGTCCCGCAGCCGCCGCGTCGACTCGCAGTCGTCCGCGTTGTAGTCCGCGATCGCCGCCAGCGCCGCGCGCCAGCCCGCGTCGTCCCCGGCGTCCCGCAGCGCGCACGCCCGGGCGTACTGGTCGATCGAGTCGCCCGCCGTGGTGACCTCGCCCGTGCGCTGCGCGGCCATGTAGAGCGGCTCGAGCTTCTTCAGCGAGGCCGAGCGCTGCCCGGTGCGCAGCGACCCGCGCACCGTCGCGTACAGGTCGACCAGCACCCCGGCGCGCAGCAGCTCGTCGACCTCCGCCTCGCCCACGCCGTGCCGCGCGGCGAGGCGCAGGAGGGCGGTCTTCTCGTACGGGGCGTAGTGGTACACGTGCATCCCCGGGTGCGCGGCGCGGCGCTCGCGCACGTACGCGAGGAAGTCGACGAGCGCCTGCCGCTCCTGCGCCCGGTCGTGCGCCCAGAACGCCCGGAACGGCGCATCCGCGCCCGGGGCGGCCGGCGCCTCGACCAGGCCGAACAGGTACTCCAGGCCCCAGGCGGCGGGCTGCCCGTCGGCGCCCACCTCCCCGGCCGAGTAGAGCGGGTCGCCCTCGAAGTCGAAGAACACGTCGCCCGGGTCGGGGGCCGGCAGCGCGCCGATCGGCCGGGTGTCGAACACGTCGACCAGCACCGACCCGTCCCGGTGGTCCTGCCGCGACTGCAACGCCGCCTGGGCGCGCAGCGTCGCGAGCGTCTCCGTGCCGACGCCGTCGACCGGCTCCGCGCGCGCGGCCAGGTCCTCGATCGTGCGGACGCCCGCGTCCCGCAGCCGCGCCGCCTGGGTCGTCCGCACGCCCGCGACCAGCAGCACGTCCCGGCGCGCCTCCAGCTCGGGGGCGCACACGTCGCACCGCCCGCACGCGCGGTACCGCGGGTCGCCCCAGGCGGCGGGTGCGTCCCCGGCGCGGTGCTCGTCCAGCAGCCGCTGCAGCCGGGCCCGGCGGTCCCGGTAGACGGGGAGCAGGTCCCGGAGCCGGTGCCGCGTGGTGCGGCCGTCGCCGAGGACGAGCTCGGCGTGGTCGGTCAGCGCGATGCCCGCGGCCTCCAGCTGGTCGGCGTACGCCGCGACCTGGAGCAGCGCGGCGGGCCGCTCGTGGCGGGCGAGCTTGGCGTCCACCACGGTGTAGCGCGGTGCGCCGCCCGGGTCCGCCGGGTCGCGCACCAGGAAGTCCGCGTACCCGGTGAACGTGCCGTCGAAGAACGCCGCCTGGCCGAGCACGTCCACGCCCGCGCGCAGCAGGGCCAGCGTCCGGTCGTGCGCGGCGGCGAGCCCGGCGGCGGTGCGGTCCTCGGGCCGGGGGAGCACCAGCACGCCGCGCCCCGTCCCGGGGTCGTACGGGCCGAGCCGGGCGAGGTGCGCCTCGAGCAGGCGGCGCTCGTGCGCGGCCCCGAGCCGCCCGGCCCGCGCCGCGGTGGCGTCGACGGCGCAGGGCACCGCCGGGCCGCGGCCGAGCGCGGCGTCGAGGGCGCGCGCGACGGCGTACTGGCACGCCGCCGCGGCGCCGAGGTCGCCGGCGCTCAGGGCGAGGGCGCCGTCGTCGAGGATCTGCACGCCTGGAGGCTACGGGGAGCCGGGGACACGGCGCCGCGGTCGCGGGCCGCCGGCGGCCACCCGCGGCGCGGCGGGGTCAGGCCGGCCGGGGTCCGCCGGCCCGCCGCTCCGCCAGCCGCCTGCGCAGGAACAGGAACGGCAGCAGCCAGGTCCCCAGCGCGGTGACCAGCCAGACGACCACGACCGCGGCGATCCAGGTCGCCGCGCCGCCCTCGATCGTCAGCCCGCCGGTGAACGTCGAGGCGATCAGCAGGGCGACGAAGGTCGAGACCAGGCCGACCCCGCCGAGGAACGCCGTGGCGTACCGGTCGGCCATCTTCGCGATGAACGGCGACAGCACCGCCTGGGCGACCGTGAACACCACGACCGCGGCGAGGAACCCGCTGGGCGTCAGGTGGAAGCCGTCGAGGAGCAGCGAGGCGACCCACAGGCCGAGCGCCGCCGAGCCGAGGAAGATCAGCACCCGGATCAGGAAGATGATCATGACGGGCTCCCGTCCCGGAGGGGGCCGCGCGGGCGCGGCGGCTGGCACCACGCTCCCGGCGGCCGCCGTCGGCGGCATCACCTGCGCGGGGTGACCTCGGCGTCGACGCCGGCCGGGCGCCCCCGGCGGCCTACGCCGCGGCGCGGTCCCGCGCCCGGCCCCGCACCAGGAACAGCGCGGCCACGGCGATGAGGATGCACAGGATGTTGGCCGGGGCCGCGAGGGTGAGGGCCACGTTCACGTCGCCGCCGGTCGCGGTCTGGTCGATGCCGCCGGCCGACAGGAACATATCCCGGCGAACCGCAGCAGCACCGCGGCGCCGACCACGACCGGGGCGACCCACATCCAGCCGCGGCCGGGCAGGGCCTGGCGGGCGAACAGCTCGCGGAACCAGCCCAGCGACCGGACGAACGCCGACAGGACGACCGCGCCGACGAGCAGCGGCAGGGTCAGCGCGACCAGGACGCTCGGGACGGAGGAGAACAGGTCGTCGGCGTCGACCTGGTCACCGAGCAGCGAGCCGATCAGCAGCCCTGCGCCGAGGTACAGGGCGAGGTAGCCGACGCAGGCGAGCGCGGCGCGCCAGAACCCTCCGCGGTCCCAGAACTGCTGCCAGGTGGAGCGGGTGGTGACGTGGGCGGTGCTCATGGTGCTTCCTCGCGGCTTCTTCGCAGGGCGTCGTGCAGCGGGTGGTCGCACCCGTGCGGAACGTAGCGCACGGGTGGCGGCACGTCAGCGGTGGGGTGTCCGCGGTGTCCTCGGCGTCCGCGCTGTCCGCGGTGGCGGCCGGTGGAGGAGCTCATGTCCTCAGGCTCGTGCCGGTGGACCGGGACGGGGATCGGGCGTCGGTCCCGCGGCCGGTACGACGAAAGTCGCACCCGGCTCGTGGGACCGGGCTGCGGAGCCCGCCCCCGCCCCGTATCGTCGTCCGCTGGTGTGCCGGGAAGTCTGGTCGGCTCCCCGCTCGGCGACCCTCCGCGCGGGGGTCAGCCGTGACCGGGGGAGACCCATGCCCGACCAGCACACCCGCACCGCCGCACGCCCCGGGCTCCGCGCCTGGGCTTCCCGGGAGACCACGGGCGGGGCGCTGCTCATCGCCGCCGCCGCCCTCGCCCTCGTCTGGGCGAACTCGCCGTGGCGCGACGCGTACCACGACCTGTCCGCCTGGACCGTCGGGCCCGAGGCCCTGCACCTGGACCTGGACCTGGCGCACTGGGCCGCCGACGGGCTGCTCGCGGTCTTCTTCTTCACCGTCGGCCTCGAGCTCAAGCACGAGATCGTCGCGGGCAGCCTGCGCGACCCGCGGCGGGCCGCGGTCCCGGTGATCGCCGCGGTCGGCGGGATGCTCGTGCCCGCCGCGATCTACCTGGCGGTCGTCACCGCGGCGGGCGACGGCGCGGCGGCGCAGGGCTGGGCGGTGCCGACCGCCACGGACATCGCGTTCGCCCTCGCCGTGCTGGCCATCTTCGGCCGCGGCCTGCCCGTCGCGATCCGCACCTTCCTGCTGACGCTCGCGGTGGTGGACGACCTGCTCGCGATCATCGTGATCGCGGTGTTCTACTCGGACGGCGTCGCCGTGGGCGCGCTGGCCGCGGCCTTCGCCGCCGTCGTGCTGTTCGCGCTGCTGGTGCGGTCGCCGTACGTGCACCCGTGGCTGCTCTGGCCGCTCGGGCTGGTGGCGTGGGGCTTCATGCACGCGTCCGGCGTGCACGCGACCATCGCGGGCGTGCTGCTCGGCCTGACCGTCCCCGCCCGCGCGCGCAACGGGGAGCAGGGCTCGCGCGTGCACCGCTACGAGCACGCGATCCGGCCGTGGTCGGCCGCGGTGGCGCTGCCGCTGTTCGCGTTCTTCGCCGCCGGCGTGACCCTGGTCGACGGGGACGGCGTCTCCGGCGTGCTCGGGGAGCCCGTGGTCCTGGCGGTCGTCCTCGGCCTGGTGCTCGGCAAGGTGCTGGGCATCCTCGGCGCCGTCGCCCTGGTGACGCGGGGGCGGGGCCTGCACCTGCCCGAGGGGGTCGGGATCCGGGACCTGGCGCCCGTCGGGCTGCTCGCGGGCATCGGGTTCACGGTCTCGCTGCTCATCGCTGAGCTGGCGTTCGAGGGGGACGACGGCCTGGTCGGCGCCGCGAAGATCGCGGTGCTCGCGGGCACCGTGCTGTCGGCGACGGCGGCCGCGGTGCTGCTCCGGCTGGACGCCCGGCGGGTCCGCTCGGCGGACGAGAACGCGGACGGGGTGGTCGACGCGCCGCAGCCCGCGATCGAGGACGCGCCGCGCTGACCGGGACGACGGCCGTCAGGACTCGACGCCGGTGGCGCTGTGCGGTGCGCCGACGGGCTTGGACTCGGGGGAGCCGCGCTCGCGCAGGTAGATCGCGAAGACCACCATGCACAGCACGGCGAGGAACTCCGACTGCCAGTTCTGCAGCGTCCGGCTCCAGAAGTCCGGGAGCGTGAGGTACTCGGTCCACGTCACCGGGTCCTGCAGGTCGCGCATCTGCTCCTCGGAGTACGCCACGGCGCCTGTCAGCGACTGCGCGAGCCAGGACCCGAGGAAGATCGCGCCCATGACGAGCGTCAGGGAGTGGGAGTAGAGCCCGAGCCGCCACCCGCCCCGTCGCGCCCAGGACGGGGACGTCGGACCCGCGTGCGCGCCGACGGCCTGCTCCTCGTCGCTCTCCCGACCGGCCTGGTCCAGGCTCTTCGACTCGGGCGACCCGCGCTGCAGGAACCAGACGGTCGCGCCGATGAACAGCAGGAACTGCAGGAACTCGGACTGCCAGTTCTCCGTCAGGTCGACCAGGAAGGCCGACGAGGTGAGGTACTGCCCGAGCGTGAGCGGGTCGAGGCCGGCCGAGACCTGCTCCCGGTTGACGAGCGCGAGCCCGCTGACGGCCTGTCCCGCGACGGCGGCGACGAAGATCGCGGCGAAGAACAGGCTCAGGCCGTTCTCGCGCAGCACGCGGGGCGCCCGGCGCGTCATCGCTGCAGCCAGGCGATGACGACGCTGTAGCCGAGGCCGAGCAGGACGACGGCCAGCGTCGCGGCGAACAGGATGCGCTGTGCCCTCATGCCTCGACCTCGCAGTCGTACGGACGCTCCGGCCGCGGGGTGCAGCCCGCGGCCGTGATGAGCCAGCCGGAGCCGGACCGCGACAGGAACACGGTGTCGGTGCCGAGCACGGCCTGGGCCTGCCGGCCGGCGACCCGCACCCGGGGCTCCGTGGTGCCCTGCGCGCGGTCCTGCAGGTCGTCGCCCAGGTCACCGGTGGTGAGCGCCTCCGGGCACGCGCTCGCGAAGTCCTCCTCGACGGACTCGACGACCGCCGGCGCCAGCGCCGCGCACGCGGCGACCCCGTCGCCGGCCGCCAGTGCGGCGTAGAAGCCGGCGACCACCTGCGCCGGCGCGTCGCCGGGCGGCGAGCAGGCGCCCGACGACAGTGCAGCGAGGGCGACCACGACCATCGCCCCGGATCGAGGGGCCATGGCCGGATCGTGACAGGGAACGACGCCGTCGGCATCCCGAGTGGGCGGCGTCCGCGGGGGATCAGCAGGGCACCGCGGGGACGTACAGGCCGTCCCGCTCCGCGCGGACCGCGGCGTGCGTCCGGGTCGGCGTCCCGAGCTTGGCCAGGATGTGCTCGAGGTGGGTGGCCACGGTCCGCGGGGACACGACCAGCCGCCGGCCGATGTCGGCGTTGGTGCACCCCTCCACCAGGAACCCCAGCACCTCGAGCTCGCGCGGCGTGAGCCCGCGCAGCGGAGGGGCGGGGGAGAGCCGCACCAGGCCCGCGAGCCCGGCCCCGACGTCGTCCGGCGTGCTCAGGACGGTGACCCGCACGTGCCCGCCGGGGGCGTGCGGGCCGCCGAGCGGCCAGAGGAACGACGAGCACACCTGCCGGTCGCCCACCCGGCGCCACGCCGCGGCGAGGGCGGCCGACCCCGGGAGCAGCAGCGCGTCGGTGGCCAGCCCCGGGACCACCTGGCACCCGCCGTCGGCGCACAGCGCCGTGCCGGCGGTCACCCCCTGGACGAGGCGCGCCCCGGCGAGCAGCGTGGCCAGGGGATCGACGCCGCGCGCGAGCAGGGGCGCCAACCGGGCGAGCCGCCGTCGCACGGCCGGGGACGGCGCGTCCGCGCCGGCGGAGAGCACCGCGAGGTGGCCGACGTGCCGCGTCCCGTCGGCGAACAGGGCGACGCCGAGGCCCTCGTGCAGCCCGGACGGGATGAGGCAGTCCGCCCAGGTCGGCAGCTCCTCGGCGGAGTACGGCAGGTCCGACGGCCCGAGCGGCGGCCGTGCGCGGTCGGTGCCGGTCAGCTCGATGTCGCGGGCCACCTGCGGGCCGCGGAGGTACTGCACGGCGGCGTCGTCCAGGTCCACCGGGACGATCGCGTCGTAGCGGCGCTCCCACGGGTCGGCGATCGCCAGGAACGCGGCGTCGTACGGGACGACCCGGCGCAGCACGTCCATGAGGAGCCGTGCGCGCTCGGCCGGCGTGGCGGCCGGTCCGACGGACGCGGCCTCGGCGAGGAGCAGCTCATCGGCGCGGAGCGAGCGCATGGGGACCCCTCCGCTGACCCCAGCCTGGTCGACCGTTGCTCGATCGACCGGCGGGTGCGACGACTCCCTTCCTACTCCACCCCCGGCCTCGTCGCCTGCGGGGGCGCCCGGCCCGTGCAGCCCGGGATCGGCAGGTCTGCCGATACCGCGCCGGAGCGGCGCGTGGGTGCAATGACGTGACCGTCCCTGCCCGGGCCGGGACCGACCACCGAGGAGTCGTCATGAAGGCTGTCGTCTACGAGGGCCCGCGCAAGATCAGCGTCTCGGACGTCCCGGACGCGCGGATCGAACGCCCGACCGACGTGCTGGTGCGGGTCACGTCCGCCAACATCTGCGGCTCCGACCTGCACATGTACGAGGGCCGGACCGACTTCGAGACCGGCCGCTGGTTCGGCCACGAGAACCTCGGGCAGGTGGTCGAGGTCGGCGACGGGGTCGACAAGATCCAGGTCGACGACTGGGTCGTGCTCCCGTTCAACATCGCCTGCGGCCACTGCAAGAACTGCGAGCGGCAGCTGACGAACTACTGCCTCACCGCGCAGCCGGAGCCGAGCATGGCGGGGGCCGCGTACGGGTTCGCCGACATGGGGCCGTACGGCGGCGGCCAGGCCGAGCTGCTGCGGGTGCCGTGGGGCGACTTCAACTGCCTGCGGCTCGGGGAGGACGCCGAGGAGCGCCAGACCGACTACGTGATGCTCGCCGACATCTTCCCGACCGGCTACCACGCCACGGAGATGGCGGGCGTGAAGCCCGGCGACCAGACGGTCATCTACGGCGCCGGCCCGGTGGGCCTGATGGCGGCGCTGTCCGCGACGATCCGCGGCGCGGGCAAGGTCATGGTCGTCGACCGGCAGCCGGACCGGCTGCGGCTGGCCGAGTCCATCGGCGCGATCGCGATCGACGACTCGAAGGTCGACCCGGTCGAGGCGGTCCTCGAGCAGACGATGGGCCTGGGGGCCGACAACGGCTGCGAGTGCGTGGGCTACCAGGCGCACGAGCCGGACGGCCAGGAGCAGGCGAACCTCACGATGAACCGGCTGGTCGCCTCCGTCCGGTTCACCGGGACGATCGGGGCCGTCGGCGTCTACGTGCCCGAGGACCCGGGCGCGGCGGACGACCTGGCCAAGCAGGGCAGGCTCGCGTTCGACTTCGGGCTGTTCTGGTTCAAGGGCCAGCACCTCGGCTCGGGCCAGGCGCCGGTGAAGAAGTACAACCGGCAGCTGCGCGACCTCATCGCCGGCGGCAAGGCCGAGCCGTCGTTCATCGTGAGCCACGAGCTGCCGCTCGACCGGGCGCCCGAGGCGTACGAGCACTTCGACAACCGGGACGACGGCTGGACGAAGGTCGTCCTGCACCCGGCCGGGCAGGGGGCCTGACGTGGCCGGGGCGCTGGACGGGCGCACCGTCGCCATCCTGGCCGCCGACGGCGTCGAGCGGGTGGAGCTCGGGAAGCCGCGCCAGGCGCTCGACGACGCGGGCGCGACCACCGTCGTGGTGTCGCTCGCGCCGGGCGAGATCCAGGCGCGGAACAACGACCTGGAGGACGCCGGGACGTTCCCGGTCGACCGGCTGGTCGCGGAGGCGCCGGTCGCGGACTTCGACGCCCTGCTCCTGCCCGGCGGGACGGTGAACCCGGACAAGCTCCGGATGGATCCGGTCGCCGTGCGGTTCGTGCGGGACTTCGTGCAGTCCGGCAAGCCGGTCGCCTCCATCTGCCACGGCCCGTGGACCCTGCTCGAGGCGGACGTCGTGCGGGGCCGTCGCCTCACCTCGTGGCCCAGCGTGCGCACCGACCTGCGCAACGCCGGGGCCGAGGTCGTCGACGAGGAGGTGGTGACGGACGGCAACCTCACCACGAGCCGGTCGCCCGACGACCTGCCCGCGTTCTGCGAGCGGATCGTCCAGGAGTTCGCCCGCGGTCCGCAGGCCGCCGACGCGGGGGCCGCGTCGTGAGCGCCGCGCGGGCGGGGTCCGCGGTGGTGCTCGCCGGCGGCGCGGTGCTGCTCGTACGGGTCGTGCGCGGACGGTCCGCGCAGGGCCCCGGGTCGGGCGGGGGCACCGGGTCCGGGTGGCTCGCCGTGACCGTGCTGCGGGACCCGTCCGAGGTCGACACCGCCCTGCTGCCGGGCCCGCTCGCCGACCTGGGCGACCGGGTCGAGGTCCGGGTCCGGCCGGCCGCCGGCGGCAAGGGGGCCGAGCTCGCGGCCCGACTGCGCGACCGGCCCGGGTCGGCGTCCGCGCCTGCCCGCCTCGCCGGCCGCGCCCCGCAGGCGGAGCTGCGCGCGGCGCTGCGCCGGAGCAAGCAGCTCATCGAGGTCGGGGAGGTGCTGGCGGTGGACCCGGCGCCGCACGGCAGGCGGACGGCGACGCCGTGGGGCGCGCTGCTGGAGGCGTGGACCAGGGTCGCGCCGGTGGGAGGTGTGCGATGAAGGCGGTGACCTGGCGGGGCGTCAACGAGATCGGCGTGGAGGACGTCCCCGAGCCGACGATCCTCAACGACCACGACCTCATCCTGGAGGTGGGCCTCAGCGCGACGTGCGGCTCCGACCTGCACCTGGTCGGCGGCTACATCCCGGCCATGCGGGCCGGCGACGTGCTCGGGCACGAGTTCATGGGTACGGTCGCCGAGGTCGGCCGCGCCGTGACCAAGCACCAGGTCGGCGACCGGGTCGTGGTCGTCTCCTTCACCAGCTGCGGGCAGTGCTGGTACTGCCAGCAGGGCCTGTGGTCCCTCTGCGACAACGGCAACCCCAACCCGGGGATCACCGAGGCGCTGTGGGGCCAGTCCATCGGGGGCTGCTACGGCTACTCCCACGCGATGGGCGGCTGGGCGGGCAGCCACGCCCGCTACATCCGGGTGCCGTACGCCGACCAGGGCGTGTTCGCGATCCCCGACGGCGTCTCCGACGAGCGGGCGCTGTTCGCCTCGGACGCGGCGCCGACCGGGTGGACCGGGGCGCACCAGGCGGGCGTGCAGCCCGG
>NZ_DASQCJ010000199.1:0-3988 GCF_035634735.1 Cellulomonas sp.
CGGGCAGGGCGGCGGCTCAGGCCGCCCGTCCTCCGGCGGCGGGTACGGCGCAGGCGCGGGCCGGC
Source organism: Cellulomonas sp. (assembly GCF_035634735.1). Lineage (GTDB taxonomy): Bacteria > Actinomycetota > Actinomycetes > Actinomycetales > Cellulomonadaceae > Cellulomonas. Next base: position 66 of record NZ_DASQCJ010000199.1, read on the forward strand.
CGTCCTCGGGCGGCGGCTACGGCGGCGGCTCCGGGCGTCCGGGCTCGGGTCGCCCCGGCGCGTCCTCGACCCGCACGGGCGGCACCTCGTCAGGCCGGGTCGCGGGCTCGGGCCGTCCCGGCGGCGCCCCTCGCTCCGGCGCCCCCCGCGGCGCCGACACCGGCCGCCCGGGCTCGGCCTGGCCGTCCCGCCCGCCGCAGCAGCGCCGCACGCCCCCGCGCGGCCCGCGCCCGACGGACATCGACGTGCACGACCCCGAGGGCGTGCGGCTGCAGAAGGTGCTCGCGCAGGCGGGACTCGGCTCGCGCCGCGCGTGCGAGGAGCTGATCGCGGCCGGCCGGGTGACGGTCGACGAGCAGGTGGTGCTCGAGCTCGGCGTGCGCGTCGACCCGCGCTCCGCGGTGATCCACGTCGACGGCCTGCGGCTGCAGCTCGACAAGGACGTCATCACGCTGGCGCTGAACAAGCCGCTCGGCGTCGTGTCGACCATGCACGACCCCGAGGGCCGCCCGTCGCTCGAGCAGTTCGTGCAGAACCGCGAGGAGCGGCTGTTCCACGTCGGGCGCCTCGACGCCGACTCGGAGGGCCTGATCCTGCTGACCAACGACGGCGAGCTGGCCAACCGGCTGTCCCACCCGTCGCACGGCGTCAGCAAGACGTACCTGGCGACGGTCGACGGCCGGGTGCCGGCCGGCGTCGGCGCCCGGCTCAAGAAGGGTGTCGAGCTCGAGGACGGCGTCGTGGCGGTCGACGCGTTCCGCGTCGTGGACGCCACGCCGCAGGCCAGCATGGTCGAGATCGTGATCCACGAGGGCCGCAACCGCGTCGTCCGCCGGCTGCTGGAGGAGGTGGGCCACCCGGTGACCCGCCTGCTGCGCACCCAGATCGGCCCGATCAAGCTCGGCGACCTGCGCCCGGGCCGCACCCGCGTGCTCGGGAAGGCGGAGGTCGGCTCGCTGATGACGTCGGTGGGCATGTGAGCACGAACGGCACGCCCGCGGTGGTGACCCGCGGCCCGGTCCGCGTGGTCGGCACGGGGCTGCTCGGCGCGTCGGTCGGCCTCGCGCTGACCGCGCGCGGCGTCGACGTCACGCTGCACGACCCGTCCCGCACGGCGCTGGCCCTGGCCCGTGACGTCGGGGCGGGGCGGCCCGCGGCGGACGGCGACCCGGAGCCCGCGCTCGTCGTGGTCGCCGCGCCCCCGGACGTGACCGCGGACGTGGTGCGGGCGGAGCTCGCCGCGCACCCGGGCGCGGTCGTCACGGACGTGGCGAGCGTCAAGGGCTACGTGCTGTCCGAGCTGCGGGCCGCGGGCGCGGACCTCACCCGGTACGTCGGGTCGCACCCGATGGCCGGGCGGGAGCGCTCGGGCCCGGCGGCGGCGGTGCCGGACCTGTTCGTCGGGCGGCCGTGGGTCGTCGTCGACTCGGGGGAGTCGCGGCCGGACGCGCTGCTCGCGGTGCGGGCGCTGGCGACCGACCTGGGCAGCCTGCCCGTGACGATGGACGCCGCCGAGCACGACGCCGCGGTGGCCGTCGTCTCGCACGTGCCGCAGGTGGCGGCGAGCCTGGTGGCCGCCCGGCTGCGGCGCGCCGAGCCGGACGCGCTCGGGCTCGCGGGCCAGGGGCTGCGGGACGTGACGCGCATCGCGTCGTCGGACCCGGCGCTCTGGACGTCGATCCTGGCGGCGAACGCGGCGGCGGTGCGCGGCGTGCTCGCGGGGCTGCGGGACGACCTGGACGAGGTCCTGGGCGCGCTGGACAGCGCGGCCCGGGCGAGCGGGCCGGAGGACGTCGAGCTCGGCGCCCTGGCCCGGGTGGCGCGGCTGATCGCCGACGGCAACGCCGGCGTGGCGCTCGTGCCCGGCAAGCACGGCGGCGCGCCGCGCTCGTACGCGGTCGTGACGGCCCTGGTGCCCGACCGGCCCGGCGAGCTCGCGCGGCTGCTGACGGACGTCGGCGCGGCCGGCGTGAACCTGGAGGACCTGCAGCTCGAGCACGCGGCGGGGCGACCCGTCGGCATGGCGTCGGTGTCGGTCGACCCCGCGCGCTCGGCGCACCTGGAGGCGGAGCTGACGGCCCGCGGTTGGAGGTTGGTTCGGTGACTGCGCACGACGTGCGACGACCGGTGGTGGTGGCGATCGACGGGCCCTCGGGCTCGGGGAAGTCGACGGTGTCCCGCCGGGTCGCCGAGCGGCTCGGGCTCGCGTACCTGGACACGGGCGCGATGTACCGCGCGGCGACCTGGTGGGCGCTGCACCGCGGGGTGTCGCTGACGGACGCGGACGCCGTGGCGCGGCTGGTCCGGGAGATGCCGCTCGTGATGGGCGTCGACCCGCGGGAGCCCGGCGTGCACGTGGACGGGCACGACGTGGGCGAGGCGATCCGGGAGACCGCGATCTCCGCCGCCGTGAGCGCCGTGGCGACCAACCTGGAGGTCCGCGCCGAGCTGGGTCGCCGGCAGCGCGCGGAGATCGCGGCGCAGGCGGCGTCCTCGGCGTTCTCGGGCGGCCGCGGCATCGTCGCGGAGGGCCGGGACATCACCACGGTCATCGCGCCGGACGCGGACGTGCGGCTGCTGCTCACCGCCAGCGAGGAGGCCCGGCTCGCCCGGCGCGCCCGCGAGGTGCACGGCTCGGACGACGCCGACGCGGTCGAGGCGACCCGGGACCAGGTGGTCCGCCGGGACGCGGACGACTCGACGGTGTCGCAGTTCCTGGTCGCCGCCGACGGCGTGGTGACGGTCGACTCCTCCGAGCTCGACCTGGACCAGACCGTGCAGGCGGTGCTGGACGTGGTGGCCCGCACCGCGGACCTGCACGCGTGACCGGGCGGGGGCGCGGGGAGGCTCCCGGCACGGCCGTCGCGGGGCGTCCGGTGCCCGGCTGGGCGCGGGCGCTCGGCAGGACGATCGCGCACGGGATCTGGGACGCCCGCGTGGTCGGCGCGGAGCACGCGCCGACCACCGGCCCGGTGCTGTTCGCGGCGAACCACACGAGCGTCATCGACGGCCCGCTGCTGCAGGGCGTCACCCCGCGGCCGGTGCACATCCTGGTCAAGCACGAGATGTTCGTCGGTCCCCTCGGGGCCGTCCTGCGCGCCGCCCAGCAGATCCCGGTCGACCGCTCGGGCGGGCGCGAGGCGCTCGTCACGGCCCTGGCCGTGCTGCACCGCGGCGACGCGGTGGGCGTGTTCCCCGAGGGCAACCGGGGGCGCGGCGACGCGTCCTCGGCGCGCGCGGGGGTGGCGTGGCTGGCCGTGCACGGCGGCGCCCCGGTGGTCCCGGTGGCGATCCTCGGCACCCGGCGCACGGGGGAGTCGGTCGGGCACATCCCCTTCCCGCGACGCCGGCTGCACGTGGAGCTCGGCGCGCCGCTCGACCTGACGCCGGCCGCGGGTCAGTCCCGGCGCGAGGCCGTCGGCGCGGGTACGGAGCGGGTGCGCGCGGCCCTGTCGGCGCTCGTGGCGGACGCCGCGGCGCGCACCGGCGCGGCGCTCCCGACGGACTGACGCCGGGCCCGCTCGGGGCGCGGTTCGTCCGGGGGCGCTCGGTCAGGGAGAATGGTGCCCATGCATGACAGCGAGCCGGCCCAGCCGACCACCTCCGAGGCCCTCGAGGCCCCCGACTCCGTGGAGCTCGACGACCTCGAGAACGGCCCCGCCGAGGCCGAGCCCTTCGACGGCACCGACGTGACCGCGGAGGCGGAGGACGACGAGGCGCGCGAGCGCGCCCTGCGGGCCGGGCTGGACGACTACGAGCTCGAGGACGAGGACGTCGCGCTGCTCTCCGGCGACGGGGGCGAGGACGACGAGGACGGCTCGCACCTCGCGCTCCCCGTGCTCGCGGTCGTCGGCCGCCCCAACGTCGGCAAGTCGACGCTGGTCAACCGCATCCTCGGCCGCCGCGAGGCCGTCGTCGAGGAC
>NZ_DASQCJ010000200.1:0-3424 GCF_035634735.1 Cellulomonas sp.
GGCCCCGGCGCGGAGCGCCGCACCGCGCCGCACGCCCACGACCCGGCGCCGGCGGGCCGGGTGGCGGGCGGCGGGTTCCCGGGCGCGAGCGGCGGGCCCCAGGGGCGCGCGGCCGGGGCCGTCGGGTCGGTCATCGGGTGCTCCGGTGCGTCGGTGGCAGGGTGGGCACGTCCTCGGTCTCGGGTGCGCTCGGGCGGCGCACCTCCTGGTCACAGGCGTACCGGCCCCCATTTGGTGCACGAATGCCGGGCCCACCTACGGAAATCTCGCGCGGGGTCCGGAGGGTCGGCCAGACCGTCGGAGCGGCCGGGCCCACCCAGGGCCCACGACGGTGCGCGGGCACCCCGCTAGCCTCGACGGACGGTCGCGGGCGACAGCCGCAGCGCGGGACCGCACGTCACAGCAGCCGAGCACCTGGAGAAGACCCATGGCCTCTCGACCGACGACCACCGACCCCGCCCCGACCCGCCGCCGGCACCGGCACGCCCTCGCCGGCGTCGTCGCGATCGCCGCCGTGGCCCTGCTCGGGGCGTGCGCCTCGACGCCGGGCTCCGCCGACGCCACCGACGACCCCACCACCGAGCCGCCCGCCTCGACCCCCACCCCGGCTCCCACCCTCGAGCTCGCCGCCGGCTCCTCGGTCGTGGGACTGCCCGACGACATGGCCGCGCCGCCGGTCGACGCGGTGGTGGGCGCCGCGCGCACCACCGACGACGCGCTGCTCTACGTCGTGACGTTCGGGTCGAGCACCTGTCCGGCGGTCGCGGACGCGACGGCGACCGCGGCCGACGACGGCACGGTGGCGGTGACGTTCCCGGAGCCGGACGACGGTGCCTGCACGATGGACTACGTGCCGGCGACGAGCGTCGTGGCGCTGCCGGACGGGACGGCGACGGACGCCGACCTCACCGTCAGCATCGGCGACTGGGGCCAGGTCACGCTGCCCGCGGGGTCGACCGAGCCGGTCTGGGCGCTGGCCGAGGGCTGACCGCCGGGACGATCGAGGACCACCGCCGACGGGGCGGTCGCGCGGCCGGGCACCGGCCCGCGCGGCCGTCCCGTGGGCGTCCGTGGGCGTCCGTGGGCGTCCCGGGGGCGCACGCGCACACGGGGCGCGCGAGGTCCGCGGAGCGGGAACGCGGCGACACGCCGGGGCTCGTCCACAGGCGGGGCCGAAGGGCTGGCGCGCGGCCTCAGGGCCGTGGCTAGGGTCGGTGGCTCAGCCGCGCTCGACCGTCCCGACCGCCGACGACCAGCGGTGAGGGCCCGGTGCTGGCACACCGGACCCTCGTGCCCGCTCGACAGTTCCTCAGGAGACCTGACATGCAAGCACGGCCATCTTGGCATGCCCGCCGCGCCACCTCGGCGCTGCTCGCGGCCGCCCTCGCGGTGGGGGCGGGCGCCGCCCTGCTGCTCGCCCCCGAGCCGCCGCCCGCGGCCGCGGCGGTCCCCGCGGCGGGCATCAGCATCACCCCGTCCGGCTACGGCCCCGTGCAGCTCGGCCCCCTCGACGGCCCGGCCGGGTCCGACGAGCACGGCTACTGCGTGCAGGCGCGGGTCGCCGCCTCCGGCCCGGCCGACACCGCCCGGGCGGCCGCGCACGTGGACGACCCGCAGCTGGCGGCGGCGCTCGCGCGGCACCGCTGGGCGACCGACGACCTCACCCAGGCGGCCCTCGGCTACGAGATCCACCAGCGGCACGAGCGTCCGGGCTCGATGGCCGGGGGCGACGTGAGCGTCGTGCGGGCGCTGCTCGCCGCCGCGACGCCCCAGGCGGTGAAGGACCGGGCGGCCGAGATCATGGCGCAGGCCGCGGCCGAGGCCGGCCCGTGGACCGGCACGGCCGGCACGGTGGCGGGCTCGGGGAAGCGGACGGGGGAGATCCGCGGCATCGCCCTGCGCTCGGCCGCCGGGGAGGCGGTCGCGGGCGCGCCGTTCACGATCACGCTCACCGGGCCCGCGACCCTCGACGCGACCGGCACGCGCACGTACGCGGGCACGACGACGGCCGCGCCGATCACCCTCGGCTGGACGGCGACCGGCAACGGGACCGTGTCGTACGAGATCCGGTTCCCGGACGCCTGGCGCACCACGGTGACCGTCCTCGAGCTGCCCGCCAACCGCCAGGACCAGCTCACCTACGGCAACCGCCCGGAGCACGACCCGGCGGAGGTCACTGTCCCCGGCCCGCCGTTCGAAGCGGTCAAGGACTTCCGTCCGCAGGCGACGACGACCGTCCGGGACGTCCTCGTCGGCGCGGGCGACCCGCTGGTCGACGTGCTGACGTTCAGCGCGGCGCCCGGCGACGAGTGGGTCGTGCTCGACGGCGTCCCGGTCGCGCTGCCCGCGGACGTCACCTGGTACGGCCCCTACGACAGCCCGCAGCCGCAGGCGGCGGCACCACCCGCCGGCGCGCCGGTCGCCGGGGTCGAGCGGGTGGTCGCCACCGGACCGGGCACCGTGCGCACGACGGGCACCGTGCGGGCGAGCGCACCCGGCTTCTACACGGCGGTCGTGACGATCCGGAAGGCCGATGCCGGGGCGTTCAGCGAGTACGTGCGGCAGGACTTCGCCGCGCCGTGGTTCGAGGAGGTCGAGACCGCCGTCGACCGGTTCGACCTCGCGCACGAGTCGGAGGTCCGGGAGTACAACGTGGCGCCCGGCGGCCGCGCGTTCGACCGCATCACGATCAGCGGCTACCCCGCGGACCACGGGCAGTTCGGCGGGCTGGGCGGCTGGGCGGCCGACCTCGGCGAGGCGACGGTGACGGTCTACGGCCCGCTCGCGGCGGCGCCCGACGGGCCCGAGGTGCCCGCGGACGCCCCGGTCCACTGGACCGACACGCTCGCGGCGGTGAACGGCACCGTCGAGGTCGGCTACGACGACGCCCACCCGGTCGTCGCGCCGCTGACGGCCACCCACCCGGGCGGCGACTACTTCGTCTTCGTGTACGCGTTCGCCGGCGACGACCGGGTGGAGGCGTTCGTGAGCCCGTTCGACGACGTGCGCGAGGTGTTCTACGTCCCGGGCCCGCCCGAGGTCGTCGTGCCGCCCTCGGTCGTGACCCGGGCGCAGGCCACCGCGACGACCGGCGCGCCCATCCGCGACGTCGCGCTCGTGACGGGGACGACCGACCCGGGCGACCACCTCGTGTTCCGCGCCTACGGACCGCAGGACCCGGACGCCGAGCCGGTCTGCGACGAGCACACCCTGCACTGGACGTCCGAGGCGGTGCCGGTGCCCGGCGCCGGGCTGTACGACTCCGGGAGCACTCCGGCGCCCGAGCGCGACGGGGTCGTCTACTGGGTGGAGACGCTGCACGCCGGGGACGGCTCCGTGCGGCACACCGGGGCCTGCGGGCTGCCGTACGAGACCACCCGCGTCACGTACGACCTGGCGGTGCGGACGGAGGCGCGCTCGGGCG
>NZ_DASQCJ010000201.1:0-9245 GCF_035634735.1 Cellulomonas sp.
GGGTCGTTTCATGGCATCTGACCTGCAGGAACACCCGGACGGCGACGTGGTCGCCGCCCCGGTGCTGCCGGTCTACGCGCCGGACGGGACGTGCCTGACGGACTTCGGCCCGGACCCGGTGGTGGCGGCCGGTCGGGCGCCTCGCACGTCGGAGCAGCGGCAGGTCGAGGCGATCGCGTCCTGCCCGCCCGGGCCGGTGCTGGACGCGTGGTTGCGGGGGTTGGACCAGCGGGTGGTGTCCTCGACGGTGCTGGTGGAGGTGGTCGCGGCGATCGACCGGATGGAGTCGCACCTGCACGCCCGCAAGCTGGCCGCGGTCGCCGAGCTCGCGAGCCGGCAGGAGATGCGCCCGGACTGGTCCCCGCTCGCAGGCGCCCCGCCGACCCAGTCCTCCGTCGCGGGGGACGAGCTGGCGATGCGGCTCGGGTGGGCGCGGATGACCGCGTCCCGGGTCGTGCGCCGGGCGGTCGTGCTGGACGGGCTGCTGGGCGCGACCGGGGAGGCGCTGGAGGCGGGTCACGTCGACGCGGCGAAGGCCGAGGTGCTGGCGGCGGCGTTGACCGACCAGTCGTTCCAGGTCGCGCACGCCGTCGAGGACGCCGTGCTGCCCGACGCCGACCAGTGCTCGGTCGCCGAGCTGCGACAGCGGGTCCAGCGCGAGATCCGGCTCGCCGACCCCGACGGCGCCGCGGACCGGCACGAGCGGGCCAGGTGCACCCGCCGGGTCACGCACCCGCGGCCGCAGCCGGACGGCATGGCGTCGATGTGGCTGGTGCTGGCCGCCGAGGACGCGACCCGGGTCGACGGGGTGCTCGACCACGCGGCGCGCGCCGCGAAGGCGGTCGGTGACGGCCGCACGCTCGATCAGCTCCGGGCGGACGGCCTGCGGGACCTGGTCGTCGGGGACGTGCCCGAGTCGGACGGGCCGGCGTTCGAGGTCCGGCTCGATCCGCCCGCGCCGGTGCTGCCGAAGCCGCGCCGGTCGGCGGAGGACCTGACCACCACCACCTTCAGCCTGACGCCCCGGCCGCCGGTCGAGCCGGTCCCGACCGCCACGATCGTCCCGCTCCATGAGGTCGACCCGAGCGCCGCGACCGGCGCCCGCCGTGCGACGGCGGACCCGCCCGTCGCGGCTCCCGCGCCCGGAGCCTCGCCGACCCCTGCTGCCGAGCCGGCCCCGGCTGCCGAGCCGACCCACCTCGCGACGCCGACCCGCGTCGCGGAGCCGACCGGCGTCGGTGTGCCGACCCCTGACGCCGACCCGACCCGTGCTCCCGAACCGACCCGCGCGGCCGCGCCCGCCGCGCCCGCCGCGCGCACCGCGATCGCCCCGCGGTCGACCGCGCCGCGCCGCGGCTGCACCCGCTGCTCCGGTCGCCCCGGCGCCGAGGTCCGGATCACCCTCGCGGCGTCGACCCTGATGGGCCTGGACGACCAGCCCGGCGACCTGGCGGGGTACGGACCCGTCGACGCCGTCCGGGCCCGCGCGCTGGCCGCCGGCGGGGTGTGGCGGCGGCTGGTGACCGACCCGGTCACCCACCGGGTGCTCGACGTCGGCCGGGGGCGGTACCGACCCCCGGTGGCGTTGGACGAGCTCGTGCGGGCGCGGGACGGGACCTGCGTCGCGCCCGGGTGCACGGTCCCGGCCTGCCGCTGCGAGCTCGACCACACCGAGGAGTTCCACCCCCGACCCGGCACCGACGCCGATGACCAGGACGCGCCCCGCGGCCGCACCGACGCGGGCAACCTCGGCCCGCTGTGCCACCGCCACCACCGCCTGAAGACCGACGGCGGCTTCCGGCTGCGGCAGATCGAGCCCGGGCTGTTCGAGTGGATCACCCCGACCGGGCACCGCTACCTGACCCGCCCCGGGACCGGGCGGTCCCACGACGCCACCGCCGACCCGCACGACGAACGCCCACCCTTCTAGGCGCTCTGGCGCTCTGGCGCTCCGGCGATCCGACGATCCGGCGCTCCGGCGGTGTGCGGAGGCCCTGCCGCCCGTGCTCTCGGACGCCGCAGGGGCGCGCCCCCGGGTGTCCGGGAGCGCGCCCCTGCGGGTGCCGCGCGCGCTGCGGGTCAGGCCAGCGCCCGCCAGGCCTCGCGCCGGCGGGCCTGCTCGTCCGGGTCCGGCACGGGGAGGCTCGCCAGCAGCCGCTGGGTGTACTCCTCGCGCGGGCTGCCCAGCACCTCCTCGCCGGTGCCCTCCTCGACCAGCCGGCCGCGATGCAGCACCGCGATCCGGTCGGCGAGCAGGTCCACGACGGCGAGGTCGTGGCTGATGAACAGGCACGCGAACCCGAGCTGCTCCTGGAGCTCCGAGAACAGCTCGAGGACCCGCGCCTGGACGGACACGTCGAGCGCCGAGGTGGGCTCGTCCGCGATCAGCAGCTCGGGGTCGAGCGCGAGCGCCCGGGCGAGCGACGCGCGCTGACGCTGGCCGCCGGACAGCTCGTGCGGGAACCGGTCGCCGTAGGAGCGCGGCAGCTGCACCGACTCCAGCAGCTCGTCGACGCGCGCCCGCGCGGCCCGGGCGTCGCGCGCCCGGCCGTGCACGACCAGCGGCTCGGCCACGCACTCGGCGATGGTGAGCAGCGGGTTGAACGACGTCGCCGGGTCCTGGAACACGAACCCGATGCGCGGCCGGACCGGCCGCAGGGCGCGCTCGCGCACGCCGTTCATCTCGAGCCCCAGCACCCGGAGCGAGCCGCCGGTGACCCGGGTCAGGCCGGCGATCGCCCGCCCGATGGTGGTCTTGCCGGAGCCGGACTCGCCGACGAGGCCGACGACCTCGCCGGGCCGGATCGCGAGCGACACCTTGTCGACCGCCCGGAACCCGGGCTGCCGGAGCCGGCCGGGGTAGACGATCTCGAGGTCCCGCGCCTCGACCACCGGCGCCTGCTCGGCCCAGCCCGCGGGCCGGGCGCCGGCGCGGGCGCGGGCGTGCGCGCCCCCGCTGCCGATCCGCGGCACCGCGTCGAGCAGCGTGCGGGTGTACGCGTGCTGCGGGGCGCCGAACAGGTCGCGCACGGGCGCCTGCTCGACGATCTTCCCCTGGTACATCACGGCGACGCGGTCGGCGAGGTCGGCGACGACGCCCATGTTGTGCGTGATGAGCACGATGGCCGCGCCGAACTCGTCCCGGCAGCGCCGGAGCAGGTCGAGGATCTCGGCCTGCACGGTCACGTCGAGGGCGGTGGTGGGCTCGTCGGCGATGATCACGCCGGGGTCGAGCACCAGCGCCTGGGCGATGACGATGCGCTGCTTCTGCCCGCCGGAGAACTGGTGCGGGTAGTGGTCGATCCGGCGCTCGGGGTCGGGGATGCCGACCCGGCGCAGGATGTCGACCGCCTTGGCCCGGGCGTCGGACCGGCTGATCCTCTGGTGGGACCGCAGGCCCTCGATGATCTGCCAGCCGATCGGGTAGACCGGGTTCAGCGCGGTGGACGGCTCCTGGAACACCATGGCGGCGTCCCGGCCGCGGACCTGCCGGAGCGCCGACTGGTCGAGCGCCACCACGTCGCTGCGCACCGCGCCGTCCCGCGAGGACAGCACGACGGCGCCCCGGGTGGTGGCGGTCGAGGGCAGCAGGCCCAGCAGCGTCTTGGCCGTCACGGACTTGCCGGAGCCGGACTCGCCGACGACGGCCAGCACCTCGCCGGCCGCCACCGTGAGCGAGACGCCGTCGACGGCCCGGACGTTGCCCGCGTCGGTCGCGAAGGACACCGACAGGTCGGTGATCTCGACCACCGGCTCGGCGGTCGCTCCCTGGTGCGGCGTGCTGTCGGTGCGCGCGGTCATCGGGCCGCCTCCGTCCCGGGCTCGAGGCCCTCCAGGCCGCCGGGGGCGGTCAGCGCGCCGCCGGGCACGACCGAGGTCGCGGCGACGTCGCCCTGCACATCGGCGGACGCGCGGCGGGTGCGCAGCCGCGGGTCCGCCAGGTCGTTCAGGGACTCGCCGACGAGGGTGATGCCCAGGACGGACAGCACGATGGCGAGGCCCGGGAACACCGAGGTCCACCAGATGCCGGACGTGACGTCGGCGATGGCGCGGTTGAGGTCGTAGCCCCACTCCGCGGCCTTGGTGGGCTCGATGCCGAACCCGAGGAAGCCGAGGCCGGCGAGGGTGAGCACGGCCTCGGACGCGTTCAGCGTGATGATCAGCGGAAGCGTGCGGGTCGCGTTGCGCAGCACGTGCTTGGTCATGATCCGGCCGTTGCTCGCGCCGATGACGCGGGCGGACTCGACGAAGGCCTCGGACTTGATCCGGATGGTCTCCGCGCGCACGACCCGGAGGTACTGCGGCGTGAACACGACGGTGATCGAGAGCGCCGCCGCGAGGACGCCGCCCCACATGCTGGACTGCCCGCCGCTGATGACGATGGCCAGCACGATGGCGAGCAGCAGGGACGGGAAGGCGTAGATCGCGTCGGCCGCCACGACGAGCACCCGGTCGAGCCAGCCGCCGAAGTAGCCGGAGACGAGGCCGAGCAGCACGCCGATGACCAGCGAGGCCGCGATCGCGATGATCATGACGAGCAGCGCCGTGCGCGACCCGTAGATCACCCGGGACAGCACGTCGAAGCCGCCGACGGTGGTGCCGAGCCAGTGCTCGGCCGAGGGCGGCTGCTGCGCGCCGAACGGGCCGTCCGCGTCGCGCAGCTGGTTGAACCCGTAGGGCGCGAGCAGCGGCGCGAGCAGGGCGGTGAGGACGAGCAGGCCGGTGAGGACCAGGCCCGCGATCAGCATGCCGCGCTGCAGCCCGACGCTCTGCCGGAGCTGGTGCACGACGGGCAGCCGGCGCCAGCCGCGGCGGGCCGGGGCGGCCGCGGCGGGGGCGGCGGTGGGGGTGGTCGCCATGTCAGTACCTCACCCTCGGGTCGATGAGCGCGGCGATGACGTCGACGAGGAAGTTCGTCACGGCGACGATCACGGCGAGCAGCACGACGATGCCCTGCACGGCGACGAAGTCGCGCGCCTGCAGGTACTGCGACAGCTGGAAGCCCAGGCCGCGCCACTCGAAGGTCGTCTCGGTCAGCACGGCGCCGACGAGCAGCATCGCGACCTGCATGCCGACCACGGTGATGATCGGGATGAGCGCGGGCTTGTACGCGTGCTTGCGCAGCAGCCGGGACTCGCGGACGCCGCGCGACCGGGCCGCGTCGACGTAGCCGGAGCCGAGGGTGCCGATGACGTTGGTCCGCACGAGCCGGAGGAAGACGCCGGCGGTGAGCAGCCCGAGCGCGATCGCCGGGAGCACGGCGTGCTGCAGGACGTCCGCGACGACCTCGCCGTTGCCGGTCCGGATCGCGTCGATCAGGTAGATGCCGGTCGGGTTGTCCAGCTGCCGCATCTCGATCTCGGAGCGGGTGGACGCGCGTCCCGACACGGGCAGCCAGTCCAGCTGGACCGCGAACACCAGCTTGAGCAGCAGGCCGGCGAAGAACACCGGCGTGGCGTAGCAGGCGATCGCGAACACGCGCAGCAGCGCGTCGTGGGAGCGGTCGCGGAAGTACGCGGCGACCAGGCCCAGTGGGATGCCGACGACGAACGCGACGAGCAGCGCGTAGCACGCGAGCTCGAGCGTCGCGGAGCCGAAGGTGGTCAGCACCTCGGTGACGGGCCGGCTGTCGCTGAGCGTGGTGCCGAAGTCGCCCCGCAGGATGTTGCCGAGGTACTCGCCGTACTGGACGAGGATCGGCCGGTCGTAGCCGGCCTGGTGGATCCGCTCGGCGAGCTGGTCGGCGGGCAACCGCCCGCCCTGGGCGGCCGTGATCGGGTCGCCGGTCGCGCGCATCAGCACGAACACGACGGTGACCAGGATGAACACGGTCGGGATGATCAGGAGGAACCGCACGAGGAGGTAGCGGCCGAGCCCGCCGCCGGCGCCCCGGGTGCGGGGCTCCTTGCGGACGGGCGTCGCGCCGCCCCCGGCGGCGGGCGCGTCCGCTGCGCCGGTGGGCTGCAGCGGACCGGTGGTGGAGGTGGAGGTCATCTCTTCTTCCCGGTGACGCCGCGGCGCGGACCGCTCGGGTGAGCGGCCCGCGCCGGGCGTGGTGTCGGTCGGATCAGCCGATGGCGAGCGCGCCGTAGCGGAACTTGAACGAGGCGTCGAGGGTGTCCTCGGCTCCGGTCACGTCCGCGCCCACGACGGCGACCTGCGCGCCCTGGAGGTACGGCACCGTGGACAGGTCCGCGGCGACCGCGTCCTGGATCTGCTCGATGATCGCGGTGCGCTCACCGGCGTCGGCGGTGACGGCCTGCTGGAGGATCAGGTCGTTCACCTCCTGGTTGTCGTAGTGGTTGCCCAGGAAGTTCTCCGTGAGGAAGAACGGCGTCAGGTAGTTGTCCGCGTCCGAGTAGTCCGGGAACCAGCCGAGCTGGTAGGCCGGGTACACGTCCGAGGTGCGGTCCTTGGCGTACTGCACCCACTCCGTGGTCTGCAGGTCGACCGCGAACAGGCCGGTGGACTCCAGCTGGTCCTTGATCAGCGCGTACTCCTCGCTGGAGGACGGGCCGTAGTGGTCGTTGCTGTACTGCAGCGACAGCTGGACCGGCGTCTCGACGCCCGCAGCCTCGAGCGCGGCGGCGGCCTTGTCGGCGTCCGGGCCGCCCTCGCCGTCGCCGTAGAGGCCCTTGAGCGACTCGGTGGCGCCGGTCAGGCCCTCGGGCACGTAGGAGTACAGCGGCGTGTAGGTGCCCTTGTAGACCTGGTCGGCGATCTCGTCGCGGTCGATCAGGTCGGCCACCGCCTGGCGCACGGCGAGCGCCTTGGCCGGGTCGGCCTCCGGCGTGGTCGCGCCGTACGGCTGGGTGTTGAAGTTGAACGTGATGTAGCGGATCTCGCCGCCGGGGCCGTCGACGACCTTGACGTTGTCGTCGCCGCGCAGGTCCTCGATGTCGGTCGCGGACAGCGAGCGGAACGCCACGTCGACGTCGCCCTGCTGGACGGCCAGCTTCAGGTTGGACGCCTCGGCGTAGTACGTGACCGAGACCTCCTGGGTCTTCGCCTGACCCAGCAGACCCTGGTACTCCGGGTTCGCCTCGTAGGACACGAGGTCGTTCTGGCTGTAGCCGGTGATCGTGTACGGGCCGGCGAACGCCTGGCCGTCGACGATCTCGTCGTCCGGGGTCAGCGCGTCGGCCGCGAAGACCTCCTCGTCGACGATCGGGCCGGCGGGGCTCGACAGGATCTGCGGGAACACCTGGTCGTCCGGGGACTTCAGGGTGAACACGACGGTGGTGTCGTCCGGCGCCGCGACGCTGTCCAGGTTGTAGAGCAGCGAGCCGGGGCCGTTGCCCTCGTCCGCGCCCGACTCGAAGATCGCGAGCTGGCGGTCGAACGTGAACTTCACGTCGGAGGACGTGAGGTCGTTCCCGTTCGCGAACGTCAGGCCCGGCTTGAGGGTGACCGTGTACTCGGTCGGCGAGGTGAACTCGGCCGACTCGGCGATGTCCGGCTCGACGTCCGGGCTGCCGAACGGCGTGTTCATGAGGAACGGGTACACCTGGTTCATCACGGCGAACGAGCCGTTGTCGTAGGAGCCCGCGGGGTCGATCGTCGTGATCTTGTCGGTCGTGCCGATCAGCAGCGAGCCGCCGCCGGAGCCGCCGCCGTCCGACGCGTCGTCGTCGCCGCCGGAGCCGCCGCCGCACGCGGCGAGGACGAGGGCGGTGGCGGCCAGGCCGGCCGCGGAGACGATGCCGCGCCGGCGGCCGAGGGGAACCGCAGTCATGCGTGTGCCTCTTCCCTGAAGGAGGACCGGCCGTGGGCCGCGGCAGCCCTGGACCCGGGCGGCGCGTCCCCCGGCCGAGGGGGATGTCGCGTGGTCACGGGGGCGATGGCGCCCGTGACGTGGGTCATAGAGGTAGCACAGGATCTGAGATTTTCGAACATTCCTGTGTTACGCGGACATTTCGGACCTGAAAAGGTGCAGGTCAGGGGCGTGGAACCGCGAATGTTACTCCCGGGTAGGAACCGTTCTCAGGAAAATTCCGACCCAGCGGTAGGTGATTGCGCGCGTGGCGCATTCCGGGGACGCCGGGCGTGGGTGCCCGTCGCCCCCGGAGCCCGCGCGGTCACGCGACGGGCGGCACCGCCTCCGCGGCCGCGCGGGCCGCCGCCGGCAGCGCCTCGACGACCCGGCCGAGCGCCGCGTCGTCGTGCGCCGCGGACACGAACCACGCCTCGAAGGCCGACGGCGGCGCGTACACGCCGTCGCGGAGCAGGCTGTGGAAGAAGGCCGGGTACCGCCACGACTCGGTCGCGAGCATCTCGGCGTAGTCCCGCGCGCCCGCGTCGGTGCCGAGCACGGTGCTGAACAGGTTGCTGGCGTGCTGCACCGCGTGCGGCAGGCCGACCGCGGTCAGCGCCTCGTCGACGGCCGCGCGCAGCGTCGCCGACGCCTGGTCGACGCGCGCGTAGACGGCGTCGTCGGCGAGCCGCAGCGTCGCGAGCCCCGCCGCGACGGCGACCGGGTTCCCCGACAGCGTGCCCGCCTGGTAGACGGGCCCGAGCGGCGCGAGCGCGTCCATCACCTCGGCGCGGCCGCCCAGCGCGGCGACCGGCATGCCGCCGCCGACGACCTTGCCGAAGGTCAGCAGGTCGGGCGACCAGCCCTCGCGCGCGGCCTCGAGCCCCCACCAGCCGGCGGGGCCGACGCGGAACCCGGTCAGCACCTCGTCCTGGATGAGCAGCGCGCCGTGCTCGCGGGTGATCCGGGACAGCGCGGCGTTGAACCCGGGCAGCGGGGGGACCACGCCCATGTTCGCGGGCGCGGCCTCGGTGATGACCGCGGCGATCCGGGGCCCGTGCTCGGCGAACGCGGCCTCGACGGCGGCGACGTCGTTGTACGGCAGCACGATCGTCTCGGCCGCGATCGCCGCGGGGACGCCAGCCGACCCGGGCAGCGCAAACGTCGCGAGGCCGGAGCCCGCGGCCGCCAGCAGGCCGTCCGAGTGCCCGTGGTAGAGGCCGGCGAACTTCACGACCGTGTCCCGGCCGGTGACGCCGCGCGCCAGGCGGATCGCGGTCATGGTCGCCTCGGTGCCGGTGGACACCAGGCGCAGCCGCTCGACCGCCGGCACCCGGGCGCGGACCGCCTCGGCGAGCTCGACCTCGGCCTGGGTCGGGGCGCCGAAGGAGAGCGCGTTGGCGGCGGCGGCCTGGACGGCGGCAACCACCGCCGGGTGGCTGTGCCCCGCGACCATCGGCCCCCACGAGCCGACGTAGTCGATATAGCGCTT
>NZ_DASQCJ010000202.1:0-1672 GCF_035634735.1 Cellulomonas sp.
CACCGCCGTGCGTCGCCGCCGCATGCCGCCTCCCGGGTCCGGTGGTGCCGTCCCCGCGACCGTAGCGCCCGGGCGCCCCGCGAGGTCGGCACATCGGGCCGAGGTCGTCACTCGTTCCTGCCGACCTCGTCGCGATGTGACGACCTCACGGGCAGCGGCGGCCGACGGCGAGTGGCCGGCCCCGCGCGCCGCCGCTCATCGCCCCGACGAGCGCCAGCGCCTCCGCCGCGATCCGCGCCGTCGCCGGCACGTCGGTCATCAGCGTCGGCGCCGCCGCGGACCGCCAGCCGTCCGCGGCCAGCTTCTCCGCTGCCTCCGCGTCGACGGTGTCCACCAGCCACGCGTCCAGCACGCCGGCGTCCGCGCCGGTCCGGGAGGCGTCGTCCCGGCGGCCGTAGAACCGCGCGACCGCCTCGGCCGTCGCGTCGACGCCGATCGTCGCCAGGCACTGCGCCGCCATCCCGCGCACGGGCGCGCCGCCGACGATCGGGGAGACGCCGACCACCGGCGCCGACGTCGACGCCAGCGCCGCGCGGACGCCCGGCACGGCGAGGATCGTCGACACGGACACGACGGGGTTCGAGGGCGGGACGACCACGACGTCGGCGGCCGCGATCGCGTCCAGCACACCCGGCGCGGCCTGCGCCGAGTCGAGCCCCACCTGGACGAACCGCAGCGCCGGGAGGGCGGCGCGGTGCCGGACCCACCACTCCTCGAAGTGGATGGTCCGCTCGGCGCCGGAGCCGGGGTCACCGTCCGGGTCGGCCACCACGACGTGCGTCTCGACCGGCTCGTCGGCCATGGGCAGCAGCCGCACGCCCTGCTCGGCGAGGCCCCACCGCCGGCTCAGCAGGGCGGTGGCCTCCGACAGGGTGCGGCCCTCGCGGAGCCACTGGGTCCGGGCGAGGTGCGTCGCCAGGTCGAGGTCGCCCAGGGTGAACCAGTCCCAGCCGACCCCGTACGCGGCGAGGTCGGTGCTGACCCGGCTGGTCTCCTCGCGCCGGCCCCAGCCCTGGTCCTCGTGCACGGCGCCGCCGAGCGTGTACATCAGGGTGTCGAGGTCCGGGCAGACCCGCACGCCGTGCAGCCACATGTCGTCGCCGGTGTTGGCGATCACGGTGACCTCGGCGGTGCTGCCGCCGCGGCCGTCGGGCAGCCGGTCGCGCAGCAGGGCGAGCAGGCCGCGGGTGAACCGGGCGCCGCCGACGCCGCCGGACAGGACGGTGATCCTCATCGTGCTCCTTCGGGGACCGGCTCGGGCCGGGTCGGTCGGGGGTCGCGGGGGTCGGCCGGACCCGACGCGGCGGCGGGGGCCGGGTCGCCGAACGCGATGACCGGCCGCCCCGTCCCCGGGTGGGTCAGCACGGCGCAGTCGACGCCGTAGACCGCGCGGACCAGGTCGGCGGTGAGCACGTCGCGGGGGTCGCCGGCCGCGACCAGCCGCCCCTCCGCGAGCACGAGCACGTGCGCGCAGTACGCGGCGGCCAGGTTGAGGTCGTGCAGCGCGGCGACGGTCGTGCGGCCGAGGTCGCGGACGAACGCCAGCAGCGACAGCTGGGCGCTGACGTCGAGGTGGTTGGTGGGCTCGTCGAGCAGCAGCAGGTCGGGCTCCTGCGCGAGCGCCCGGGCGATGTGCACCCGCTGCCGCTCGCCGCCGGACAGCGCGGACCAC
>NZ_DASQCJ010000203.1:0-2438 GCF_035634735.1 Cellulomonas sp.
TGCAGCTTGAGCTTGGCCGCGGTGACGTGCTGGACCAGGTTGCCGTCCGCCTCGGCGCCGACGGCCTCGATCACCCGGTCGAACCCCAGGCCGTCGGTGGCCCTCTTCATCTCGACGACGATGTCCTGGTGCTCGGTGTAGTTCCGGGTCTCGGCGTAGGCGAACTCCTTCGCCTTCTCGAGCCGGTAATCGAGCTGGTCGATGACGACGACCCGGCCCGCGCCCATCAGCCAGGCCGACCGCGCCGCGAATAGCCCGACCGGGCCGGCGCCGAGCACGGCGACGGTGTCGCCCTCGTGGATGTCCGCGAGCTGCGCGCCGAAGTACCCGGTGGACAGCGCGTCGGTCATCAGCAGCGCGTCCTCGTCGTCCAGCCAGTCCGGGATCTTCTCCGGGCCGACGTCGGCGAACGGCACGCGCACGTACTGCGCCTGGCCGCCGTCGTAGCCGCCCGTCGTGTGGGAGTACCCGTAGATGCCGCCGACGGCGGTCGCGTTCGGGTTCACGTTGTGGCAGTTCGAGTACAGGCCCCGGGCGCAGAAGAAGCAGGTCCCGCAGTAGATGTTGAACGGGACCATCACGCGGTCGCCGACCTGCAGGTGCTGCACCGACGACCCGACCTGCTCGACCACGCCGATGAACTCGTGACCGAACGTGTGGCCGATCCGGGTGTCCGGCATCATCCCGTGGTAGAGGTGCAGGTCGGACCCGCAGATCGCCGCCCGCACCACCTTCACGATCGCGTCGTTCGGATGCTCGATCCTCGGGACGTCCTTCTCCTCCACGCGGACCTTGTACGGCCCGCGGTAGACCATGGCGCGCATCGGCGTTCCCCTCTCGCGATCAGGTGCCTCCAGCCTGCGGAACGGGCGACGATGTCGCATCTGGGGCCGTTCCGGGGACACCGCGGGACGTCTGGTGCGACGATCGGGGCATGACCGCCACCCGCACCGCCGCCGCCCTGCTCAGCTCCGCGCTGCTCGCCGTGCTCGCCGCCGGCTGCACCGCGACGGACGTCCCGGCCGCCTCGCCCGCGAGCCCGGCGCCGCCGGCGACGGAGCACCTGGGCGAGCAGCCGACCCCGGACGTGACCGGGGTGGTGGCGGTCGACGCGGACGGCAGGCCGACGCTCAGCCAGGCGTCGGACGACTACTTCGAGGCGATGCCCCTCGGCACGTTCGACGAGGAGCCCGTCCCCGTGCTGGCGGCGGACGGCTCCCGGGTGACGCTCGCGGACCTGCGCGACGGCGACAGGATCGAGATCTGGCTGCCCCCCGTCGCCCTGTGCGGGGAGTCGATGCCGGTGCAGTGCGAGCTCCGCACCGTGCGGGTGGCCGAGGCGGCCGAGCCGGCCCCGAGCCCGACGCCCGCCGGCTGACGCCGCTCGGCGCCCGGAGCCGCGCCCGCGGGCGCCGCGGGCGCCGCGGGCCCGCCGGACGCCCTTCGTCCCGTCAGGCGGATCGCGCCGAGGGCACGACCGGACGGCGCGCCGTAGCATCGCCACCGATGAGCAGCACGACGTCCGCCCCGGTCGGCGCCGTCGACCCCGGCGGCCCGGCGCGCGACCTGCTCGCCCGGCACGGCGCCCTCGCCGCCCGCGCCCGCGCGGTGCTCGACCACCTCGACGGCGCGACGGTCCGCGTGGCCGCGCTGGTGGAGGCCGACCGCGAGCACCGGGTCCGCGCCGAGCTCGGCGTCGTGCCCGTCGAGCAGCTCGGCGCGATGACCGACCGCAACCTGCGGCTGCGGGCCCTGACCGACGCCGGGTACGCGACGGCCGCGGACCTGCTCGGCGTCCCGGCCGCGACGCTCGACGAGGTCCCCGGCGTCGGGGCGCAGACGGCGCGCAGCGTCGTCGCCGCCGTGCAGCAGCTCGCGGAGGCCGTGCGGGCCGGGGTGCCGGTGCGGCTGGAGGTGGACCGGGCCGGGCGGCCGGACACCGCGACGACGGCCGAGGTGCTGCGGCTGCTCGACCGGCTGCTCCGGCTGCGACCCCTCGTCGAGCCGCACCGCGAGGCCCTGACCGGGTACGCGTCGGCGGTCGCGGTGCACGCGGCGTCGGCGGCGCCCGCGGCGGGGCGGCTGCGGTTCGCGCTGTCCCGGCGGACGACGCGGGACCGGGCCCGGCGGGCGCTGGCGGCGCTGGCCGGCTGGGACGCGACGCTCGGCGCGGGCGGGCTCGCCGCGGCGGTCGACCGGCTCGCCGCCGCGTGCGCGATCCCCGACGCCGACGGCCCCGCGCTGTGGGACGTGTTCGAGCGGCGCGCCGCCGAGCTCTACGGCGTGCTCGGCACCATCGTCCCGCTCGCCCAGGACGTGCTCGCCGCGCGCGGCCTGCTCACCGCGGAGCTCGCCGAGCGGGTCGCCGCGCACCCCCTCGACCTGTCGGCGATGCGGGTGCCGCTGCGCGGGTACCAGGAGTTCGGCGCGCGGTTCGC
>NZ_DASQCJ010000204.1:0-26349 GCF_035634735.1 Cellulomonas sp.
CACCGCGGTGCGCGTCGCGCCGACCGAGGACTACGTGCTGGTGCTCGGCAGCGACGGACACGCCTACGTGTGGGGGCGGTACTCCTACGCCCGCGGGGTCGACCCGGGCACGGGGCTGATCTCGTCCACCAACATCCGCGAGCCCGCGCGGATGACCGCGCTGGGCCAGGTCGTCGCCGTGTCGGGCCACGGGTACACCGGCGGGGCGCTCCGCGCCGACGGCACGCTCGTGCTCTGGGGCGGCACCACGCAGGGCGGGACCAGCAACACCTACCGGGCCGTGCGGGACTCGTTCGGTCCGACGGGCATCGGGATCGCGAGCGCGCAGCCGCTCACGGCGCTCGTGCTGCCCGGGACGGAGGCGGCGCAGTGAGCCGGCACCCGGCGCCCCGCGGCGGCGCGGCGCCGCGGTCCCGCCGTCGCCCGGCCCGGCGCCGGCTGCCCGCCCCGCCGCGGCTCCGGCGCGCGCCGGCCCTCGCGGTGCTGGTGGCGGCGGTCGCGCTGCTCGCCGGCGTCCTGGCCGGCACCCTGGCGACGTCGGCGGCGTTCACCAACGCGGCCCGGCTGGACCTGGGTGCGGACGGCCTCGGCTCGTCGACGGCGTTCGACGTGGTGCTGGTGGCCGACGACGGCACCGTCCGGCAGGCGCCCGACGGCGACCCGCTCGCGGTCCCGGTGCCCGGTGCCGACGCCCTGGTGCCGGGCCGCACCGTCGAGGTGGCGGTGCGGGTCGCGAACAACCACCCCGACCTGCGCGCGGCGCTCGCCGTCGCGGTGGCGGGCACCCCCGTCGCCGGCACGCCGGACATCACGCCCTGGCTCCGGGTGACGGTGCTCGACGCCGACGGGACGGCCGTGCTCGGCACCGGCGACCCGGCCGACGGCGTCGCGCTCGGCACCGCGGGCGCCGCCGGGGTGCTCGCCGCCCGCGGCGCGGAGGGCGTCGCGGACGGGGCCGCCTGGTCGGCCGGCGCCGCGGGGTCCGACCGCGGGTACCGGGTGCTCGTGCACTACCTCGACGACCCGGCGACCGAGCCGCTGAACGGCGGCCGGGCGCTGCTCACCGTGCGGGTGGCGGCGGAGTCGACGGAGGCGGCGGCGTGACGGCGGCGGTGGAGCGGGTCACCCGGCGGTCGCTGCGCGCGGGCGGGCGCGGCGCGGCGGCGCGCGGCCGCGGCGGGACCGCGGGCGGCCGGGCGCGCCGCGCGGGCGGCCGGGCGGCGCGCGGGCTCCAGCAGGGCGTGCTGGACGTGGCCGCCGTGCTCGGCGCGCTGTCGATCCTGGCGGCGGTGGCCTGCCTGGCGCTCGGCGTCCGCCCGGCCGTGGTCGTCTCGGGGTCGATGGCGCCGGGCATCCCGGTGGGCGCGCTGACCGTGGCGCGCACGGTCCCCGCGGAGCAGGTCGCGGTGGGCGACGTGGTCACCGTCCCGCGCACCACCGGCGCCGGCCTGGTCACCCACCGGGTGGTCGAGGCGGCGCCGGCGGGGGACGGCCGGTCCACGGTCCTGCGGCTGCAGGGCGACGCGAACGCCGAGCCCGACGCGCTGCCGTACACGGTGACCGAGGTCGGGCAGGTGCTCGGCTCGGTGCCGGGCGTGGGGTACGCGGTGTCCTGGATGCAGCAGCACCTGCTGCTGGTGGTGGCCGCCCTGCTGGTCGTCACGGCGCTGGCGACGGCCCCGTTCGGCCGCCGCCGCGCCTGACCACGCGTCAGGCGACCGTGGTGTCCAGCTGGACGTCGATGTTGCCGCGGGTGGCGTTCGAGTACGGGCACACCTGGTGCGCCTGCTCGACGAGCTTCTCCGCCGTCGCCTGGTCGACGCCGCCGATCTCGACGTGCAGCGCCGCGCTCAGCGTGTAGCCGCCGGTGCCGTTCGGCAGGATGCCGATGTCGGCGACCACGGCGGAGTCCTGGATCGGGGTCTTGGCGGCGGCGGCGACGCCCTTGAGCGCCGAGTGGAAGCACGCGGCCCAGCCGGCGGCGAACAGCTGCTCGGGGTTGGTGCCGCCGCCGGGGCCGCCCATCGGGGCGGGGACGGCGAGCGTGAGGTCGAGGACGCCGTCGTCGCTGGTGACCTGGCCCCCCGCGCGGCCCTCGCCGGTCGAGGTGGCGGTGGCGGTGTAGAGCGCGCTCATGCGGGTACCTCCGGGTAGAGTTACTAGTTCGTCTACTAGGCAACCACACCCGGCGCGCCCGTGCCAGACTGGCGGGACCGCGACCACGTCACACCGTCGAGGGAGCCCCATGACGACCACCGGCCTCGCCTGGCCGCCGCTGGCCGACCCCACCTCCGAGGCCGCGCCCGGCTCGCCCGTCGCCGCGCGCATCCTCCGCGCCGCCACCGGCCTGTTCTACGACGAGGGGATCCGCGCCGTGAGCGCGGACCGGGTGATCGCGGCCGCCGAGGTGAGCAAGGTGACGTTCTACCGGCACTTCGCGTCCAAGGACGCCCTGGTGGTGGCGTACCTGACGGCGGTGGCCGCGAGCGAGCGCGCGGCGCTGGCCGCGGCGGACGCCGCGCACCCGGACGCCCCCGCGGCGGTGCTGCGCGGGTACGCCGACGTGCTCGGCCGCGAGTCGTGCGCCCCGGGGTTCCGCGGCTGCCCGTTCATCAACGCGGCCGCCGAGTACGCGGACCCGGCGCACCCGGTCCGGGCCGTCGTCGCCGAGCACCGGCGCTGGATGGTCGGGACCGCCGCGGCGCTGCTGGGCCGGCTCGGCCTGACGGACCCGGAGGCGGCCGCCGAGGAGCTGGTGATCCTGCGGGACGGCGCGATGGTCGCCGGGTACGTCGGGGGCGAGGAGCGGGCGCGC
Organism: Cellulomonas sp.; assembly: GCF_035634735.1. Classification (GTDB taxonomy): domain Bacteria; phylum Actinomycetota; class Actinomycetes; order Actinomycetales; family Cellulomonadaceae; genus Cellulomonas. The sequence goes on from NZ_DASQCJ010000204.1 coordinate 2,816, forward strand.
GCCGTGGCGGCCGCGCTGCAGCACGCGGGCGCGGCCGTGGTCGCCGCCCACCGCCCCGCGTGACGGTCTCGGGCCTGGAGCTCACGGTCGGGACCGTGGTGCTCCTGGTGCTGGCCGGGTTCGCCGCGGGGTGGGTCGACGCCGTCGTGGGCGGGGGCGGCCTCGTCCAGCTGCCGGCCCTGCTCCTGGTCCCGGGCATCAGCCCGGTGCAGGCGCTCGCGACCAACAAGCTCGCCGGGATCATGGGCACCTCGGTCAGCGCGGCCACCTACTACCGGCGGGTGCAACCGGGCCTGGGGACGGCCGGGCCGATGGCGCTGGCGGCCCTGGCCGGCGCCGGCGGGGGAGCGGCCCTGGCGTCGCTGCTGCCCGAGGAGGTGTTCGTGCCGGTGATCCTCGTGGCGCTGGTCGCCGTCGCGGTCTACACCGTCGCGCGCCCGCAGGTCGGCCGCGCCACGGAGCTGCGCTGGCAGGGCCGCACCCACCTGCTGGTCGCGCTCGCGCTCGGGGCCGGCATCGGGTTCTACGACGGGCTGCTGGGCCCGGGCACCGGGTCGTTCCTGGTGATCGCGCTGGTCGGGGTGCTCGGCTACGCGTTCCTCGAGGCGTCGGCGCAGGCGAAGATCGTCAACGCCGCGACCAACCTCGGCGCGCTGATCGTGTTCGCCGCGCAGGGGGCGCCGCTGTGGCGGCTCGGCCTGCTGGTGGGGGCCGCGAACATCGCGGGCTCCTACCTCGGCGCGCGCACGGCGGTCGCGCGCGGCAGCGGCTTCGTCCGGGTCGTGTTCCTCGTGGTCGTCGCGGTGCTGATCGTGCGGCTCGGGGCCGAGCTGCTCTGACGGTCCCGCGATGCGGGCGGCCCGCGGCCGCGTGCCGCCCGCGGCCTAGACTTCCGCCGACCCCGGCGGTCGCCGCCCGGCGCCCGCGACCCCGCAGCAGGAAGCTCCCTCCCGTGGCCCTCATCGTGCAGAAGTACGGCGGTTCCTCGGTCGCCGACGCCGACAGCATCAAGCGCGTCGCGAAGCGGATCGCGGAGGCCAAGCGCGGCGGCGACGACGTGGTGGTCGTGGTGTCGGCGATGGGCGACACGACGGACGAGCTGATCGACCTGGCGCAGCAGATGACCCCGCTGCCGCCCCAGCGCGAGATGGACATCCTGCTGACCGCGGGCGAGCGCATCTCGATGTCGCTGCTGGCCATGGCGATCAGCAGCCTGGGCGTCGAGGCGCAGTCGTTCACCGGCCAGCAGGCCGGCGTCATCACCGACTCCGTGCACGGCAAGGCCCGGATCATCGACGTGACGCCGAGCCGGATCCAGCAGGCCGTCGACGCCGGCGCAGTCGCGATCGTCGCGGGCTTCCAGGGCGTCACCCAGCACACCAACGACGTCACGACGCTGGGTCGCGGCGGGTCGGACACCACCGCCGTGGCGCTCGCGGCCGCCCTGCACGCCGACGTCTGCGAGATCTACACCGACGTCGACGGCGTGTTCACCGCGGACCCGCGCATCGTGCCGTCGGCCCGCAAGATCGACCGGATCACCTACGACGAGATGCTCGAGATGGCGGCGAGCGGCGCGAAGGTCCTCGTGCTGCGCTGCGTCGAGTACGCGCGCCGGTACGGCGTCCCCGTGCACGTGCGCTCGTCGTTCTCGACCCACCCGGGCACCCTGGTGACGGATGCCGCGACGGAAGAAGGAGCACCGATGGAGCAGCCGATCATCGCCGGCGTCGCGCACGACCGCAGCGAGGCGAAGATCACGATCGTCGACGTCCCGGACGTGCCCGGCAAGGCCGCGCGCATCTTCGAGGTCGTCGCCGGGTCGGGGGTCAACCTCGACATGATCGTGCAGAACGTCTCCGTCGCGTCGACCGGCCGGACGGACATCTCGTTCACGCTGCCCGCCACCGACGGCGCCGCCGCGACCGCCGCGCTGACCCAGCACCAGCCCGACATCGGCTTCACGTCGCTGCAGTACGACGACACCATCGGCAAGCTGTCGCTGATCGGGGCCGGCATGAAGTCGCACCCCGGCGTGTCCGCCCGGCTGTTCGCCGCGCTGTCGGACGCCGGCATCAACATCGAGATGATCTCGACCTCGGAGATCCGGATCTCCGTGGTGACCCGCGCCGACCAGCTCGACGAGGCCGTGCGCGCGGTGCACACGGCCTTCGACCTGGACAGCGCCGACGAGCAGGCCGTGGTGTACGGGGGGACGGGGCGATGAGCGCGAGCGTCAGCAGCAACGGGGGCCTGCGGGTCGGCGTCGTCGGCGCCACGGGCCAGGTCGGCGCCGTCATGCGTCGCCTCCTCGAGGAGCGCGACTTCCCGGTCGCGGAGATCCGGTACTTCGCCTCCGCGCGGTCCGCCGGGACCACCCTGCCGTGGCGCGGCGAGGAGATCACGGTCGAGGACGCGGCCACGGCCGACCCGACGGGCCTCGACATCGCCCTGTTCTCCGCCGGCGGCACCACCTCGAAGGCGCAGGCCCCCCGGTTCGCCGCCGCGGGCGTCACCGTCGTCGACAACTCGTCCGCGTGGCGGATGGACCCCGACGTGCCGCTGGTCGTGTCCGAGGTGAACCCCGGCGCGCTGGACGAGGTGCGCAAGGGCATCATCGCGAACCCGAACTGCACCACGATGGCCGCGATGCCGGTGCTGCGGGTGCTGCACGAGGAGGCCGGCCTGCGCCGGCTCGTCGTGTCGACGTACCAGGCGGTGTCGGGCTCCGGCCTGGCCGGCGCGCGCGAGCTCGACGAGCAGGTGCGCGGCGCGGTCGAGCAGGACACGCTCGCGCTCGTGCACGACGGCGCCGCGGTCACGTTCCCGGAGCCGCAGAAGTACGTGGCGCCGATCGCGTTCAACGTGATCCCGCTGGCCGGCAACCTGGTCGACGACGGCAGCCTCGAGACCGACGAGGAGCAGAAGCTCCGCAACGAGTCCCGCAAGATCCTCGGCATCCCCGACCTGCTGGTGTCCGGCACCTGCGTCCGGGTGCCCGTCTACACCGGGCACTCGCTGTCGATCAACGCCGAGTTCGACCGGCCGATCACCCCGCAGCGCGCGTACGAGCTGCTCGCCGGGGCGCCGGGCGTCCAGCTGGCCGACGTCCCGACGCCGCAGCAGGCCGCGGGCGCCGACCCGTCGCTGGTCGGCCGCATCCGGCAGGACCCGGGCGCGCCCGACGGGCGGGGCCTGGCGCTGTTCATCTCGAACGACAACCTGCGCAAGGGCGCGGCGCTCAACGCCGTGCAGGTCGCGGAGCTGCTGGCCGAGCGCCTGGGCGCCGCCACCGCCTGACCCGCGCGGAGGACCCGCCGCCCCCGGCTCGCGCTGCGCCGGGGCGGCGGGTCCCTCGTCGTGGGCACCCGGTCACGAGGCCGACGGGACCACCACGACCTTGCCGTGCACGCGCCCGGCGTCGGCGTCCGCGTGCAGCGCCGGGAGCGCGGCCAGCGGCACCCGGCCGGCGATCTCGACGCGCAGGTCGCCCGCGTCGACCAGGGCGACCAGCTCCCGCAGCGCGTCCGCGTCCGGGTGCAGGTAGACGGTCACCGCCCGCACGCCGCGCCCCGGGTCCTCCGGCGTCGGCACCCGCGGCGTCGTCGAGACGACCACGCCGCCGTCGCGGACCCGGGTGGCGAGGGCGGCGAAGTCCTCCTCGGTGATCGGCGCGAGGTTCAGCAGGACGTCGACGGGCTCGGTCACGGCGTCGAGCACCGGCATCGTGGTGTGGTCCACGACCTCGTCCGCCCCCGCGGCCCGGACGGACGCCGCGCTGCGCGGGCTGGCGGTCGCGATGACGTGCGCGCCGGCCCGGTGGGCGAGCTGCACGGCGTACCCGCCCACCGGCCCGCCCGCGCCGTTGATCAGCACGCGCTGCCCGGCCTGCAGATCGCCGGCCTCGAACAGCGCCTGCCAGGCGGTGAGCCCGACGGACGGCAGGCCCGCCGCGTCGGCGAGCGGGACGGAGGCCGGCGCCGCGACCAGCGCCTCCGCGGGGGCGACGACGTACTCCGCCGCCGAGCCGTCGGCCGCCATCGGCAGGAAGCCGACGACCGCGTCGCCCGCCGCGAGCCCGGTCACGCCCGCGCCCAGGGCGTCGACCGTGCCGGACACGTCGTAGCCCGGGGTGTGCGGGAGCGTGATCGGGATCGGCAGGAAGCCGCCCCGCATGCCGCCGTCCGCCGGGTTGTAGGCCGAGCCGGCGACCCGGACGCGAACCTCGCCCCTGCCGGGCACGGGCGGCTCGACGTCCTCGTAGCGCAGGACGCCCGCGTCGCCGGTCTCGTGGAACCGCACTGCCTTCATGATGACTCCCGTGTGGTCGGTGCTTCGGATTCGCAGCGACGCCGAGGACGCTACCGGTGCTGCGAATCAGAAGCAAGTGCTGCGAAGTCGAAATGTGCCACGGGGTTGTGCGCCGCCCGGGCTCTGTGGTTCATTGGTGGAGTAACGAACCCGTGAACCGCCGCGCGAGAGGAGGCCGACCGTGTTCGACGGCCGCGACCCGATCTACGTGCAGATCGCCGACCAGATCCGCCAGGACGTCCTCCGCGGCGACCTCCAGCCCGAGGAGCAGGTGATGAGCACGACGCAGTACGCCACCACCTTCCGCATCAACCCGGCCACGGCCGCGAAGGCGTTCGCCCAGCTCGTCGACGACGGGATCCTCTACAAGCGCCGCGGCGTGGGGATGTTCGTCGCGCCGGGCGCCCCGGACCGGCTCCGCGCCGAGGGCCGGGAGACCTTCTTCGCCGAGACGGTCGACCCGGTGGCCGACCACGCCCGCGCGCTCGGCATCCCGCTCGAGGACGTCATCGCCCGGCTGCGCGCGCACGCCGCCCGCACGGCGGGCGCCCACCAGGACGGGGCGGCGTCGTGACGGCCCCCGCCGGCCCGCTCGGGATCGAGGCCCGCGCCCTGGGCGTCCGGTACGGCGCGAAGCCGGCCCTGGACGCCGTCGACGTCGCGGTCCCGGCGGGGTCGATCACCGGCCTGCTCGGCCGCAACGGCTCCGGCAAGACGACGCTCGCGTCCGTGGTCGCCGCCTTCCGCCGCCCGACCTCCGGGGCCGTGCTCGTGGGCGGCGAGGACCCGTGGGAGAACGCGGAGCTGCTGCCGCGGGTGCTGCTGGTGCGCGAGTCGGGCGACGTGCTGGACACCGAGAGCCTGCGCACCAACCTGCGGTTCGCCGAGGAGTGCCGGCCGGCGTTCTCCCGCGACGTCGCCGAGCGGCTGATGGACCGGTTCGAGCTCGACCCCGGCGCCAAGCCGCAGAAGCTGTCCCGGGGCCAGAAGTCGGCGTTCGGCATCGTGCTGGGCATCGCCGCCCGGGCGGACCTGACCATCCTCGACGAGGTGCACCTCGGCCTCGACGCGCCCTCCCGGTACGCGTTCTACGACGCGCTGCTGGAGGACTACGTCGAGCACCCCCGCACCATCGTGCTGTCGAGCCACCTGATCGGGGAGATCGAGCGGCTCCTCGAGCACGTGGTCGTCCTCGACCACGGCCGGGTGCTGCTGGCGCAGGACGCCGACGCGCTGCGGGTCACCGGCGTCTCCGTGACCGGGCCCGCCCGCGAGGTCGAGCGGTTCGTGGTCGGCCGCACCGTCCTCGGCCGCCAGCAGCTCGGCGGCACCCTGCAGGCGACCGTGCTCGCCACGCTCGCGGACGGCGAGGCGGCCGACGCGCGCGCCGCCGGCCTCGACCTGGGGCCCGTCCCGCTGCAGGACCTGTTCGTGCACCTGACCGCCGACGGCGCCGCGGACGCGGCGCGCGAGCTCGGGAGGGCCCGATGAGCGCCACCACCCGTCCGCTGTTCCCCACCCGACCGGCGACCCGGCAGGGCCCGGTCCTGCGCACGACGACGTGCCTGCTCACCTGGTTCGGCCAGGTGGCGGCCTGGTACTGGGCGATCGTGCTCGTGGTGGTCGTCGCGGTGCCCCTGGTCGTCGACGCGGTCGGCGACGTGGGGACCTCCACCATCTGGTTCGCGCGGCAGAGCGGGGTGTGGTTCCCGTTCTCGATCATGATCGGGATCGCCACCACGTACCCGCAGGTGCACGTCGCGAGCGGGATGACCCGGCGCAGCTACGTGCACGGCGCCCTGCTCGCCGCGTGCGGCACGGCCCTCGCGTTCGCGGTCCTCATGGCCGGCGGGCTCATGGCGGAGCGCGCCTGGTACGGGGCCATGGGGTGGCGCTGGTCGCTGCAGGACCAGGGCTGGTTCGACCCCGACGTGACCTTCGGCAGCCTGCTCGTCGCGTACCTGGCGACGTTCGTCGTCGCCTACGTCAGCGGCCTGCTGGTCGGCACGGTGTACGCCGTGGCCGGCGGCTGGTGGGGCACGCTCACCCTCCCGCTCACGGCGGGCCCGTCGCTCGCCATGACCATCCTGGTCGGCAACTCCCACGACTGGGTCCCGTTCTCGGACCTGTTCGGCGGCACCGGCGAGAGCACCCCGCTCGCGCTCGTCGTGACCGTCGCCGCCGTCCTGGCGCTGGCCCTGGCCGCCGCCTTCTGGGTGATCGCCACCCGCCGCGTGATCGCGCCCCGCCGCGGCTGACCGCCGCGCGACCCGACGCGCCCGCGGGCGCGCCGCACACCCCCTGCACGACCCGCCCCACCCGCACCACGCGCGAGGGAGACCTGAGTCATGCCCGGAGCAGAGCCCGTGATCCACGCGGAGCACCTGGAGAAGCGGTACGGCCGCACCGTGGCCGTCGCCGACGTCAGCCTGACCGTCCGCCGCGGCGAGATCGTCGGCGTGCTGGGCCGCAACGGCGCCGGCAAGACCACCACCGTCGAGATGATCGGCGGCCTGCGCGAGCCCGACGGGGGCACGGTCCGCGTCCTCGGGCTCGACCCGTCCGGCCCCGCGGCCGACCGCGCCGCCCTGCGCGAGCGGGTCGGGCTGCAGCTGCAGGAGTCGGCGCTGCCGCAGCGGATCACGGTCCGCGAGGCGGTCGAGGAGTACGCCTGCTTCTACGACGACCCGGCCGACCCGGACGAGCTGCTGCGCGACCTCGGGCTGGCCGACAAGGCGGGCACGCAGTTCCGCGCGCTGTCCGGCGGCCAGAAGCAGCGGCTGTCGATCGCGCTCGCGCTCGTGGGCGACCCCGAGATCGCGGTGCTCGACGAGCTCACCACCGGCCTCGACCCGCAGGCCCGCCGGGACACCTGGGACGTCGTCGAGGGGGTGCGGCGGCGCGGCGTGACGATCGTGCTGGTCACGCACTTCATGGAGGAGGCCGAGCGGCTCTGCGACCGCGTCGTGCTGGTGGACGCCGGCCGGGTGGTCGCCGAGGGCACGCCCGCGGAGGTCGCCGCCCGGGTCGGCGCGGACCAGACGCTGACGTTCCGGCCCTCGGCGCCGGTCGACGCGCCCGCGCTCGGCGCGCTCGGGTCCGTCGGCTCCGTCGACCTGGCGCCGGACGGGACCGTGCGGGTCCGCGGCACCGGCAACGTGGTGCAGGACGTCATGGTCGCCCTCGCGGGCGCCGGCGTCCGGCCCGACGACCTGCGCGTGCGGCGCAGCACCCTGGAGGACGCGTTCGTCTCCCTGACCGGCGCGCCGGTCGGCGGCGACGCGAGCGCCCCCGCCCCGTCCGCGACCGACCGTGTGGAGGCCTGACGTGTCCGCGACCAGCCCCCGGGTGCTCCGTCGGGTCACCGCCGTCGAAGGGCGCCTCGCCCTGCGCGAGCCCTCGAACGTGTTCTTCGCCGTGCTGTTCCCCGCCGTGCTGCTCGCCGTGCTCGGCCTGGCGATGCCGTGGGGGTCGACCCCGTTCAGCGAGGACGACCCGCTGCTCTCGCGGATCAACGGGATCACCGGCTACACGCCGGTCGTCCTGACGCTGGCGGTCGGCACCGTCGCGCTGTCGGTCTACCCGATCACGATCGCCACCTACCGCGGCACCGGCGTGCTGCGCCGGCTGTCCACCACGCCGCTGCCGCCGTCACGGCTGCTGGTCGCCCAGGTGCTGGTGAACGTCGCCGCGCTGCTGGTGGCGGCCGGGCTCGCGCTCGCCGTCGGGATGCTCGTCGTCGACGTCAGCGCCCCGGAGCGGCCGGGCGTCGTCCTGGCCGGGTTCCTGCTGGCCGCCACGTCGACGTTCGGGGTCGGGTCGCTCATCGCGGCGCGGGCGCCGACCGCCGGCGCGGCCACCGGGATCGGGATGACGGTCTACTTCGTGTCGCTGTTCTTCGCCGGGGTGTGGCTGCCGCTGCCGATCATGCCCGAGGTGGTCCAGCAGGTCGCCGCGTGGACGCCGCTCGGCGCCGGGTCGCAGGCCATGCTCGACGGCTGGGTGGGCGCCGGCGTGCCGGTGCGCGAGCTGCTGGTCATGGCGGGCTGGACGGTCGTGCTGCTGCCGCTGTCGGCCCGGCTGTTCCGCTGGCGCTGACCGGCCCGCTCCCTGGGAGCGTGCTGGGCATCACGTCGAGAAATGGTGCAGAACTCAACCAATCGCTGAAGAGCCGCCGACCGGTCGCCGATGAACCGGGTATGCCCCCCGTCGCGCCCGGACGCCGCGCGCACGGCCGGACGCCCCCCGAGGCGCCCGTCGTCGTGCGCCTGCTGGCGCACGTCCCGGCGTGGGCGCGCTCGGGCGGCAGCGCCGCGGCCGCCGGGCGGGTGCTCCTGCTGTTCGGCGGCGCCGTCGTGATCGTCGGGGCGCTGTGCCTCGGCGTCGACGGGCACGGGCTGCGGGTGCTCGCGGCGATGTCCGGCGCGATGCTCGCGCTCGTGGCCCTGAGCCTGCGGGTGCGGTGGCACCGGGACGGCTGGGGCACCCTGGCGTTCCCGCTCGCGCTCCTGCTGGCGCTCGGCGCGGTCGGCCTGACGACGACCGGCATCGCCAGCGCGTTCGTGGGCCTGATCCCGCTGTGCTTCGTGTACGCGGGGCTGTTCCACCCCGGCCGCGCCGCGCTCGCGCTGCTGCCCGCCGCGTGCGGCGCGTACGTCGCGATGGCCACGGCGCTGAACGGCAACGCCGTGGTGCGGCTCGCGATCTACGCCGTCACCTGGTGGGGCACCGCCCAGGTCATCGCGCTCGCCACCGCGTACCAGCGCGACCTCCGCCGGCGGCTGCGGTCCGACGCCCGCACCGACGTCCTGACCTCGCTCGGCAACCGCCGGGACCTCGACGAGCGGCTGGCCCGCGCGGTGCCGGGAGACTGCGTCGTCATCGCCGACCTCGACCACTTCAAGCGCGTGAACGACACCCGCGGCCACGCGGCGGGGGACCAGGTGCTGGAGCGGTTCGGCCACGTGCTCCACGAGCACCTGCGCCGGCGCGACTACGCCGCGCGGTACGGCGGCGAGGAGTTCGTCCTGATCCTGCCCCGTACCGAGCCGGTGCAGGCCGTGAACACGCTGCGGGCGCTGCGCGCGGAGTGGGCCGAGGAGGGCACCGGCGTGACGTTCTCCGCCGGCATCGCCCTGATCACGCCCGGGGCCGCCGCCGGCTCGGCGCTGGCCGCCGCCGACATCGCGCTGTACCGGGCGAAGCAGGCGGGGCGGGACCGGTTCCGGATCGCGACGGAGGGGCTGGCCGTCGCGCGCCGCGGCGCGGGCGAGGCGGAGGTCCCGGGCGGGGCCGGGGTCGCGGGCGTGCGCGACCACTCGAGCGACCGCCCGGAGCCCGGCGCCCGGCGGGACCAGCACGCGGGCTGCTGACGCCCCGCGCCCCCGGCGTGCGCCGAGATCGGTGCTCCGGCGCGAGATCGGTGGGTGCAAGCACCGATGTCGAGCGGCAGCACCGATCTCGACGTAGGTCTCCGGGGCGGGTCGCAGCGCGCCGGGGACGACGAAGGCCCGGACCGTGCGGTCCGGGCCTTCGTCGTTCTCACCGGTCGGGGTGGCGGGATTCGAACCCACGACCTCCTCGTCCCGAACGAGGCGCGCTACCAAGCTGCGCCACACCCCGGTGAAGCCCGCCCAGCATAGCCGACGCGGGGCGGTGGTCGTGCATCGGGACCGGCCCCCGGGCGCGAAGTGTGAGCAGCGTCGCGTCTCAGGCCGCGACGAGCGTCAGCAGCGTGGCCTCGGGCCGGCACGCGAACCGCACCGGCGCGTACGGCGACGTGCCCAGCCCGGCGCTCACGTGCAGCCAGGTGGAGTCCGCCCCGCCCCGCGCGTCCGGGCGGGCGCCGGGCCAGCCGTGCAGGCCCTTGGCCCGGTCCCGGGGCAGGTCGCAGTTGGTGACGAGCGCGCCGTACCCGGGCACGGCGAGCTGGCCGCCGTGGGTGTGCCCGGCGATCACCAGGTCCGCGCCGTCCGCGTGCATCGCGTCGAGGACGCGGCGGTACGGCGCGTGGGTGACGCCCAGGTGCAGGTCGACGTCGCCGCGCGCGGCGCGCGCCACCCCCGCGTCGTCGACCACCGGGGCGGGACGGACGTCGTCGGGCCCCCCGGCGGCGGGGAACCGGTCGCGGTCCAGGTGCGCGTCGTCGGTGCCCACCAGCGAGATCCGCCGGCCCGCGGCCTTGACCTCGTCGCGGCGGTTGGTGAGGTCCACCCAGCCCGCCGACCGGAACCGGTTGCCGAGCTCGCGCCACGGCAGCTCGACCGGCGGCCGCGGCGGCGCGGTGCGCGCGTCGGGCAGCAGGTAGCGGGCCGGGTTCTTCGGCGACGGGGCGAAGAAGTCGTTCGACCCCCAGACGAAGGCCCCGGGGGTGTCGAGGTGCGGCTCCAGCGCGTGCAGCAGCGCCGGCATGGCGTCGAGGTGCGCCCAGTTGTCCCCGGTGTCGACCACCAGGTCGGGGCGGAGCGTCGCCAGGTCGCGGACCCAGTCGACCTTCCGGTGCTGCCCGGGGGTCAGGTGCAGGTCGGACAGGTGCAGGACGCGCAGCGGCTCCTGGCCGTGCGGCAGCACCGGGACGGTGACCTCGCGCAGCGCGTACCAGCGGGACTCGACCAGCGTGCCCCAGGCGACCGCGGCGGCACCGGCGAGCGCGGCGCCGCCGAGGGCGCGGGCGACGGGGTGGGTCATCCGTTCCCGCCGTTGCCGTTGCCGCCGCCACCCCCGCCGGCGTTGCCGCCGCCGGGGTTGGCGCCCCCGGCGTTGGGATCCGTGCCGGGTGCGGGCGCCGCCGGGCCGCTCGACAGCGTCAGGGTGATCGAGCTGCCCGCCGGCGCGCTGCCGGACGGGCTCTGGCTGACGACCGAGCCGGGCGTGATGTCCGAGGCCGTGGTGCCGCCGACCGAGGCCGAGAAGCCGGCGGCCCGCAGCTCGTTGATCGCGGTGTTCTGGTCCTTGCCGACCACCGAGGGGATCGGGATCGCCCGCCCGTACACGCTCTCGCTCGACGGCTGGTCGAACCCGGGGTTGGGCTGGCCGTCGGCGAGCGCCTGGTCCATGAACCGCTTCCAGGTCGCGCCGGCGACGGTGGCGCCGAACACGTAGGGGATGTACCGGCCGTTGATGGTGATCCGCTGCATCGGCGTGAACGAGTCGGGGAACCCGACCCACACCGCCGACACCAGGCGCGGCGTGTAGCCGACGAACCAGGTCTGCTCGTTGCGGCTGGTCGTGCCCGTCTTGCCGGACGCGGTGTAGCCCTGCGGCGCGCCCAGGCTCTTGGCCGTGCCGTTCCACACGTTGCTCAGCGCGTAGTTCATCGACCGCGCGACCTCGGGGTCGATCGCCTGCTGGCAGCCCGCGTCGGGGACCGGCAGGTCGGCGCCGTCGGCGTCCTTCACGTTCGTGATCGCGATCGGCTTGCAGTAGACGCCGCCCGAGGCGAACGCCGCGTACGCGCCGGCGAGCGCCAGCGGGGTGGTGGAGTCGGAGCCCAGGACGTTGGCCGGGTACGCGTTGAACGGCTCGCCCTCGACCCCGGACGGGGACTGGGTGACGCCGAGCGCCGCGGCGCCGTCCATGATCGCGCACAGGTCGAGCTGCATCGCCATCGTCAGGTACGCGAGGTTCACGGAGTTCCGGGTCGCGTCCAGGATCGTCATGCTGGCGCTGGCGCCGCCCTCGGAGTTGCCCGGCGTCCAGGAGTTGTTGATGCCCTTCGAGCCGCACGCCGTGAACTGGTTCTCGTTCAGCGGCCGGACGCTGCCGTTGACCCGCTCGCTGAGGCTGTGGCCCTGCTTGAGCCACTCCAGCAGGGTGAACGGCTTGAAGGTCGAGCCCGGGGCGAAGCCGCCGGACCCGCCGTACGAGTACGAGGTGTTGTAGTTGACCGAGGTGTCCCGCCCGGTCGCCTCGGCGGTGTTGTTGTAGGTGCGGTTCTGGGCCATCGCCTTGATCTGGCCGGTGCCCGGCTCCACGACGGAGATGGCGGAGCCGACGGCCGAGCCGTCGTCGACCGGGACGCCGTTCTTCACCTCGGTGTCGGCCTCGGTCTGCAGGCGCGGGTCCAGCGTGGTGGTGATGGTCAGGCCCCCGCGGTACAGCCTCTCCTCGCGCTCGTCGGCGGTCTCGCCGAACGCCGGGTCGTTGCGGATCACGTTGGTCACGTAGTCGCAGAAGTACCCGGAGCCCTGCACCACGTTGCCGGCGGCCATGCAGCCGCTCTGCGCCTCGCTCACGACGAGGGTGGCGGCGATCGGCGCGGCGATGCCCGCGTCGTACTCCTCCTGCGTGATGTAGCCCTGCTCGTTCATCAGGCGCAGCACGATGTTGCGGCGGCCCTCGGAGGCCTCGGGGTTCCGCACCGGGTCGTACGCGGTCGGGCTCTGCGTGATGCCCGCGATCGTGGCGGCCTCGAGGTAGGTCAGGTCCACGGCGTGCTTGCTGAAGTACCGCAGGGCCGCGGACTCGACGCCGTAGGTCGCGACGCCGAACTGCGCGATGTTGAGGTAGTTCTCGAGGATCTGGTCCTTGGTCATGGTCTTCTCGAGGGCGATGGCCAGCTTGGCCTCGCGCAGCTTGCGCGCGTAGCCCTCGGTGCCCTCGGCCTCGCGGGCCGCCTCCGCCGCGGCGAGGTCGCCGTCGCGGACGGCCGTCTCGATCAGGACGTTCTTCACGTACTGCTGCGTCAGCGTCGACGCGCCCTGGGTGGAGTCGCTGATCTGGTTCTTCACCAGCGCGCGGACCATGCCGGCGGGGTCGATGCCGCCGTGCTGGTAGAACCGCTTGTCCTCGGTCGCGACCACGGCGTTCTGCATCTGCACGGACACCTGGTCGAGCGGCACGACGACGCGGTTCTCCGAGAAGAACTCGGCCAGGACCGTGGTGCCGTCGTTGGCCAGCATCACCGACTTCTCGGACAGCGGCTTGGTCTCGAGCTCCGACGGCAGGTCCTCGAACGCCTCGACGCTCAGGTCGGTCGCGGTGTTCGCGACGGCGACGGTCGGCAGCACGAGCCCGGCGGTCAGCAGTCCGCCGACGCCGGCGGTCAGCACGAAGGCGAGCAGCAGCGCCAGCGCCTGCACGACGGTGACCTGCCGCCCGCGCGGCGAGGGGGAGGGAGCCATGCCCGCCAGGGTACGGGAGCCACCCCGGCGGCCGCCGGTCGTCCACAGGGCCCGGGGGGACCTGCACCGTACCTGCACACGCGGGGCCCCGCTGGCCGACCAGGCGGAACAACCCGAACGGAGGATGCGATGGGACGAATCCACCCGCTACGGTCGGGCGCAGCAGGGGGGACTGCCGCACCGGATCGTCGCACGACGGTCCGCGGGTGGTGCTGTCCCGTTCGCAGGGGACAGTAGGGATGAGTCGATGACGATCGCGGGGCCCGACGGGCACTGGACGGCGAGCGCGAAGTGCGGCGCCGGAGGGGTAGCGCCCGACGCGCTGTTCGTGGAGGGGGCCGCCCAGCGCGACGCCCGGGCCGTGTGCGCGGGGTGCTCGGTGCGGCTGCTGTGCCTGGCCGACGCCCTCGACTCGCGCGCCGATTTCGGCGTGTGGGGCGGGATGACCGAGCGCGAGCGGCGCGCGCTGCGCCGGCGTCGCCCGGAGGTGGAGTCCTGGTACGACGAGCTGCTCGGCTCCGAACCGGTGGAGCAGGCGGCCGGCGCCTGACCGGTGTCCGCGGGGCACGGCTAGGGTGGCGCCATGGCCACCACCACGTGGGAGTACGCGACCGTCCCCCTCATCGTCCACGCGACCAAGGCGATCCTCGACCAGTGGGGTCAGGATGGCTGGGAGCTCGTCCAGGTCCTGCAGTCCGAGACCGGGCTCGTCGCCTACCTCAAGCGCCCGACGGGCGAGAGGTGAGCGGCACGGTCCTCGCGCGCCTCGCGGAGCTCGGCATCGAGCTGCCCCGGGTCGCCGCGCCCGTCGCCGCCTACGTCCCCGCCGTCCGCACCGGCGACTACGTCCACACGTCCGGCCAGCTGCCGTTCGTGGCGGGCGAGCTGCCGGTCAGCGGCAAGGTCGGCACCGGACCCGGCCAGGTGTCGCCGGAGACGGCGCAGGGCCTGGCCCGCACCGCGGCGCTGAACGCCGTCGCCGCCGTCGCCGCGCTCGTCGGGGACCTGGATCGCGTGGTCCGGGTCGTGAAGGTCGTCGGGTTCGTGTCGAGCGACCCGGCCTTCACCGGCCAGCCCGGCGTGATCAACGGCGCGAGCACGCTGCTGCACGAGGTGTTCGGCGAGGCGGGCGTGCACGCGCGCTCGGCCGTGGGCGTCGCCGTGCTGCCGCTGGACTCGCCCGTGGAGGTCGAGATCGTCGTGGAGCTCGCGCCCGAGGCCTGAGCGCCCGCCGACGCGAACGGCCCGGCCGCGCCCCGAGGGGCTGCGGCCGGGCCGTCGTCGTCGGTGCGTGCGGGTGCGCGCCTCAGCGGGCGCGGCGCTCCAGGCGGTCGACGTCGAGCAGCACGATCGCGCGGCCCTCGCGCCGGACCCAGCCGCGCGCGGCGAAGTCGGCGAGCGCCTTGTTCACGGTCTCGCGGCTGGCGCCGACGAGCTGCGCGAGCTCCTCCTGCGTGAGGTCGTGCGCGACGCGGACGCCCTCGTCGGTCTGCTGGCCGAACCGGTGCGACAGGTCGAGCAGCGCCTTGGCCACGCGGCCGGGCACGTCGGAGAACACCAGGTCCGCCAGGGCGTCGTTCGTGCGGCGCAGCCGGCGGCCGAGCGCCCCCAGCAGGTGCTTGGCGACGGTGGGGTTCTGCTCCAGCCACGGGATGAGGTCGTGGTGGCCGAGCTCGAGCACGACGGCGTCGGCGAGGCCGGTGGCCGTGGCGGTGCGGGGGCCCGGGTCGAACAGCGAGAGCTCGCCGAACATCTCGCCGGGGCCGAGCACGGCGAGCAGGTTCTCGCGGCCGTCGGAGGACCGGCGGCCGAGCTTGATCTTGCCGGAGCGGATCACGTAGAGCCGGTCGCCCGGCTCGCCCTCGTGGAACAGCACCTCGCCGCGGGCGACGTGCACGGGCGCCATCGACGCGAGCAGCGTCCGGGACGCCTCGGGGTCCATGTTCTGGAACAGGGGCGCCGTGAGCACGACGTCGTCCTCCACGGGAGGAACCTCACCTTCTTGCCGGGATGTGACGCCCCTCAGTGTGCCTCATCACGCGCCGGCAGGACGGCGGAGCGCGTCGACGCCTCCCTCGGTGACGTCGCGGGCGAGCCGGTCGATGTACCGGTCGGTCAGGCGGCGCAGCGCGTCCTCGAGCCGCATCTCGTAGCGGGCGAGGCGCAGGTCCAGGTCACGGAGCCTCGGCAGCTCGTGCACCTCGGCGATCGGCAGCCCGCCCCGGACGGCGGCGGCGAGCTCGGCGGCCGGCGGGACGTCGACGGCGGAGTCGCCCAGGACGCTGCGCACGTCCGCGCACGCGCCGGGCGCCTGCGGGGGCGCGGCGGCGGCCACGGCGAGCTCGAGGCGGTCGCGCACCAGGCGCCGCCAGCGGACGACGTGCTGGTGCTCGAGGCGCAGCGCACCGCGCTGCCGGCGCAGCTCGACGAGCTGGTCAGCCGTGCCGGCCAGGGTCATGCGGTCCGCCCACTCTCTCGGACGACCCGTACGGCCACAGGTCGCGTCCCCCCGTCTTTCGACGCCGGGCATGCCCGACTTGAGAAGTTGGTCATGTGATCAACTCCCCAGATCACTCGCCTAGAGCAACCGGTTCCCCCGGGGGGACCTACGCTGGCCGCATGAGCCCCGCCCGGCCCCGCGCGGCGTCCGCGCCGGCACCCGCCGCGGACCGGCCGCCGGTCGCCCTGGTCCGCCGCGCGCGCCGGGTGAACCGGGCGCTGGCGGCGCGCTGGCCGGACGCGCGGTGCGAGCTCGACTTCCGGTCCCCGCTGGAGCTCCTGGTCGCCACGGTGCTGTCCGCGCAGACCACCGACGTCCGGGTCAACCAGGTGACGCCGGCGCTGTTCGCGCGCTACCCCGACGCCGCGGGCTACGCGGGTGCCGACCCCGCCGAGCTCGAGGAGCTGATCCGGCCGACCGGGTTCTTCCGGGCCAAGGCGCGCTCGCTGCAGGGCCTCGGGCAGGCCCTGGTCGAGCGGTTCGACGGCGAGGTCCCGCCCCGGCTCGAGGACCTCGTGACGCTGCCCGGGGTCGGGCGCAAGACGGCGAACGTCGTCCTGGGCGACGCGTTCGGCGTGCCCGGCATCACGGTCGACACCCACGTGGGCCGGCTCGCCCGGCGGCTGGGCTGGACGACCGAGGAGGACCCGGTCAAGGTCGAGCAGGACATCGCCGCGCTGATCCCGCGGCCCGAGTGGACGCTGCTCAGCCACCGGCTGATCTTCCACGGGCGACGCACCTGCCACGCGCGCAAGCCGGACTGCGCCACCTGCCCGATCACCCGGGACTGCCCGTCCGCGCTGGTCCGCGTCGGCGCGCCCGCGCCCCCGCCGCCCCCGCCGCCCCCGCCGAGCGGGCAGTAGGCGTCGCTTCCGGGCGGCGTCAGGGGACATCGACCGCCCGCTCGGCGGGCCGCGCGGTCCCGCGCGGGGAGGGCTAGCCGAGCTCGCGGAGCCAGTCGCGGAGGAGGGCGGTGACCCGGTCGGGCTCCTCCTCGGGCAGGTAGTGGCCCGCGCCGGCGAGCATCTCGAACCGGTAGTGCGGCCCGAGCCGGCGGGCCACGGAGCCGTCCGCCATGGCTCGGGACACCGTGTAGCAGCCGTCCGACCCGCCGTGCACCTGCAGCGTCGGGACGGGCGCGGCGTCCCGCAGCGCGACCGCGTGCCGGCGGCCGTCCGCGCGCACGCCCGAGCGGTACAGCCAGCGGACCTGCTCCAGGGCGGAGTGCGCCGCGAACGGCACGTGCGCCGCCCGGCGGTACAGCGCGAGCGCCGCGGGGTCCGGCCAGCGGGGGCCGCCCCACTCGCGGAGCAGCTTCGCGACGAGGTCGCCGCGGGTCATGGCGCGCTCGGGCAGGTAGGGCACCTGGATCTCGGCCATGCGGCGGGCGGCGCCGGCGCGCAGGCCGGAGCGCGGGTCGGCGCGGCGGGTCAGCGGGTGCGGGGCGGACAGCACCGCGACGCCCCGGGTCAGGCCCGGGTGGTAGGCCGGCATCGCCCAGGCGACGTCGCCGCCCCCGACGCCGTGCCCGACGACGACCGCGCGGTCGCAGCCGAGCGAGCGGACCACGCCGGCGACGTCCCGGGTCAGCGTGGGGACGTCGTAGCCGCTCGGCGGCTTGTCCGAGCCGCCGGTGCCGCGCAGGTCCATGGCGACGACGCGGTGCCCGTCCTCGGCGAGGGCGGGCAGCTGGTGGCGCCACGCCCACCACAGCTCCGGCAGCCCGTGCAGCAGCACCACCAGCGGGGCGTCCCGGTCGTCGGGGCCGGCGACGGCCACGTGGAACCGCGAGCCGTTCGCCGGCACGAAGTGGTGCCGCCACGGGCCGTCGAGCAGGAGGGCGGCGGAGTCGACGGTCATCGACGCCGAACCTACCGCGTCCGGCCCCCGACCCGGCGGGACCGGTGCGCCCGGTCGCGCGCCGCGAGGGCCGCCCCGCCGAGCACCGCCGCCGTCGTCGAGGCGAGCAGGATCGCGACCTTGAGGTGCTCGTCGTGCGGGCTGCCCGCGCCGAACGCGAGCTCCCCGATGAGCAGGGAGACGGTGAACCCGATGCCGGCGAGCAGCCCGACGGCGCCCACGTCCCGCCAGTGCAGGTCGGGGGCGAGGGCGGCGCGGGTGAACCGCGCGACCAGCCAGGTCGCCGCCAGGATGCCCAGCGGCTTGCCGACGACGAGGCCGAGCGCGACGCCCTGGGCGACGGGGTCCCGCACGGCGTCGGCGACCGCCCCGCCGGACAGGGGCACCCCGGCGGCGAACAGCGCGAACACCGGGACGGCGAACCCGGCGGAGACGGGGCGCCAGCGGTGCTCGAGCCGCTCGGCGACGCTCGCGGTCTCACCCGGACGGGCGAGCGCCGGCGCGGTGAGGCCGAGCAGCACGCCGGCGATCGTCGCGTGCACACCCGACGCGTGCATGAGCGCCCACGCCGTCACCGCGAGCACGAGGAGCGCGGCGTGCCCGGCGACCCCGGGCCGGCGCACCCGGACCAGCAGCGCGAAGGCCGCCACCGCCACGAGCGAGGCGGCCAGCCAGACGAGGTGCAGCCCGTCGGTGTAGACGACGGCGATGATCACGATGCCGAGCAGGTCGTCGACCACGGCGAGGGTCAGCAGGAAGGCCCGCAGCGAGGCCGGCAGGCTCCGGCCGACCACCGACAGCACGGCGACGGCGAACGCGATGTCGGTCGCGGTCGGCACCGCCCAGCCCCGGGTCGCGCCGCCGTCGGCGGTCGCGTTGACCAGCAGGTACAGCAGCGCCGGCGCGGCCATGCCGCCCACCGCCGCGACGACCGGCACCACGGCGGTGCGCACGCGCCGCAGCTCGCCGTCGACGATCTCCCGCTTGAGCTCGACGCCGACCACGAAGAAGAAGATCGCGAGCAGGCCGTCGGTCGCCCAGGACGCGAGGCTGAGGTCGAGGTGCAGCGCCGCCGGGCCGACCACCGTCTCGGAGATCGTGGTGTAGGACGCCGACCAGGGCGAGTTCGCCCACAGCAGCGCGACCACGGCGCCCACCAGCAGCAGCACGCCGCCGGTGCGCTCGGCGCGGAGCGTGTCGAGCAGGTTCGCGAGCCCGCCGGGGGTCAGCGCGCCGAACAGGCGGGAGCCGGACTCGTCGGTGGGGGGCGGGGTGGTGGTCACGGTGCAGGCTCTCCGCGGGGTCGACGAGGTGGACGCCGACCAGACTTCCCGGCACACCGCGCAGGATCGTACCGGGACCCCGTCGGCCCGGCCCCCGGGCGGGCCCGGGCCGTCAGACGTCCGCGGCGACCTCGGCCGGCGACGCCGCGGCGCTGCCGCTGTCGGCGGACCGCCGGTCCTTGGGCGGGTCGAACCGGTAGCCGACGTTGCGGACCGTGCCGATCAGCTGCTCGTGCTCGGGGCCGAGCTTGGCGCGCAGGCGCCGGACGTGGACGTCGACCGTGCGGGTGCCCCCGTAGTAGTCGTAGCCCCAGACCTCCTGGAGCAGCTGGGCGCGGGTGAACACGCGGCCCGGGTGCTGCACCAGGTACTTGAGGAGCTCGAACTCCTTGTACGTGAGGTCGAGCGGGCGGCCGCGGAGCCGGGCGGTGTAGCCGCCGGCGTCGATCATCAGCTCGCCGGACGAGATCTCCTGCGGCTGGTCGTCGTAGGAGGACCGGGCGGCGCGCTCGATGACCAGGCGGAACCGGGTCTCGACCTCGGCGGGCGTGGCGTTCTCGAGCACGATGTCGTCGGCGCCCCACTCGGCCGTGACGACCGTGAGCCCGCCCTCGGTGAGCACCAGCACGAGCGGCACGGTGAGGCCGGTCGCGCGGAGCAGGCGGCACGTGGTGCGCGCGGTCACCAGGTCGCGGCGCGCGTCGAGCACGACGATGTCGGCGTCGGGTGCGTCCACGAGCGCGGAGGGCTCCACGGGCAGCACCCGGACCCGGTGGGACAGCAGGCCCAGCGCGGGCAGCACCTGGGACGAGCCCCCCGACGCGGGCGTGAGCAGCAGCAGGTCGGCCACGCAGCGGCCCTCCTCCCGTCCGAATTGGGGGACACGGTACCCCTCGGATGTCACGGGGCACCGCGCGTCCGCGACACATGACGGTGGTACAAGCGGGCGGCGCCCCCGGGCCCGGCGCGACCCGCCCGATGCCGGGTGCGGGGCCCCGGGATGCGAGGATGGCGCCCGTGCCCGCCTCGAACCGCGCCGTGACCACGGCCGTCCTGGCGACGCTCGTCGCTGTCGCCGGCGTCCTCGGGGGCGTCTCGCTCGCCGGCCGGGACGGCGTCGTCCTCGCCGCCCTGCTGATCGTCCTCTCGGGCGTGCTCGCGCTCGGCTGGCCCCGGGTGGCCGGGCTGCCCGCGCGCGTCGGCAGCGGGGTGGTGATCGGCCTCGCCGGCGTCGCCGCCGTCGTGGTCGTGCACGTCACCACCACCGAGCCGCTGCTCGGCGACGTGCCCGCGGTGTTCGCCGGGGCGGTGCTGGCCGCCTTCGTGGCCGAGCTCGCGCGGCGGGACGGGCGCGAGCGGCTGGTCGAGTCCGTCGCCGGCACGGTGGCCGGCGCCCTGGTGCCGGTGTGCGCGGCCGGGTGGCTCGCCGCCGAGCGCACCGCCGCGGGCGACGCCGTCGTGGTGACCGGGGCGGTCGCGCTCGCGGTCGCGTCCGCCGTCACGGCGCTGCCCCTGCGCGGCTGGGCGGGCGCGGGCGCCACGCTCGGCGCGGCCGTCGCGGGCGGGCTGGTCGCGGGCGCCGCGCTGCCGACGGTCGGGCTGCTGTCGGGCGCGCTGCTCGGGGCCGCGACCGGCGTCCTGGTCGCCGCGGGCGACGCGCTGTTCGACCGGCTGCCGGCCCTGGAACATCGTCTCGCGGGGTGGGCGGTCGCTGTGCTGCCCGTCGCCGTCACCGGCATCCTGGTCTACGTCGTCGGCCGCGTGCTCGTCGGCTGACGACCGGGCCGCCCGCCGGGCGCGCCCGCGCCGGGACCCGGGGGTGGGCATGGGGCTGCGCGTCCTGCTCGTCCTCGGCGTGCTCGCGGTCGCCGTCGTCGCCGGCCTGCTGTGGCGGTCGCGGAACGGGCGCTTCGTGGCGTCGCGCGGCGGGGGCGACGACCGGCTGACCGGCGCCGACCTCGGCGCGCCGCTCGGGTCGGCTGCCACGTTCCTCCAGCTGTCCTCCGAGGCGTGCGCGCCGTGCCGCAGCACCGCCGCCGTGCTCGGCGCGCTCGCCGCCGCGCGGCCGGGCCTCGCGCACGTCGAGGTCGCCGCCGAGGAGCGCCTCGACCTGGTCCGCCGGTTCGACGTGCTGCGCACGCCCACGGTGCTGGTGCTGGACGGCGCCGGCGCGGTGCGCGGCCGGCTGTCCGGCGCGACGACCCGGCAGCAGGCGGTCGCGGCGCTGGACGCGCTCGACCGCTGTCCCGCCGCCGCCTGACGGGCCGCGCGCCCGACCACGCCCGCCCCCACCTCCCGGGAGACCGCCGTGCCCGCACAGCCCCGCACGCCCGCACAGCCCGCGCCCGCGCCCGCCGCCCCGGCCGGCATCGATCCCCGCGGCCCCCGCGTCGGCGCCGCGCTGACCGCCGTGCTGCTCGTCGTCGTCCTGCTGCTGCCCGGCGCCGCCGCGACCGCCGCGCTGGCCGTCGTCGCCGCGCTGTTCGCCGTCGGGGCCGCCCGCGGGGCCCAGGGCTCCGTCCAGGGCCTGCTCTACCGGCGCCTCGTCCGGCCGCGGCTGGCCCCGCCCGCCGAGCTGGAGGACGCCCGGCCGCCGCGGTTCGCGCAGCTGGTCGGCCTGGTCATCACGGGGGCGGGCGTGCTGCTCGCGATGCTGGGCGTCCCGGGGGCGGTGCCGGTCGCCGCGGCGCTGGCGCTCGTCGCCGCGGTGCTCAACGCGGCCTTCGGCCTGTGCCTCGGCTGCGAGCTCTACCTGCTCGGCGTCCGGGTGCGGCACGCCCGGGCCTGACGGGTCGGGAAGGCACGGGGCCGCGTCGTCGTTAGGATCGGCAGATGCACGCACTCGAGATCGTGTTCATCGGTCTGCTCGTCGCCGCGACGATCACCATCGGGTGGTTCTCCGGCTTCGTCGTCTACCGGCTGTTCAAGGGACAGCGCTGACAAGAAGGGCTTCCATGGCGTTCACGCTGCCCGAGGGCCTCGCCCCGGAGATGTACCCGCTCGCCTGGCTCGTCGGGCGGTGGCACGGCGAGGGCGTCGTGGGGTACCCGGGGATCGAGGAGACGGCGTTCACCCAGGACGTGGTGATCGACCACGACGGCGGCCCGTACCTGTCCTACACGTCCACCATCCGGCTCGTCGTCGTGCCGGACGACGCCTCGGCGATCGCCGACGCCGACGGCACCCCGGCCGACGCCGCCCCCGCCACCGCGGACGGGGACGCGGACGGCGCGGTGTGGTCGACGGAGCAGGGCTACTGGCGCATCCCGCCGGAGCGGCCCGAGGGCATGGGCTCCGCGCTGTCGCCGGTCGAGCTGCTGCTCGCCGACCCGTCCGGGCACGTCGCCGTGTACGTGGGCGCGACCGGCAACGGCCGGATCGACCTCGTCAGCGACGTGATCGCGCGCACCGCGTCCGGCGCCGAGGTGTCGGCCGGCAAGCGGCTGTACGGCCTGGTCAACGGCGAGCTCATGTGGGCGCACGACCTGGCGGCGTTCGGGCACGAGCTGCAGTCGTACGCCTCCGCGCGGCTCAGCCGCGTGACGGACTGACATGCCCGACGACGTCGCCGCCGAGCCCGCCGCCCCCCGGCACCGCAGCCCGCTGCTGGACCGGCACGGCGCCGTCGCCGCGTCCGGCCCCGACGCGGGCGTGGCCTGGCACTACGGCGACCCGACCGCGGAGCAGCGCGCGCTGACCCGCGGCGGCGCCGTCGTCGACCAGTCGCACCTGGGCGTCGTCCGGGTGACCGGCCCGGACCGGCTGACCTGGCTGAACTCCATCACGTCGCAGGAGCTCGCGGCCCTGGCGCCGCGGACCTCGACCGAGACGCTCGTGCTCAGCCCGCAGGGGCACGTCGAGCACGCCGCCGCCGTCGTGGACGACGGCGAGGCCACCTGGCTGATCAGCGAGACCGCCCCCGCGCTGGCGACGTGGCTGGACCGGATGCGGTTCATGCTGCGGGTCGAGGTCGCGGACGTGACCGACGACTGGGCCGCGATCGGCGAGCCGGTCGACGCCGAGGGCGCGCCGGACGAGCCGGTCACCTGGCGCGACCCCTGGCCGCGCACGCTGCCCGGCGGCACCCGGTACGGCCTGCCCGACGCCGAGCACCCCGGCGCGGACCGCGCCCGGCGGCTCGTGCTGGTCCCGCGGGCCGACCTGGCGGACGCCGTGCGGGCGCGCGAGGCCGCGGGCTGGCCGCTCGTCGGCACCTGGGCGAGCGAGGCCGTGCGCGTCGAGGCGTGGCGCCCGCGCGCCGGCCGCGAGGTCGACCACCGGACCATCCCGCACGAGCTCGACTGGCTGCGCACCGCCGTGCACCTGCACAAGGGCTGCTACCGCGGCCAGGAGACGATCGCGCGGGTGCACAACCTCGGCCGGCCGCCGCGCCGGCTGGTGTTCCTGCACCTCGACGGGTCGGGGCACGTGCTGCCCGACGCGGGGTCGCCGGTGCTG
>NZ_DASQCJ010000205.1:0-75410 GCF_035634735.1 Cellulomonas sp.
CCTCGCCCGCGCCGTGCTCGACGACCACCTCGTAGCCCAGCTTCGCCAGCCGGCCCACGGTGGCGGGCGTGGCGGCCACGAGCCGCTCGCCCGGCCGGGCCTCCTTCGGGACGCCGATCCGCATCGACCCCTCCTCGTCCGGTGTCGCGGTGCGCCCGCCCTCGCCGGGCGTGGGGCACCGGGCCGCGGGTGCACCGCAGCCTCGCCCATCCTGCTGCCCGGGGGTCGCCGGCGTCCCGGACCTTGGGCCCGGCGCGGCGCGGGCGGCGCCGGCCGGGCGGTGCGGGGCGGGGGTCAGCCCCGCTCGGCCGCGCGCAGGTCCCGCTCCCACGCGGCCGTCGCCCGGCGGAGCTCGCCCTCGGCGTCCAGGCCGGCCGCCCGGGCCTCCTGCACGAGCGCGAGCAGCCGGGCCCCGAGGTCGCCGGGCGCGGCCGGGCCGGGGGCGGGCGCGCCCGGGTCCGGCGGGCCGGCGGGCGGGACGGCGGGTGCCGGCGCCACGGCGGCGAGCCCGGACCGCTCCGCCCGCGACGCCACCTTCTGCGCCCGCGCGAGCGCGCCCATCGCCAGCGGCACGCCGTCGAGCACGGACTCCCGCTGCTTCTCGTCCCGCTTGATCGCGTCCCACTGCCGGTTCACGCCGTCGGCGTCCGCGACCTGCGCGTCGGCGAACACGTGCGGGTGCCGCCGGACGAGCTTGGCGACCAGGTCGGCCGCCACGTCGTCGACGTCGAACGGCTCGGCCGCGTCCTCCTGGGCGATCCGGGCGTGGAACACCACCTGGAGCAGCAGGTCGCCGAGCTCCTCGCGCAGGTGCGCGCGGTCCCCGCCCTCGACGGCCTCCGCGACCTCGTACGCCTCCTCGAGCACGTACGGGACCAGCGAGGCGTGGGTCTGCTCGGCGTCCCACGGGCAGCCGCCCGGGGAGCGCAGCCGGTCCATGACGGCGACGAGGCGGCGCAGCGGGTCGGCGACCGTGGCCGGGTCGACCGCGGCCGGGTCGACCGCGGCCGGGTCGGCCGCGGTCGCGCCGTCGGCGGCGGTCACGGGGCCGGGGTCGCGGTGGCCCCGTCGGCGGACACGAGCCACGGGTACGTCGTCGTGCCGACGGTGCCGAGCTCGTCCGCGCTGCCGAACCGGGGGTTCACCGTGAAGTCGAGGGACCCGAGGTCCTCCTGCAGCGAGGCGAGCAGCGTGTCCGCGTCGCTCGCCCCCTGCAGGCCCTGGATCTCCAGCAGGTAGCGCATGACGCGGACCGAGGCCGGGGAGAACTCCTGGGCGTCGCCGCCCGCGGCCTCCACCTGCTGGTCGAGCGCGTCGGCGGCCTGCTCGTCGGAGACCGCGACGCCGGCGTCCGAGGCCGCCGCGGCGACGGTCGGCTCCTGGATGAGCACGCCGAGGATCGCGGAGGCCGAGACGCCCTGCAGCACCGGGCCGAGCTCCTGGGTGGCGGTCTCGACCTCGGAGGTCGGGATCGACCGGCCGTCGACCACCGCGGCCGCACCGGGCCGCCCGCCGCCGCACGCCGCGAGCGCGCCCGCCACCGCCAGCACCCCGACGGCGGACACCGTCCGCCGGACCGTCTTCCGCGTCACCGCACACCTGGCCTCTCGTCGCTCTCCGTCGCCCGACCCGGCCCATCGTAGGGGCCGGGTCGGGGCGGCAGGTGCGGGACGTGCCGCGGTCGCGTACCGCGGCACCGGGCTCAGCGCGCCGCGGTGCCCACCCCCGCCGCCGCGGACACGTCGCCGAGGACCACCGCGTCGATCAGCTGCCGCGCCCACGTCATCACGGCCTCGCCGTGCAGCGGCTTGCCGCCGATCCGGGCCGTCGTCGGGAACGGCACGAGCACGGTGCGCAGCGCGGGCTTGAGCACCGAGCCCGGGTACAGCCGCTTGAGCCGCAGCTGGGCGGACTCCGGCAGGTCGACCGGCGCGAACCGCACGAACTTGCCCTGCGCGGTGACGTCGGTGAGCCCGGCCGTGCGCGCGTGCAGCCGGAACCGGGCGACGGCGAACAGGTTGGTCACCGGCTCCGGGATCGGGCCGTAGCGGTCGACGAGCTCCGCGGAGATCTCCGCCAGCGCCGTCTCGTCCCCCGCCGCCGCGAGCTTGCGGTACGCCTCCAGGCGCAGCCGCTCGTGCGCGATGTAGTCGTGCGGGATGTGCGCGTCGACCGGCAGCTCGACCGTGACGTCGGGCAGCTCCTCGGGCTGGTCGCCGCGGTAGGACGCGACGGCCTCGCCGACCATCCGGATGTACAGGTCGAACCCGACGCCCTCGATGTGCCCGGACTGCTCGCCGCCGAGCATGTTGCCCGCGCCGCGGATCTCCAGGTCCTTCATCGCGACGGCCATGCCGGCGCCGAGGTCGGTGTTGGCGGCGATCGTCTGGAGCCGGTCGTGCGCGGTCTCGGTGAGCGGCTTCTCCGGCGGGTACAGGAAGTACGCGTACGCGCGCTCCCGCCCGCGCCCCACGCGCCCGCGGAGCTGGTGCAGCTGGGACAGGCCCAGCCGGTCGGCGCGCTCCAGGATCAGCGTGTTGGCGTTGGAGATGTCCAGGCCGGTCTCGACGATGGTCGTGCAGACCAGGACGTCGAACCGCTTCTCCCAGAAGTCGACGATCACCTGCTCCAGCTGGTGCTCGTTCATCTTGCCGTGCGCGACCGCGATCCGGGCCTCCGGCACCAGCTCGTTGAGCCGGGCGGCGGTGCGCTCGATCGACTCGACCTTGTTGTGCACGTAGAACACCTGGCCCTCGCGCAGCAGCTCGCGGCGGATGGCGGCGGAGATCTGCTTCTCCTCCCAGGCGCCGACGAACGTCAGCACCGGGTGCCGCTCCTCCGGCGGGGTAGCGAGGGTCGACATCTCGCGGATGCCGGTGACCGCCATCTCGAGCGTGCGCGGGATCGGGGTCGCGGACATCGCCAGCACGTCGACGTTGGTGCGCAGCGCCTTGAGCGTCTCCTTGTGCTCGACGCCGAACCGCTGCTCCTCGTCGATGATGACGAGGCCCAGGTCCTTGAACCGGACCTCGCCGGTGATGAGCCGGTGCGTGCCGATGACGACGTCGATGCTGCCGTCGCGCAGCCCGTCGACGACCGCCTCGGACTCGGCCTTCGTCTGGAACCGCGACAGCGCCTTGACGGTGACCGGGAAGCCGGCGTACCGCTCGGTGAACGTGTCGAGGTGCTGCTGCACGAGCAGGGTCGTCGGCACCAGGACCGCCACCTGCTTGCCGTCCTGCACCGCCTTGAACGCCGCGCGCACCGCGATCTCGGTCTTGCCGTAGCCGACGTCGCCGCAGATCAGCCGGTCCATCGGGATCGGCTTCTCCATGTCCTGCTTGACCTCGTCGATCGTCGCGAGCTGGTCGGGCGTCTCGACGTACGCGAACGCGTCCTCGAGCTCCCGCTGCCACGGGGTGTCCGGGCCGAACGCGTGGCCGGAGGTGGCCATGCGGGCGCTGTAGAGCCGGATGAGCTCGCCGGCGATCTCCTTGACCGCCTTGCGGGCGCGGCCCTTGGTCTTGGCCCAGTCGGAGCCGCCCATCTTGTTGAGGCTGGGCGCCTCGCCGCCGACGTACTTGGTCACCTGGTCGAGCTGGTCGGTCGGCACGAACAGCCGGTCGCCCGGCTGCCCCCGCTTCGACGACGCGTACTCGACGACCATGTACTCGCGGGTCGCCGCGGCCGCGCCGGTGCCGATGGTGCGGGACACCAGCTCGACGAACCGGCCGACGCCGTGCTGCTCGTGCACGACGAAGTCGCCCGGGCGGAGCTGCAGCGGGTCGACGACGTTGCGCCGCCGGCTCGGCATCTTGCGCATGTCGCGGGTGGACGAGCCGGGGCGGCCGGTGAGGTCGGACTCGGAGAACACCGCGAGCCGCAGGTCCTCGGAGACGAAGCCCGGGCCGACCTGCGCGGGCATGACGAGGACGACGCCGCCCTCGAGGTCGCCCTCGAGCGCCGGGACCAGGCGCGCGGGCACGTCGGCGGCGCGGAGCTGCTCGGCCATGCGCTGCGCGGGGCCGTGGCCCTCGGTGGCGAGCAGCAGCCGC
The DNA here is from genome assembly GCF_035634735.1 of Cellulomonas sp. Lineage (GTDB taxonomy): Bacteria > Actinomycetota > Actinomycetes > Actinomycetales > Cellulomonadaceae > Cellulomonas. Next base: position 4,056 of record NZ_DASQCJ010000205.1, read on the forward strand.
CAGCCGTCCTGCTGCAGGCGGCGCACGTCGGCGACGGCGCGGTCGACCTCGCCGCGGTACCGCTCGACGTCGCGTGCGGCGACCACGACGGTCTCGACGCCGTCGTCGGTGCTGCGGACGTCGTCGGGGGCCGTGCTGCCGTCCGCGGCGTCGACGGCCTCGGCGTCGAGCGTGAACGGGCTGAGCGTCCACCAGCCGAGGCCGCGGACGGCCGCGAGCGCCCGCACCTCGGCGAACGACGCGAACGAGGCGGCGGACAGGTCGAGCGGGGTCGCGGCGCCCGCGGCGGCGGAGGTCCACGCGGCCTGCAGGAACTCCTCGGTGGTCGCCACGAGGTCGTGCGCGCGGCGGCGGACCCGCTCGGGGTCGGCGAGCACGAGCAGCGCGTCGTCGGGCACCAGGTCGAGCACCGGGACCATGTCCCCGACCAGGGCCGGGGCCAGGGACTCCATGCCCTCGACCGCGATGCCCTGCGCGAGCTTGTCGAGCATGTCGACCGCGCCGGGCAGCCGCTCGACCAGGGAGGCGGCGCGCTCGCGCACCTCGTCGGTCAGCAGGATCTCCCGGCACGGCGGCGCCCACAGGCCGTGGTTCGCGACCTCCAGGCTGCGCTGGTCGGCGACGGAGAACCAGCGGATCTCCTCGACGTCCTCGCCCCAGAACTCGATGCGCAGCGGGTGGTCCTCGGTCGGCGGGAACACGTCGAGGATGCCGCCGCGCACGGCGAACTCGCCGCGGCGCTCGACCATGTCGACCCGGCTGTACGCCGCGGCGACGAGGCGCTCGGCGACCTCGGACAGATCGGCGCGCCGGCCGACGTCCAGCGAGACCGGCTCCAGCTCCCCCAGCCCGGCGACGACCGGCTGCAGCAGCGCGCGCACGGGCATGACGAGGACCCGGATCGGGCCGGTGTGGCCGGGCTCCGGGTCGGGGTGCGCCAGGCGGCGGAACACGGCGAGCCGGCGCGCGACGGTGTCGCTGCGGGGCGACAGGCGCTCGTGCGGCAGCGTCTCCCAGGACGGGAGGACCGCCACGTCGTCGTCCGGCAGGTAGCAGCGCAGGGCGGCGGCGGCCTCGTCGGCGTCGCGGCCGGTGGCGGTCACGACGACGAGGGGGCGGCCGGGGCGCTTGCCGGCGGTCGCCTCGGCGCGGGCGCCCGCGAGGGCGGCCAGCAGCGGCGGGCGGATGCCGGCGGGCCCGACGACGTCGACCTCCCCGCGGGACGGGACGAGGGAGACGGCGCGCGCGACGGCGGGGTCGGTGAGGAGGACGGGCAGCAGTCCGGCGACGTTCATGGGTTCCTTCCGGGGTGCCGGCGGCGGGGCGCGGTCAGCACGAGAACCCCGGATCCATCAGATCCGGGGTGCGCGACCACTCTACGAGCGACCACCGACACTCTCACCCTGACGGCGGTACCCCTCTTGACACGTTCTGCACGCTTTTGTCCTAATTTGCACCTCTAGGCCTGACGCGGGGCTCCCGCGCAGCCGCGACCAGCCCCGGCCGACGACTGCCACCCCGGGAGGGCGAAGTGACGGGTACCGCGCACGGCGGCGACCGCCTGCCCGTCCTGTGGAGCCTCAACGGCCTGCGGGCCGCCGGCGCGCTGCTGGTGATGCTGTACCACGTCAACTCCTGGAACCTGCAGGTCATCCGGGGGTCCAGCGCGTTCTACACCGGCGTCGGGCTGTTCTTCGTGCTGTCCGGCTTCGTGCTCACCTGGACCGCGCAGCCGGGGACGACGCTCGGGGCGTTCTACACCCGCCGGCTCGCCCGGATCCTGCCGAACCACCTGACGGCGTTCGCCCTCGGCCTGGCGGTGACGGTGCTGGTGGTGGGCGCGACGGTCGACCCGGTCACGCTGCTGTCCGGGATGCTGCTGCTGCAGGCGTGGTCCCCGGACGGCCAGGTGGTGTTCGCGGTGAACGGCGTCGCGTGGTCGCTGTCCTGCGAGATCGCGTTCTACGCCGCCTTCCCCGCGCTGCTCTGGGCGCTCCGCCGGGTGCGGCCGCGCACCCGGCTCCTGGTCGCCGGGGCCGCGCTGGCCGCTCCGGTGGCGGTCGCGCTGGCGTGGCCGTCGCTGATCCCGCTGCTGTTCCACCTGCCGCCCGCCCGGCTGCCGGAGTTCCTGCTCGGCATGGTCACCGCCCTGGCGGTGCGGGAGGGCTGGCGGCCGCGGGTCCCGGCGTGGGCGCTGCTGGCCGTGCTCGCCGCGTGCGTGCTCGGCGCCGCCGCGGTCGACGTGCACCCGACGGTGCTCACCGCGGTGCTGGCCGTGGTCTTCGCGCCGCTCGCCGCCGGGTGCGCGTGGGGCGACATCGACGGGCGGAACCGCTGGGCGCTGCACCCGGCGGTCAGGCTCGGCGGGGCGCTGTCGTTCTCCTTCTACCTGCTGCACGAGCTGGTCATCAAGGTGGTCGTGGCGACGCCCGTCCGCGGGCCCGCGGCGATCGCGGCGGTGCTGCTGGTCTCGGCCGGGCTGGCGTTCCTGCTGTGGCGCGGCGTCGAGCTCCCGGCGCGCGCCCGCGTCCTCGCGACGCTGCCGGCGCCGGCGCCGCGGCTCGGGGCGGCCCCGCCGCCGCACGCCCCCGGCGGTCGCCGGGCGCGGCACAGCCGGCCGCGGGACGTGGCGTGGTCGTTCCCGCTGACGCCGGCCGCTGCGGCGGCGGTGCCGGCGGGGGTGCCGGCGGGGGTCGCGACGGCGGGCGTGGTGCCGGGCGCCGCCGCGGTCGCCCTCGCGGGGGTCGGCGCGGTGCGCGTCGCGGCGGGCCCGGCCCTGGAGCGCGCCGGCGCGCCCGGGGCGGCGGGCCCGGGCGCGGCGGGTCAGGGCGCGGCGGGTCGGGGCGCGGCGGTTCCGGGCGCGGCGGCTCCGGGCGCGGACGCGGCGCGCGCGGGCGCACCCGCGGCGGCGCACGCCGCGGCCACCACCCCCGCGTACGTCGCGACGGCGCACGGGCTCGCCCTGGCGGACGTGCCCCGCGCGCTCGGGGCCGCGCCCGCGCACGCCGCGATCGGCTCCGGGCGCTCGCCCGCGTCGGCCGGTGCCCCGGCGGAGGGCACCGCGGCGGCGGGCGCCGTGGGCACCGCCGCCCTGGTGGCCGCGGCGGCCGTCGCGGCAGCGGGCCGGCCCGCGCCCGAGCCGGCCGCCGGCTCCGCCCGCCCGGACGACGCGTGGGCGCCCCGCGGCACCCCCGGGGCGCCCGCCCCCGCGGCCTCCTGGGCGGCGCCGGAGCCCCCGGCGGCCTCCCGGGTGGCGGACGGCGACCCCCGCCCGGTCGCGGCCCCCTGGCGTCCGCCCACGGGCCCGGCCCGGCGCCCCCGCGCCTGACCCGCCGCACCCGCCGCGCCCGGGCCACCCGGTCACCCGAGCCCGGTGCCACCGCCGCGAGCGTCCCGTCGCCCGCCGCCGAGCGGGTCCCTCGCCGGGCCTGCCTGGTCCGGCCCGCCTGCACACCGGGCCCACCGCCACGCGCCCGTGCGCGCCGGCGCCCGGCCCGGCCTCGAGGGGGTAGAGAACGCGCCGAGCGAGCATCCGGCGAGTACTCACTCGACGCTTCTCGTGCACACTCGGCGCGCGCAACCGCGCGCGGCACCGCGCGCTGACGCGGCCGCACGGCCCCGCGCCCCGGCGCGCCACCGCTGCGCCGCGGCCGGCGCGCCCCCGCGAGTGCCTACCGAACGAGTCGAGCGCCTATCCGGCGGGTAGGCGCTCGACGCGTTCGGTAGGCACTCGGCGCGGGAGCGGGCGCGCGCCGCGGCCCGGGGTCAGGAGGCGGTGGTGCCGTGCAGCGGGGTCGCCGCCGGGCGACCCGCGCGGGCCTCGGCGCCGCGCGACCGGCCGCGGTCCCAGAACTGGTGCACGGCGCCGCGCTCGCCCTCGTCGACCACGGCCGCGGCGGCCGCCTCGTCGGGCGCCGGCTCGGCGGCGGGCAGCGCGGTCGGCGGCACCGAGTCGCGCGGGAGCAGGGCCACGGGCACGGCGGAGCGCGGCGCGCCGCCACCGCCCGGGGCGTCGCCGGCCGCCGACGCGGGACGCTCACGCACGGGCGCCCGCAGCAGCCGCAGGGTCTCCCGGTGGTACGCGACGGCGGCGTGCGCCCGGAGCCGCGCCCGCGCGTGCCCCCGGCCGTGCCCGAGCGCCAGCAGCCCGAGCCACCGGCCCGCGAGCCGCAGGAGCGCCAGGGACGCGGCGGGGCGGACGTCGCGCAGCCGGCGGTCGACGTAGGCGGCGGCGCGCCCGTGCCCGCGGGCCCGCTCGATCAGCGCGCGCCGCACGAGCGCCCGGGGGCCGAGGTCGCGCTCGACGGCGGCGCCGGCCACGGCGCGCTCGCGGAAGCCGGCGCCGACCACGTCGCGCCGGAACACGACGTCGAGCCCGTCGGGGCAGCGCGCGGTCCCCAGCGCCTCGTCGAAGCCGACCGCCTCCAGCACGGCGCGGGTGGCGGCCATGCTGACGCCGCTGAACGCGCGGCCCACCTCGGGCGGGTCCGGGACGAGGTCGAGGTAGGCGGCGGCGAGGTCCGGGGTCAGCCAGGGCCGCTCGAGGTTCGCCGTGAGCCGGACGGCGCCGCCGGCGAGGTCGGCGCGGCCGGCGCGCAGCGGGGCCGTGAGCGCCAGCACCCAGTCGGCGGGCACCCGGACCTGGGCGTCGGTGAACAGCAGGTACCGGCCGCGCGCCGCGGCGACGCCGAGGTTCCGCGCCCGCCCGCCGGTCACCCCGGGGGCGGCGACGACGCGCAGCCGCGGGTCGGCGGGCAGCGCGGGCAGCCGGCCCAGGTCGCGGGCGACGAGGAGCAGCTCGCCGTGCAGCCGCTCGCCGCGCAGCCACGAGGTCCGGTGGTCCCGGCGCCCGGCCGCGTGGTCGAGCGACTCCAGAAGGCTGCGCAGGGTGCGCGCGAGGCCGTGCTCGTCGCCCCGCGCGACCACCACGACGGACACGTCCGCGCGGGCCCGGGCGTCGATCACGCGTCACCTCCGGCTCGCTCGGCGTCGGGTGCGGCCGAGAATGTCGACATACCCTCGCAAACCGGACAGGACCGCGTCGAGTCGGTCACCCGGGTGCGCGGGCCGCGCGTCGCCCGGTCGCCGCACGGGGGTCACCCGTGCGGGTGCTCGCGCGGATCAGGCCGGCCCGCGCCCGCAGCCGGCCCCCGCGAGCTCCCCCGCGCGCAGCGGCTCGGGCTCCGGGAGGCCGCCGCGGGCGTAGCCGACGCCGAAGCCGGTGCTCCAGGTCAGCCGCGCGGCGTCGCCCCGCGACCGCACCCGGGCCGCCTCGCCCGCCACGAGCCACGCCCGCCGCGCGATCCGCGCCGGCCAGCCGCGCCGCGCCGCGGCGCCGTCGCCCGGCCCACCGGCCCCGCCGAGCTCCCCCGCGCCGCCCGGCTCCCCCGCCCCGCCCGGCCCACCGGCACCGCCGCCGTCCTCCGCCGCCCGCGCCGCCACCTCGGCGTACCGCGCGGCGAGCCAGCGCTGCCCCATCCCGCTGCCGCGCCCCTGCCGCCACGCACCGACGAGCCCGGCGCGCAGCCGCATGTGCACCACGGCGGCGGGCTCGAACGCCAGCGCCCCGCCGGCGAGCTGCGCCCGCCAGCACAGGTCGGTGTCCTGCAGGTAGCGGGCCCGCACGTCGAAGCCGCCGAGCCGGTCGAACAGCGCCCGGCTCACCGCGAGGTTGCTGGAGCTCGCGCAGCCGAGCCCGGGCAGCGGGTCGGTGTGCTGCAGGCCGTCGACCTGCGGCAGCGCCCGGGACCCCTGGGCCGCGCGGCTGTTCAGCCGCTCCCACTCCAGGCGCCCGGCGACCACGTCGGACCCGCGCAGCCCCGCATGCAGCGCGTCGACCCAGCCGGGCGCGACGACGTCGTCCGCGTCGCAGAACAGCAGCGCCCGGCCGCGCGCGACCCGGGCGGCGGCGTTCCGGGCGGCGCCGGCGCCCCGGGTCGCGGACGCGTCGACCAGGCGCACGCGCCCCGTCCGGCGGGCGGCGTCGAGCACGACGTCGCGGGTGCCGTCGGTCGAGCCGTTGTCGGCGACCAGCACCTCCCAGGTGCACGCCGGGTCCTGGGCGGCCAGGGCGTCGAGCTGCGCGGGCAGCGTCGCCGCGGCGTCGCGGGCGGCGATCACCACCGACACGTCGAGCCCGGGCCCGCCGTCACCGTGGGCGTCGGGGCCGGGCGGCGCGTCGGAGTGCGGGCGTGCTGCGGTCACGGCTCCCCCTGCCTGGCCCACGAACCGGGACGATTCACCCGTAGCAGATCACAGGGCGCGGGGCTGCGCGAGCCCGCCCGGGCCGCGCGGCGGCGTCAGTAGCGCTCGGGCCCGTAGTCGATCCGGTAGTGCTGGTCCCGCGGCCGCTCCCCGATCGGCCGGGCGGGCACGCCCCCGACGATCGTCCACGGGTCGACGTCCTGGGTGACGACGGCGCCGGCGGCCACGACGGCCCCCTCGCCGATCGACACGCCGCGCACGACCGTCGACCGGCTGGCGAGCCATGCCCGGTCCCCGATGGTGATCGGCCCGAGCCGGCCGGCGAACCCGGGGTCGCGCAGGTCGTGGTCGGCGGTGACCAGCAGGACGTGGCTCGCGATGACCACGTCGTAGCCGATGTCGATGCCGCCGCGCGCGTCGATCTGGCAGAACCGCCCGACGTGGCAGCGGCCGGCGATCCGCAGGTTGCCCGGCTCGAGCACCTCCGAGCCGCCGAACAGGTACACGTGCTCGCCGAGGTCCGCGCCCAGCCGCCGGAGCGTGCGGATCCGCAGCTCGTTGCTGGGCACGTGCGTCAGCGCCCGGTTGAAGACGAGCTCGCCCCGTCGCCCCACGTCAGCCGTCCTCCCCGCGGGCCGCGCCCGCGTGCTCGTGCTCGGGGGCGTCCGCCCCGCCGCGCAGCCGCGCCGCGAGCGCCGCCACGGTGTGCTCCCGCCGGACGAGGGCCCGGCCGGCCTCGCCGCGCGCCCGCCGGTCGGCGGGGTCGGCCGCGAGCGCGCGCACGGCGTCGAGCAGCGCCCGCCCGCCGGCGTCGCCGTCCCCGACGACGACCACCCGGGCCTCGTCGAACAGGTGCCCGGCGCCGCGCGAGTCGTTCGTGACCACGGCGCAGCCGTGGCCGAGGGCGGCCACCAGCGGCCCGCTGACGGCATGCGCCCCGCCCCCGCCCCAGCCGCCGCGCCGCCAGCGCACGACCACGGCCGCCCGGGCGAACGCCGCGCGGACGCCGGCCTCGGGCAGGAACCCGAGCAGGCGCACCCGGTCCGCGGTCCCGGCGGCCTCCGCCGCGGCACGGATCTCGCGCGCGGTCTCGTCGCCGCACGCCCCGACCGCCAGCGTCCAGCCGTCCGGCAGGTCGGCGGCGGCGCGCACGAGGGGCAGCACGTCCTCGGCGGCCGCCACGTACCCGGGCAGCAGCACCTCGGTGCGCCCGTCGACGGGGTCGCCGGTCGCCGCGCCGACGTGCGGCACGGCCTCGACGGGCCGGTCCAGCCGGTGCGCGGCCGCGAGCGCCGCCGCGCCGGACGGCGACAGGCAGAGCACCCGCTCGGCGCGGCGCAGCAGGTCGCGCTCGGCGCGCCGCCCGAGGGTGCCGGACAGCGCCGCCGCGACCCGGCGGCCGCCCCGGCGGTCGAGCAGCGTGGTGAAGAACGCGCCGCCCGACAGCTCGGGCACGTCGTGCACCATCAGCCAGACGCGGCGCCCGCGGCGCGCGGCCCACCACGCGGCCCAGAACTCGGCGAGCCCGCGGCCGGCCTGCTCGACGACGAGCACGGCGCCCGGGTCGCGCCGGGCCAGCCGGCGCGCCAGCCGGACGGCGAGGACCGCGGACTGCGACGCCTCGGGCGCGGGCGGCAGCACCTCGGTGTCCGTCGGGCCGAGCGCGTCGAGCACCGGGCGGAAGGCGGCGGCGTACGCGGCGACGCCGCTGGGGCTGGGCGGGAGGCGGGTGACGTGGACGAACCGCGGAGCCGCCGCAGGGCGGGCGGTCACCGGCGCCCCCGGCCCGCGCGCCGCACCCGGTCGCGCGCGGCGACCCCGGCCCGCTGCACGCCCTCGACGGCGCCGAGCAGCCGGGCGTCCCGCGCCGGGACGTCCTGGGTCAGGGTGCCGGCGCGCTCGGCCTCGAGCAGCGAGCCGTACAGGTGCCCGAACGTGTGCAGGGCCGCGACCGCGAAGCCCGCGCGCCCGTCCCGCCACGCCCCGCTGAACACGGTGGACCGCAGCAGCTCGCGGACCAGCCGGACGGGGTCGTCCAGCCGGGTGAACCGGCCCGGGTTGTTGGCGGCGTACCGGAGCACCTTCTCGGTGGTCTGCCCGACCGAGCGGAAGTTCAGGTGCGCGATGGCGGGCACGGAGCCCGGCGCGTCGATCCCGGGCCCGTCGAGCACCGGCGGCACGTGCGCGAGCGCGGGCTCGGCGTAGTGCGCGCGGCCGCGGCGGAGCAGGGCGTACTTCGCGCTGCCCTGCAGCGAGTGCTCGAGCATCCGGCCGTAGGCGACGTTGTCGTACCGCAGCCGCACGCCGGCGACGTCGGGCCGGTCCAGCACGGGCTGCAGCGCGTCCCGGAACCCGGCGGGCAGGTGCTCGTCGGCGTCGACGAACAGCACCCAGTCGCTGGTCGCGGCGTCCAGCCCGCGCTGCCGGACCTCCTCCACGACGGGGGCGTCCGGGACCGGCACGACGCGCGCGCCGTGGGCGGCGGCGACCGCCCGGGTGTCGTCGGTCGAGCCCATGTCGCACACGAGCACCTCGTCGAAGCCGGCCAGCAGCGGGAGGCAGTCGCGCAGCTGGTCGGCCTCGTTGCGGGAGTACACGACGGCACTCACCGTGCTCGGGGGGGTCATGGCCCCGAGCGTAGGTCGGCGTCCCCCGCCGGGGGCACCGCCCGAAGGGTGAATTGGGGTGAAACACGACATAGGGGACAGATCAGACGACTAGCCTCGCCGTGCGGACGAGCCACCCGGGCCCGCCCGCACCGCCCCGCACGGGGCCCCGCAGCACCGAGGAGCGCGCCATGAGCCACGTCGTCGTCGTCGGATCCGGCATCGTCGGGCTGGCGGTCGCCGCCCGGCTCGCCGCGCGCGGCGACGAGGTGACCGTCCTGGAGAAGGAGGACGGCCTGGCGCTGCACCAGACCGGCCGGAACTCCGGCGTCATCCACTCGGGCCTCTACTACGCCCCCGGGAGCCTCAAGGCGACGATGGCCGCGGCCGGCGCCCGGTCGATGGTCGACTACGCCCGCGCCAAGGGCGTCGCGGTCGACGTGTGCGGCAAGCTCGTCGTCGCCACCTCGGACGCGGAGGTGCCACAGCTGGAGAAGCTGGCCGGGCGCGCGGAGGCCAACGGCGTGCCCGCGCGCCGGCTCACGCCCGAGGAGGCGCGGGAGCACGAGCCGCACGTCCGCGCCGTCGCGGCGCTGCGGGTCGAGAGCACCGGCATCGTGGACTACCCCGGCGTGTGCCGGGCGCTCGCCGCCGACGTCGAGGCCGCCGGCGGCCGGATCCTGTTCGGCGAGGAGGTGCTGGCGGCGCGCACCGTCCCGGACACCCCGGGCGCGCCGGGCCGCGTCGAGATCCGCACCTCCCGCGCCGACCGCGAGGCCGACGCGCTGGTGGTGTGCGCCGGCCTGCACGCCGACCGGCTCGCCCGCGCGTGCGGGCTGGAGCCCGAGGCCCGGATCGTGCCGTTCCGCGGCGAGTACTTCGAGCTGACCCCCGAGGCCGGCGCGCAGGTCCGCGGGCTCATCTACCCGGTCCCGGACCCGCGGTTCCCGTTCCTCGGCGTGCACCTCACCCGCGGGATCGAGGGCCACGTGCACGCGGGGCCGAACGCCGTGCTCGCGCTCGCCCGCGAGGGCTACACCTGGACCGACGTCTCGCCGCGCGACCTGGCCGACAGCCTGGCGTGGCCGGGCCTGTGGCGGCTCGCCGCGCGCAACCTGGTGCCCGGTGCCGCCGAGGTCGGCCGGTCGCTGTCCCGGCGGGCGTTCGCGCGCAGCCTGTCCCGCCTGGTCCCCGGGATCACCGCGGGCGACCTGGTGCCCGCGCCGGCCGGGGTGCGCGCGCAGGCGCTGCGCCGGGACGGCGGGCTGGTCGACGACTTCCTGCTGCAGGGCGAGGGGCGGCAGGTGCACGTGCTGAACGCGCCGTCGCCGGCGGCCACCGCGTCGCTGGAGATCGCGCGGCACATCGTCGGGCAGCTCGACGCGGCGCTCCCGGCGGCGCGCGCGGCCTGACGGCGGCGCGCCCGGGCGCCGAGTCTCCGTCCCGCGCCTGTCGGCGACCGGTGCGACCCAGTCCGGGATCGGAGACTCGGCGACGACGCCGGGACGGCAGCCGGCAGCGGCACCCGGCAGCGACGCGCGGCAGCGACGCGCGGGAGCGGCGCCGGGCCGCGAGGGGGGCGCGGGCCCGACGCCGCGGATCAGGCGGGGACCGTGCGGTCCGCCGGGGGCAGCGCGACGGCGGCCGCCGCGCCCGGCACGACCCGGGTCACGACCACCGGGCTCGGGGTGTCGACGCGCGCGAACGCGAAGCCCAGGCCGAAGCCGAGCTCCCAGCACCAGGCGCCGAGCTCCGCCACCGAGCGCACGCGCGCGAGCGCGCCCACCGTGAGCCGCACCCGGTGCAGCGCGCGGCGCCAGCCGGGGTGCGGGTGCGCGGTCGCGCCCGCGGGCGGCACCGCGACCGCGGCACCCGCAGCCGGCACGGCGCCCGCCGGCACGGCGCGCGCACCCGACGCGGCCCCCGCGCCGGCCGCAGTTCCGGCCGCGAGCGCCCGCAGCCGCCCCTGCTGCTCCCGGTACCGCAGCGCCAGCCAGTGCTCGCCCGACCCGTAGTGGTACCCCTGCTGCAGCGTCGACCGGAGCGTCCCGCGCAGCCGCACGTGCAGCACCGCCTCCGGCGCCCAGGTCAGCGGCACGCCGGCGAGCTGCACCCGCCAGCACAGGTCCGTGTCCTCGAGGAACAGGCAGCCCGGGTCGAAGCCGCCGACGGCCCGGAACACGTCGGCGCGGATGCCCATGTTCCCCGCCCCGGCCGCGTGCAGCCCGGGCAGCAGGGTCGACTCCTGGAGGCCCGTCGTCTGCGGGATCGTCCGGGACCGGAGCACGCGCGGCCCGTTCAGCCGCTCACCCTCGAACCGCCCGGCCACGAACGCGTGCGTGCGGAGCGCGGCGCGCATCGCGGCGAGCCAGCCGTCGCCGACGACGTCGTCCGCGTCGCAGAACGCGACCAGCGGGGCGCGCGCGACGGAGACGCCGACGTTGCGGGCCGCGCCGGCGCCGCGGGTGGCGGAGGCGTCGACCACCCGCACGGGCAGCCGGTCCGCGTACGAGCGCGCGAGGGCGGCGGTCCCGTCGGTCGACCCGTTGTCGGCGACCACGAGCTCCCAGGCGAACGGCACCCGCTGCGCCGCGAGGGCGTCGAGCTGCGCGCCGAGCGTGGCCTCGGCGTCGAACGCGGCGACGACGACGGTGAGCTCGACGCCGGCGGGCCGCCCGACGCCGTCCCGGAGGCCGCTCACGACATCAGCTCCCGGAAGACGGACCGCACCCGGGGGTACCGGCCGAGCAGGCCGCCGACGGTGTCGAAGGACCAGCCCTCCGCGAGCAGCGGGTCGACGAGCGCGGCCGTGACCGCGGCCCGGTCGAACGCGGGCAGCGCCTCCCCCGGGCCCAGGGTCTCGGGGTCGGCCCGGGTGTCGTGCAGCAGCAGGATCCCGCCGGGGTGCAGCGCCGCGCGGGCGCGGGCCGCGACGTCCGCGACCGGGGCGTCGACCCAGTCCTCCGCCCAGCCGGACCAGATCACGACGTCCAGCCCGGACCGGGTCCAGCCGCGCAGCGAGCGGGGCCGGTGCGCGCCGTACGGCGGCCGGAACAGGGTGACCGGCACGCCGGCGACGGCCTCGACGCGACGCCGGGCGTCCGCGACCACCCGGACCGCCTCCGCGTCCTGCAGCCGGTTGAGCCGGCCGTGGTCGGGGCCGTGCAGCGCGAGCTCGTGGCCCTCCGCGACGATGCGGTGCACCAGGTCCGGGTGCGCCTCCGCGGCGTCGGCCAGGACGAAGAAGGTCGCGCGCAGGCCGCGGTCGGCGAGCAGGTCCAGCAGCCCCGGCGTGTGGTCCGGGTGCGGGCCGTCGTCGTAGGTCAGGGCGGCGACCGCGTCCGCGGTGCGCACGCAGGCGGTGGGCGCGAGCCCGCGGAGCAGCGGCCGCGCGAGGCGCAGCGGCGCCCGGTCCGGCAGCGGACGTGGCGCGGGCGCCCCGAACTCGCCCAGGTCGCGCCGCAGCACCAGGATCTCCCCCGGGTCGCGCGGCGCCGGGCGGGTGCCGCGGTGCAGCGCCGGCTTCTCGACGACCATCGACCTCCCCCTCGCATCGAGCCGGGCGGGCCTGCAGGGCGCCCGCCGGACGACAGTGTGCCCGCGGCAACCGGCCCGGTTTGTCCGATTTGGGGCTTTTCACCCGAACGCTCGACAGGTTTCGCCCCCGCCGGGCGACCGGGGCGCCGTCCGCCCCGGCAGCGGGGTCCGCGACCGGGCCCCTGGGCCACCCGGGGGACCCGGCCACCCGGCCGCGGCCCCCTTGGGGTGATATGTCCGGTTTTCACCCGTTAGTACCTGTCTGGCCTGAAATGCCCGGACTAGCCTCGGGGCTGCCGCGGGGCCTTCGCGGCGCATCCCACACCCCCCGTCCGAGGAGGAGCCATGACCGCAGGCGACCTGTCGCCCGCCGACATCCCGGTGGTGATCCTGTGCGGGGGCATGGGGACGCGCCTCCGCGAGGCCAGCGAGAAGCTGCCGAAGCCGCTGGTCGACATCGGCGGCCGGCCGATCCTCTGGCACATCATGAAGACGTACAGCGAGCACGGCTTCCGCCGGTTCGTGCTGGCGCTCGGCTACAAGAGCGACCTGATCAAGCAGTACTTCCTGGACTACCGGCACCTGACGTCGGACTTCACGCTGCACCTCGGCGCGGACGGCGCGGAGTCGGAGCCCGTCTTCCACGGCACCGCCGCGAAGGAGGACTGGGAGATCACGTTCGTCGAGACCGGGCTGACCACGGCGACCGCCGCGCGCATCCGCCGGGTCGCGCAGCACCTCGACGCCGACCGGTTCGCCCTGACGTACGGCGACGGCATCGGCGACGTCGACATCACCGGCGCCCTGCGGCACCACGTCGAGCAGGGGCTGCTCGGGACGCTCACCGGCGTGCACCCGTCCAGCCGCTACGGCGAGATGCGGGTCGAGGGCGACACCGTCGTCGAGTTCAACGAGAAGCCGACCCTGGCCGACGGCTGGGTCAACGGCGGGTTCTTCGTGTTCGAGCGCGAGTTCGTCGACAAGTACCTCGACGACGACCCGGCGGTGATGCTCGAGAGCGCGCCGCTGCAGCAGCTCGCCCGGGACCGTCAGCTCTCGGTGTACGAGCACGAGGGCTTCTGGATGGGCATGGACACGTTCCGTGACTGGACGGAGCTGAACGGACTGTGGGACGCAGGTCGCGCCCCCTGGAAGATCTGGGAGGACTGAGCGCGTGCGCATCCTGGTCACCGGCACCGAGGGCTACCTCGGCAGCCTGCTCGCACCGACGCTGCTGGGCCGCGGCGACGAGGTCACCGGCCTCGACACCGGCTACTACAAGAACGGCTGGCTCTACAACGGCGTCCACGAGACCCCGCACACGCTCGTCAAGGACATCCGGCACGTCACGCCGGACGACCTGGTCGGGTTCGACGCGGTGGTGCACATGGCCGAGCTGTCGAACGACCCCATCGGGGACCGGATCGGCGACGTCACGTACGACATCAACCACCACGGCTCGGTGGCGCTCGCCTCGGCCGCGAAGCGCGCCGGCGTGAGCCGGTTCGTCTACATGTCGTCCTGCTCGGTCTACGGCGTCGCGGACGGCACGGTCGACGAGACCAGCCCGACCGACCCGCAGACCGCCTACGCGCGGTGCAAGGCGCTGGTCGAGCGGGACGTCACGGCCCTGGCCGACGACGACTTCTCCCCGACCTTCCTGCGCAACGCGACGGCGTTCGGCGCCTCGCCGCGGCAGCGGTTCGACATCGTGCTGAACAACCTGGCCGGCCTGGCCTGGACGACGCACCGGATCGCGATGACCTCCGACGGCACGCCGTGGCGCCCGCTGGTGCACGGCCTGGACATCGCCAAGGCGATCCGCGCGGTGCTCGACGCCCCGCGCGAGGACGTCCACGCGCAGGTGCTGAACGTCGGCGCGGACTCCAACAACTACACGGTGCGCGAGATCGCCCAGACGGTCGGGGCCGAGTTCCCCGGCTGCGAGGTGTCGTTCGGCGAGCCGAGCGCGGACAACCGGTCCTACCGGGTGTCGTTCGCGAAGATCCGCGAGGTCCTCCCCGGCTTCGGATGCGACTGGGACGCCGCCGCCGGCGCCGCGCAGCTGCACCGCGTGTTCGAGCAGATCCAGCTCGACACCGAGACGTTCACCGGGCGCGGGCACACCCGCCTGGCGCAGATCGAGCACCTGCTCAAGACCGGCCAGGTGGACCCGCAGCTCTTCTGGACGGTGAACCCGTGAAGTACACCCCGACCGCCGTCGACGGCGTCATGATCGTCGACCTCGAGCTCCGGTCGGACGACCGCGGGTTCTTCGCCCGGACGTTCGACACCACGGAGTTCGAGGCGCACGGCCTGGACGTCGCGGTGGCGCAGTGCAACCTGTCGTACAACCACGCCGCGGGCACCCTGCGCGGGCTGCACCGCCAGGTGCCCCCGTACGCCGAGGGCAAGCTCGTCCGGTGCACCGCCGGCGCGATCGTCGACGTGGCGGTGGACGTCCGCCCGGACTCCCCCACCTACGGGCAGCACGTGATGGTCGAGCTGACCGCCGCCAACCGGCGCGCGCTGTTCATCCCGCCGTACGTCGCGCACGGCTACCAGACCCTGGTCGACGACACCGAGGTGATCTACCAGGTCAGCGGGCCGTACGCCCCCGAGGGCGAGCAGGGCTTCCGGTACGACGACGCCGCGTTCGGCATCGAGTGGCCCGTGCCCGTGACCGCGATCTCGGACAAGGACCGGGCGTGGCCGCTGGTCGACGCCGGCGATGCCGAGGCCGCCGAGGTGGCGCCGTGATCGTCGTCGACTCGCTGCTGAAGGCGCGCCAGGCCGACGGCCGCCCGATCCGGGTCGCCCTGGTCGGCGCCGGGTTCATGGGCCGCGGCCTGGTGAACCAGATCGTCAACTCCGTGCCCGGCATGGACGTCGTCGCTATCGCGGCGCGGCACCCGGAGCAGGGCGTGCGCGCGTACACCGAGGCGGGCCTCTCCGGCGTCGTCGAGGTCGACTCCCCCGCCGCGCTGACCCGCGCCGCCGCGGCGGGCACCCCGGCCGTCACCGCCGACCACCGGGTCGCGATCGCGTCCGACGCGGTCGACGTGGTGGTCGACGTGACCGGCGCCGTGGAGTTCGGCGCGCACGTCGCGCTGGCCTGCTTCGAGCACGGCAAGCACCTGGTGCTGATGAACGCGGAGGTCGACGCGACGGTCGGCGGCGAGCTCGCGCGCCTGGCCGACAAGGCCGGCGTGGTCTACACCGGCTGCGACGGCGACCAGCCCGGCGTGCAGATGAACCTGCACCGGTTCGTCACCGGGCTCGGCCTGACGCCGCTGGTGGCCGGCAACATCAAGGGCCTGCAGGACGAGTACCGCACCCCGACGACCCAGAAGGCGTTCGCCGAGCGCTGGGGCCAGGACCCGCACATGGTCACGTCGTTCGCCGACGGCACCAAGGTGTCCGTCGAGCAGGCGCTGGTCGCCAACGCCACCGGCATGTCGGTGCACCGGCGCGGCATGCTCGGCATGGACCACGACGGGCACGTCGACGAGCTCACCACGCGGTACGACGTGGACGAGCTGCGCGCGCTCGGCGGGGCGGTGGACTACGTGGTCGGGGCGAGGCCCGGGCCCGGCGTCTACGTCCTCGCCACGCACGACGACCCGAAGCAGCGGCACTACCTGGAGCTCTACAAGCTGGGCACCGGGCCGCTCTACTCGTTCTACCAGCCGTACCACCTGTGCCACTTCGAGGTGCCGACGACGATCGCCCGGGCCGCGCTGCTCGGCGACGCGACGATCCGCCCGCTCGGGGCGCCGTCCGTCGAGGTCGTCACCACGGCCAAGACCGACCTGGCGGCGGGCACCGTGCTGGACGCGCTCGGCGGGTACCACTACTACGGCCAGGCCGAGCGCGCCGACGTGACGCGGTCGGAGCGGCTGCTGCCGGTCGGCGTCGCCGAGGGCTGCGTGCTGGTGAGGGACGTCCCGAAGGACGCGACCCTCACGTACGACGACGTCCGGCTCCCGGAGGGCCGCCTCGTCGACCGCCTGCGCGAGGCCCAGGCCGCCCTGGCCTGAGCCGGCGACGGCGTCCCCACCTTCTTCTCGCGCTGCCCCCCGCTCGATCGGGGGGGCAGCGCGAGAATCGGGTGAGGATGCGCTCCCCCGCGCCTTCCCGCGCGACCGCACGGGGGCCCGGCGCCCCACGCGCCCAGCCCACCCCGCGCGGGCCGGGCGCGCCCGGCGGCGCCCGCGCGGCGGATCACCCGGATGCCAGCCGCTTCACCCGGGGTCGGCGGACAAACCGGACAAATCTACTCATAGGCTGCATGCCAGCAGGAACGGGCCTGGGGGACGACGACCCGCCCCCCGGCCACCCAGGACCACCAGGAGAGGGGGGACCGTGCCGTCCACCGACAGCAGCACGGACCTGCGCGCCCGCGCCGTGACGTTCTACCTGCCGCAGTTCCACCCCGTGCCGGAGAACGACGCGTGGTGGGGCCCCGGCTTCACGGAGTGGACCAACACCGCGAAGGCCCGGCCGCTGTTCCGCGGGCACGTGCAGCCCCACATCCCGGCGGACCTCGGGTTCTACGACCTGCGGATGCCGGAGGCGCGCGAGGCGCAGAGCGACCTGGCGCAGCGCTACGGCGTCGAGGCGTTCGTGTACTGGCACTACTGGTTCGGCGGCGGCCGGCGGATCCTCGAGCGCCCGTTCACCGAGGTGCTCGCGTCCGGCGCCCCGTCGGTGAAGTTCTGCCTCGCCTGGGCCAACCAGACCTGGAGCGGCATCTGGCACGGCGCGAGCGACCGCGTCCTGATGGAGCAGACCTACCCCGGCCCCGAGGACGAGGAGGCGCACTTCGACTCGCTGCTGCCGGCGTTCCGGGACGAGCGCTACCTCCGGGTGGACGACCGCCCGGTGTTCTACGTGTTCCGACCGGAGGACCTGCCGGACGCCGCCGCGTTCGTCGACCGCTGGCAGGCGATGGCCCGCGCGGCCGGCCTGCCCGGGCTGTACCTGGTGGCCGAGGTGTCCGACCTGCTGAGCCGCGGGCCCAAGTACACCGACGTGGACGCGGCCGGCTTCGACGCCGGCGTGTACATGCGGATCCCCGCCCGGCAGACCCGCGCGGACGTGCTGCGGATGCGCGTCGGCCGCAAGCTCGGCCGCCCCGAGGTGTTCCCGCACGCGCCGGACTTCGAGCCGGCCCCCGCGGGCATCTCCGACCGGCTGCAGCCGTGCGTCTACCCGAACTGGGACAACTCCCCGCGGTCCGGGTCGCGCGCGGTGGTGCTCACGGGCTCCACCCCCGAGCTGTTCGGCCGGCACGTCCGCCAGGCCGTCGACACCCTGCAGGCGCGCCGGCCCGCCGAGCGGCTGCTGTGGGTCAAGTCCTGGAACGAGTGGGCCGAGGGCAACTACCTCGAGCCCGACCTGGAGCACGGGCACGCCTGGCTCGAGGCGCTGCGCGACGGCCTGACCGCGACGAGCACGCTCGCCACGGAGCCGGCCCGGGTGCTCACCCCGACGCACGCGCTCGGCCGCACCGCCCCGACGGACGGCGTCGCGCATGGCTGAGGCCACGACCTCCCCGCTGCGCATCGCGATGCTGTCCTACTACCTCCCGTCGGGCAGCAAGATCGGCGTCGGCTTCCAGGCGCACGAGCTCGCGACCGAGCTCGCCCGCCGCGGCCACCACGTCGACATGTTCAGCGACTGCCCACCCGTGCCGGGCGCGGCCTACGGCCACCGGCACGTCGCGATGTCCGGCTCGCTGCGCACGTTCCGGTTCGCGACCGACCTGCGCAAGCAGGACTTCACCGGCTACGACGTGCTGCACGCGCACGGCGACGACTACTGGCTGTGGCGCCGGCGCGCGCCGCTGCACGTCCGCACGGTGCACGGCTCCTGCTTCGAGGAGGCCCGGCACATCCGCGGCGCCAAGGAGAAGCTCCGGATGCTGCTGCTCGGGTTCACGGAGGTGCTCGCCTCCGTGGTCGCCGACCGGGTCGTCGTGGTGTCCCCGCAGACGCGCCGCTGGGTGCCGCGGTCGCACGACGTGATCCCAAACGGCGTCGACACCGCCCGGTTCACCCCGGGCGACGCCGCGGGGCGCGCCGACCACCCGGTGGTGCTGTTCGTCGGCACCTGGCACGGCCGCAAGCGCGGCAAGGACCTGGCGGCGGCGTTCGCCCGGGACGTGCTGCCGCGGGTGCCCGAGGCCGAGCTGTGGATGGTCACGCGCGACGCCCCCGCCGACCCCGGGCCCGGCATCCGGGTGCTCGGCCGGCTGTCCGACGAGGACCTGGCCGACGCCTACCGCCGCGCCTGGGTGTTCTGCCTGCCGTCGTCCTACGAGGGCTTCGGCATCCCGTACGCCGAGGCGATGGCCAGCGGCCTGCCGGTCGTCGCCACCCCGAACGTCGGCGCCCGGTACGTCTCCGACGAGGGCCGCGCCGCGGTGCTCGCCGAGCTGGACGACCTGGGCACCGCGCTGGCCGACGTGCTGCTCGACGCCCCGCGCCGCGCGGCGCTGTCCGCCGCGGGCCTCGAGCGGTCCCGCGCCTTCTCGCTCACCGCCGTCGCCGACGCGTACGAGCGCCTGTACACGACCCCCCAGCAGCACGGAGACCAGTCATGACCGATGTCGCCATCCGGGCCGCCGGGGTCGGGAAGTCGTACCGGATCGCCACGTCCGACGACGCCCCGTCCACGGCCGCCGAGGCGGTGCTGCAGCGCCTGCGGCACCCGCTGCAGCGCGCGCAGTACGAGGAGTTCCGCGCGCTCGACGACGTGAGCTTCGAGATCCCCCGCGGCGAGGCCGTCGGCATCCTGGGCCGCAACGGCGCCGGGAAGTCGACGCTGCTGAAGCTGCTCACCCGCGTCGCGGCGCCCACCCGGGGCCGGATCGAGCTCGCGGGCCGGGTCGGCTCGCTGCTGGAGGTCGGCACCGGCTTCCACCCCGAGCTCACCGGCCGGGAGAACGTCTTCCTCAACGGCACGCTGCTCGGGATGCGCAAGAGCGAGATCAAGCAGCGCTTCGACGAGATCGTGGCGTTCTCCGGCGTCGAGAAGTTCCTCGACACCCCGGTGAAGCGGTACTCCTCCGGCATGTACGTCCGGCTGGCGTTCGCGGTCGCCGCGCACCTGGACACCGAGATCCTCGCGGTCGACGAGGTGCTCGCGGTCGGCGACGCGGAGTTCCAGGCCAAGTGCCTCGACCGGATGCGCACGGTCGCCTCCGAGGGCCGCACCGTCCTGTACGTGTCGCACCAGGTGCAGACCGTCAAGACCCTGTGCACCTCGGCGATCTTCTTGGAGCACGGCAACCTCGTCATGCACGGCACGGTCGACGACGCCATCGAGCTCTACCAGACCAGCCGGGACCGGGTGGCGATCAGCCAGACCGACATCGACCGCCGCCCCGGCACCGGCGAGGTCCGGATCACCTCCGCGACCGTCTCCAGCCCGCTCTACAAGACCACCGAGCCGAAGACCATCGAGTTCCTGGTGTCCGCCAACGCGGACTACATCGGCAAGTACTTCGTGTCCTGCCACATCAACGACCGGCACGGCACCACGATCCTGCAGTGCGACTCCCGGGTCAGCGGCCTGTGGCTGGACCCGGCGCAGGAGCAGAAGATCGCGCTCACCATCAAGGAGCCCTGGCTCAAGCCCGGCGAGTACACGGTCGACCTGTTCGTGTGCTCCTCCGGGGTGCTCGACTCGTTCGAGGGCGCCGGCCGGTTCGAGATCCACCCGGTGCTGCCCTACCCGCAGGCGGTCTCCGACGAGGGGCTCGACGCGGGCCTCGTCCTCGCCGACTTCGACTACGAGAGGCGCTGAGCGATGGCCACGCGCACGACTGTCATCAACCCGCCCGGGCGCCTGCCGCTGCCGGCGTGGCGCGAGATGTGGGAGGCCCGCGAGGTCTTCACCCGGTTCGGCATCCGCGACCTCAAGCTGCGCTACCGGCAGACCGCGCTGGGCGTGATCTGGGTGGTGCTGCAGCCGCTGCTGAGCGCCGGCATCTTCTCGATCGTGTTCGGGCAGATCGCCGACCTGTCCAGCGACGGCGTCCCGTACTTCGTGTTCTCGTTCACCGGCATGCTCGCGTGGACGCTGTTCAACGGGATCGTGTCCCGGGCGGCGCCGTCCCTGGTGAACAACCAGGCGCTGGTGTCCAAGGTGTTCTTCCCGCGGCTGCTCGTCCCGCTGTCCTCGGTGCTCTCGGTGCTGGTGGACTTCCTGGTGGCGGGCGTGCTGATGGTCGGGCTGATCGTCTGGTACGACATCCCGATCACCTGGGCCCTGCTCACGCTCCCGCTGTGGATCCTCGCGGTGATCCTGCTGGGCTCCGGCCTCGGCATGGCCGCCTCGGCGCTCATGGTGAAGTTCCGCGACATCGCCTACGTGGTGCCGTTCGCGCTGCAGACGCTGCTCTACGCCAGCCCGCTGGCCTACTCGCTGAGCGAGGTGGGCGAGAGCATCCGCTGGCTGTTCGACATCAACCCGCTGACCTGGATCCTCGAGGGCTTCCGCTGGTCGCTGCTCGGCCTCGCGCAGCCGGAGACGTGGCAGATGGCCGCGACGGCGGGGGTGAGCGTCGCGGTGTTCGTCGGCGGCGCGCTGATCTTCTCGAAGATGGAACGCGGCTTCGCGGACGTGATCTGACGTGGCCTCCGGACCCCCGGCCGGCCCGCCGCCCGGCGCCCCCACCCCGGCACCCCGCCGCCGGTGGGGCCGCCGCGGCGTGGTCCTGGGCCTGACCGCGGTGCTCGGCGCCTCGGCCGGGCTCGGCGTGTGGCAGCTCGCCGCGCAGCAGCCCGGCACCGGGGACGGCGCCGTGGCCAGCGCGCCGACGGCCGGCGACCCGGCCGCCCGGATGTGCGGCGTCGCGGACCCCGACCGGTACGCGGCGCTGGCCGCGGACGCCCCGGTCGCGACCGTGCAGGACCTGGCGGACCTCGGCGACGCCGTGCCGCTGCAGCTGGCCGCCGCCGGCGACCAGGTCGCCGCGCTCCAGGTGGACGGCGGCACGGCCACGATCAGCCGCTGGACGTCCGCCGGGAAGGCGGGCACGCCGGTCGTGGTGGACGGCGGCGACGACGCGCCGACCAGCTTCGCGCTGACCTCCGACGGAGCGGTGGTCGCCGCCGACGGCTCGGGCGACGGGACCACCGTCGCGCAGTGGGCCGCGGGGTCCGCGGACGCCGGCACCACCTGGGACCTGGCGGCGCTGCGGCGCGGCGACGTGCAGGCGGTGCTCGGCTGGACCGCGGGCCGCTCCGGCGTGCTCGCCTCGGTCGTGCTCGCCGACTCGCACCGCCTCGCGCTGCTGCGCGCCGACGGCACGGTCGACGGCGACGGCCCGGAGCTGGAGTGGGGGTCGTACCCGCGGTTCTACCCGCAGGACGACGGCACGCTCGTGCTGATGAGCGACGCCGACGACCAGTCGTCCTCGATCGCGCTCCAGCAGTACACCGCGGACGGCACGCCGGGCCTGCGGCTCGAGGGGCCGCTGTCCGGCGGGTCGAACGGGCGCGCCCCGGGCCTCGACCACCCGACCGGCGTGGCCACCGCCGCGGACGGCGGGCTGCTGCTCGCCGGCCCGACCTGGCGGCTGCTCGAGGTCGGCCCGGACGGCGTGTGGCGGCGCCAGTCGCTGTCCGGCGAGGGCCAGGGCTCGACCTTCCGGTTCGCCGACCTGACGCCGTTCGTGCGCGGCGGCGACGCGGTCTACTTCGCCTCCCCGCGCGAGGAGGGCGAGGGGCTGCAGCTGTCGCGCGTCACCGACGCCGACCTGGACCTGCTGCTCGACGCCCCGATCGTCTGGGACGTGAACCACGCCTCCTCGCTCGACCTGCTCGGCTTCGGCGCGGGCCTGGCGACCGACGCGGCCGACGACTACGTCGCGCCCGGCACCACACCCGCGGTGCACGTGGAGTTCACCCCGGCCTGGGGCGCGCTCGGCGACGCCTACGAGCTCCGCTACGAGGTGACCGGCGACCCGTGGCTGGACCCGCCCGTCGCGGGCACCTCCGGCACCGTGGCGATCCCCGTCGACGGCGGCGAGGTGCCGCTCGAGGTCCCCGCCGCGCGGCCCGGGCCGTACGAGGTGCACGCCACGCTGGTCGAGAAGGCCACCGGCGAGGTCCGCACCGCCACCTGCCTGCGGTACGCCGTGGGCGCGGAGGGCGCGACGTTCGACCCGGCCTCGCTGGCCGAGGGCGCCGACTGGGGCGGGCCCGGCCCGCTGCGCGGCGTCCAGCTCGCGGCCCAGCTCGGGCTCGGCAGCCACCGCGTGCAGCTCGACTTCGGCCGGCTGGTGCCGGACGTGGCGGCCACCCCCTCGGCGGCCGGGCTGGACCTCGCCGCGCTGCCCGGCGCGGAGGAGGGCGACCCGTACGCGGGCATCGCCGCCGCCGCGGCCCTCGCCGCCGACTCCGACGTGCAGCTGTACGTCCAGGTCGGCCAGGGCGGCGAGGCGGAGGCCGAAGCCGTGGCCGACGGCACCTGGGGCGCCTGGGTCGGGGTGATCGCGGCCGCGCTGCACGGCGGCGCGCCCGACCTGCACCTGTGGGCGCCGTGGAACGAGCCGAACAACACCGGCTTCGGCGACGGCGCGGCCTACGCGACGCAGGTGCTGACCCCGTTCGCGGACGCGGTGCGCGGGGTCGACCCGCAGGCCCGGGTGATCGGCGGCAACGCGCTGAACGTGGTCGTGCCCTGGTACCAGCAGGTGGTCGACGCCGGCGGCTGCGCCGCGATGGACGTCGTGGGCATCCACCCGTACACCGGGTTCAACCGGTCCTGGGACGAGGAGGGCGCCGACGGGCCGATCGGCCAGATCACGGCGCTGCGCGAGGTGCTCGCGGCCTGTGGCGCCGACGTGCCGGTGTGGGACACCGAGTCCGGCTGGTGGTCGGACGGCCCGGCGAACCACTGGGCGCAGGCGTACGACGTCGCCCGGTCCCTGCTGTGGATGCGCGAGCTCGGCGTCGACGAGTGGATGTACTTCTTCAGCGAGGGCGGCTGGGGCGAGGGCGGCTTCACCTGGTCGCTCGTGCAGCTCGGCTCGTTCGTGAAGCCCGGCGCGCTGGCCATGGCCGCGGTGTCCGGCGTCCTGGACGGCCGGGGCGCGCCCGACCTGCTCGACACCGGCGACCCCGCGCTGCACGCCATGGCGTTCGGCCCGGCGACCGGCGCGCCCTCCGCCGCCGGCAACCCCTCCCCCGCGGGCACCCGGGACGACGCGCTGCTGGCCGTGTGGACGCAGGACGAGGTGACCTCGGCGCTGGTCACGGCGGACGCCGCGACGACCATGACGGTGACCGACGTCTACGGCGGCACCCGGACGGTCGACCTGGCCGCCGGCGAGCCGACCGCGCTGCCGGTGACCGGGTCGCCCGTGTTCCTCACCGCGGACGCGGACCTCGCCGTCGCCCCGGCCGCCGACGCCGGCGCCGACCTGCTGGCCGGCGGCTCGGTGACCGCGAGCTCCAGCACCGACGGCACCGACCCGGCCGACCTGGTCGCCGAGGGCGGCGCCGGCGCGAACCCGTGGCGGGCCGGTGCCCGCACCGACGACGGCCCGGACGTCAGCCCGTGGGTGCAGGTCGACCTGGCGGCGCCCGCGACGGTCGACCGGGTGGTCGTGGAGAGCGCCGGCATCCGGTGCTGCACCTCCGGGGTCCGCGCCTACACCGTCGAGGTGCAGGGCGACGACGGCGAGTGGCGGGAGGTCGGCCGGCAGGACGGCCTGTTCCTGGCCCGCACCACCTCGGTGACCTTCGAGCCGCGCACCGTCACCGCGATCCGGGTGCAGGTGCCGTCGACCACCACCCGGGGCCTCACCGTCCCCGACGTGAACTACTCCGGCCAGTCCGGCGGGCTGCTCCCCGCGTGGGAGCCCGTGCGGCCCGAGCCGACCTGGCCCGTGTCGCTGGTGCGCCTCGCCGCCTACGGACCCGCCGCATGACCGACCCGACCGCCACCCGCTCCCAGGAGGGACGACGCCGATGAGCC
This sequence comes from Cellulomonas sp., assembly GCF_035634735.1. Taxonomy (GTDB): domain Bacteria; phylum Actinomycetota; class Actinomycetes; order Actinomycetales; family Cellulomonadaceae; genus Cellulomonas. Next base: position 28,397 of record NZ_DASQCJ010000205.1, read on the forward strand.
CCAGGGCCACCGTGGGCATGCCCGTCTACAACGGCGAGAAGTACCTGCCGGCCGCGCTCGACTCGGTGCGGGAGCAGGACGAGGCCGACCTCGAGATCGTGATCTCGGACAACGCCTCGACCGACGCCACCGAGGAGATCTGCCGCGCCGCCGCGGCCGAGGACGACCGCATCCGGTACGTCCGGCACGAGCGGAACGGCGGCGGGCGGTGGAACTTCAACCAGGTGCTCGGCATGGCCTCCGCGCCGTACTTCACCTGGGCCGCGGCCGACGACGTGCGGCGCCCGGCGTTCGTCCGGCGCTGCCTCGAGGTCTTCGCGGAGTCGGACCCGGCGACCGTGCTGGTGTACCCGCGCACCCAGATCATCGACGCGGGCGGGATCATCACCGAGGACCTGAACGACGCCGACCTGGCGTGCGACGAGCCCACCCCGCACGAGCGGATGGGCCACTTCCTCCGGGCCCAGGCGGCGCACCTGTTCTACGGCCTGCACCGCACGGACGCGCTGCGCCGCACCCGGGGCATCCGGCCGACGGTCGGCAACGACCTGGTGATCCTCGCCGAGCTCGCCTGCCAGGGGCCGTTCCAGCTGGTGCCCGAGCAGCTGTTCCTGCAGCGCCGGCACAGCGAGCAGTTCTCCCAGCAGGGGCAGGCGCAGGTCGCGTGGCACGCCCCGTCGGCGTCCGTGCGGTTCGCGTTCCCGCACACCAAGGTGAGCGTCGAGCTGGCCCGCGGGGTGCTGGCGTCGGACGCGCCGGCCGCCGAGAAGGCGCGGGCGCTGGCGACGATCCCGGTCGCGTGGACGCTGCCGCGCTGGCGCGGGCCGGCCGCCGACGTGTGGGCGGCGCTGGGGCTCGAGCCGCGGAGCCGGCGGCGGTGAGCGGACCCGGCGGTGCTCCCGCGGGCCGCGGTGGCGGCGCGGCCGCGGCCGCGCGCGTGCCCGAGGTGCACGTGCTCACGCCCGGCGACCACTTCTCCCCCCGCACCGGCTCGGCCATCCCGACGGTCGTCGACGGCCTGTGCGCGGCCCTGCCCGCCGGCGCCACCCCGCGGCCGCGGGTCGTGGTCGCCGACGGCACCTACCCCGACCGGTACGCCAGCGCCGACCCGGTGGGCTACCCGCTCGCCACCGCGCGCCCGGCCGACCGGTACGTCGACGCGCTCGCCGGCCGGCTCGGGCTCCCCCGCCCCGGCGTGCGGCGCACCCTGCGCCCGACGCTCGGCGACCAGGACGCCTGGGCGCCCGGCGTGGTGCTCGCGCACAACGCCCCGCAGCTGGTCCCCCTGGTGCACGAGCGGCACGCGGCCGTGCTGTACGCGCACAACCTGCTGCTGCGCACGTACTCCCCGCGCGAGGCCGACCGGGTGCTCGGCCGGGCGGCCGCGATCGTCTGCGTGAGCGGCGCGCTGGCCGACCAGACCGCGGCGCACCTGCCGGCGCGGCTGCGCGACCGGCTCCGGGTGGTGCCGAACGGCGTGGACACCACCCGGTTCGTGCCGCGGGCGGACCCGGGGCGCGGCGAGCGGCTGCGGGTGCTGTTCGTCGGCCGGATGATCCCGGACAAGGGCGCGGACGTGGTGCTCGACGCCGTCGCGCGGCTGGGCCGGGACGACGTCGAGCTGACGATGGTCGGCTCGCAGAACTTCGACGCGGGCGCGGCGCCGTCGCCGTACGAGCGGGACCTGCGCGCCCGGGCGGCCGCGCTGGGCGACCGGGTGCGGCTGCTGCCGTTCACCCCGCGCGCCGAGGTGGCCGCGGTGTACCGGGACGCGGACGTCGTGGTCGTGCCGTCCCGGTGGGCGGAGCCGTTCGCGCTCACCGTGATGGAGGGCATGGCCAGCGGGGTGCCCGTCGTGGCGTCCGCGATCGGCGGCATCCCCGAGGTCGCGGGCGACGCCGGCGTGCTGGTGCGCCCGGACGACGCGGGCGAGCTCGCCGCGGCGCTCGAGGCGCTGGCCGACGACGAGGCGCTGCGCCGCCGGATCGGGTCGCGCTGCCGGTCCTGGGCCCGGACGCACGACTGGGCCTGGGCCCGCGGGCGCCTGGACGCCGTGCTCACCGAGGTGGCCGGCGTTTCACCCACGCCGGTCGGGTGAACCTTTTGCACCAGATGTCCGTTTTGTGGCGATGACCGGCACGATGGTCCCCATGCGCGTGCTCCGGGTGTCCCACAGCGCCGTCGTCACGGCGTGGCGCGGGCGGGAGGACGCGCTGCGCGCCCGCGGCCTGACGGTGCGCACGCTGAGCGCGCGCACCTGGGCGGAGGGCGGCCGGGACGTCGACCTGGCGCCCCGGCCGGGCGAGGACGTCGTCGGCGTGCGCACGACCGGCCGCCACCCGAACGTGTTCCTCTACGACCCGCGGCCGATCTGGCGCGCGCTCCGCGAGGACTGGGACGTGCTCGACCTGCACGAGGAGCCCGCCGCCCTGGCCACGGCCGAGGTGCTGCTGCTCCGGGCGCTGCGCCGGTCGCGCGTCCCCTACGTGCTGTACTCCGCGCAGAACATCGCGAAGCGCTACCCCGTGCCGTTCCGCTGGTGGGAGCGGCGGGCGCTGCGCGGCGCCGGCGCGGTCAGCGTGTGCAACGCCGAGGCCGCCGACGTGCTGCGCGCCAAGGGGCTCACCGCCCCCGCGCACGTCGTCGGGCTGGGCGTCGAGGCGGCGGAGGCGGCCGGGTCCGCCGACGCCGTCACCACCCCGGGCGCTCGGGACGAGGGCGCCCCCACGGACGCCGGCGTAGTCGGTGCGGCCGCCCCCGCACGCACCGGCTACGTCGGCCGCCTCCTGCACCCGCACAAGGGGCTCGACGTGCTGCTCGACGCCGCCGAGGCGGACCCGCGGATCACGGTGGCGATCGCCGGCGCCGGCCCGCACGAGGCCGCGCTGCGCGCCCGGGCCGCCACCCCCGCGCTGGCGGGGCGCGTGACGTTCCACGGGCATCTCGCGGGCGCAGACCTCGACGCGTTCTACCGGGGGCTCGACGTCCTCGCGGTGCCGTCGGTGCCGACGCCGGGCTGGCTCGAGCAGTTCGGCCGGGTCGCCGTCGAGGCGATGGCCGCGGGCGTGCCCGTCGTGGCCTCCGACAGCGGGGCCCTGCGCGACGTGGTCGGCGGGGCCGGGACGCTCGTGCCCCCGGGCGACGCCGCGGCGCTGGCCGCCGCCCTCGTGGCCGTCGTGGACGAGCCGGGCCGCGCGGCGCGGATGCGCGCGGCGGGCGCGGAGCGTGCGGCGGAGTACACCTGGCCGGCGATCGCGGAGCGGTACGAGGCGATGTACCGCGAGGTCGTCGCGGGCGCCGGACGCGCCGAGATCGGTGGTTCGCCCCGAGATCGGCGGTTCCACGCACCGATCTCGAGCGGGGGCACCGATCTCGGCGAGCGCGACGGCGACGCGGGCGACCCGGAGGTCGTCGTCGTCGCCTACGGGGCCGCGGAGCTGCTCGCGCGGGCGCTCGCACCCGTCGCCGGCGCGCTGCCCGTGACCGTGGTGGACAACTCCGGCGACCCCGCGGTCCGGCGCGTCGCCGAGGACGCCGGCGCGCGCTACCTGGACCCCGGCGCGAACCTCGGGTTCGCCGCCGCCGTGAACCTCGGCGTGCGCAGCGCCCGCCCCGGCGCGGACGTGCTGCTGCTCAACCCCGACGCGCGGGTCGACCTCGCCGGCGTGCGGGCGCTGCACCGCGCCCTGCGCGCGGACCCCGGCGTCGCCGCCGTCGGCCCCGCCCAGGTGGACGACGACGGCGCCCCGGCCCGGGTGCGCTGGCCGTTCCCCACCCCGGCCGCCGCCTGGCGGCAGGCCGCCGGGCTCGGCGTCCGGGACACCGGCGACGGGTTCGTCATCGGCTCCGTGCTGCTGCTCCGCGCCGAGGCGCTGACCGCCGTCGGCGGGTTCGACGAGCGGTTCTTCCTGTACTCCGAGGAGACCGACTGGCAGCGCCGCGCGCACGACGCGGGCTGGCGCTCGGGCGTCGTCGAGGACGTGCTCGCCGGGCACGTCGGCGGCGGCACCAGCACCGACCCGACCCGGCGCGAGACGCACTTCCACGCGTCCCAGGAGCGGTACTTCCGGACGCACCACGGCGCGGCGGGCTGGGCGTCCGCCCGCGCGGCCGTCGCGCTCGGCGCGGTGCCGCGGGCGCTGCTGCCCGGCGACCGCGGGTCCGCCGCCCGGCTGCGGCTGCGGCTGTACCTGCGCGGCCCGCTGCGGGCCGAGGCGGCGCTCGGCGACCCGCGCGCCCCGCGGCCCGCGCCCCTGCCCCCCGTCCCGCCCGCCCCCGCGCCCGCGCGCGGCGCCGGCGCCGACCCGACCCCCGAGACCGCCGACCGGGAGGCCGCCGCGTGACCACCACGACCCCGCCCGCGCCGCCCCGCGCCGCCCCGGCCCCCGCCGGCGCCCCCGAGCTCGCGCCCGGCGTGCGCCCGCACCGCCTCGCCACCGGCGGCGCCCTCGCCGAGCGGCTGCCCCGCACCACCGCCGGCCGCCGCGCCCTGGCCGGCGGCGTGCTCGTGGCCGTCGCGCTCGTCGTCGGCGCCGTCACCTCCACCCAGCCGGTGCTGGCGCTCGGCGTCGCCGCGGTGGTGCTGGTGGTCGGGCTCACGCTGCGGATGCCCCTGGCGCTGCCCGTGCTCGGCATGCCGCTGCTGCTCCTGGTGAACCGGGTCGGCGGCGCGCTGTCGGTGTCGGACTTCGTGCTCTTCGCGGCGTTCTGGCCCGCGCTGCTGTTCTGCCGCCGACCGCTGACCCGGCCGATGCGCAACGTGCTGTGGGCCTCGGCGTTCTACCAGGCCACGGTCCTGTTCACCGTCATCGCGAACCCGTACGCCGCGAACGCGGTGGAGTGGTTCCACGAGTGGCTGCTGGTCGGCGGGGCGCTGCTGGTCGGCTGGGCGATCGGCGCCGCCGGGCACGCGCGGCTCGCGCTGGGGCTGTACGTCGGCGGCTCGGTGGTCGTCGCGCTCGCCGCCCTCGCGCAGTTCCTGGTGAACGCGGCGTCGGGCAGCTTCGGGCCGGTGTACCTGAACGAGCCGCTGCTCATGCACAAGAACTACATCGGGTGCGTGCTCGCGTTCGCGGCGATCATCGTCTACGCCCGGCCGCGCTGGCTGCGGTGGAACGACCTGGTCTGCCTCGGGCTGTTCGGGCTGTTCCTCGCCGGCATCCTGGTCGCGCAGTCCCGGCAGGCGCTCATCGGCCTGGCCGTCGCGATCGCGGTCGTCGCGCTGCGGCCCGACCCGCACCGGCACCGCTCCAAGGTCGTGCTGCTCGCCATCGCCGGCGCGGCGGTCGTCATCGGCACGCTCGTCCAGGACCAGCTGGAGTCCGGCAACCAGTACAACTCCGCCTACCAGCGGCTCATCTGGTTCCGGCAGTCGCTGGTGATCTGGGAGGAGTACCCCTGGTTCGGCGCCGGCCTGCGCTGGTGGTACACCGACCGGTTCGAGGAGCAGTTCCAGCCGCCGAACGCCGAGTTCGAGATGCTGTCCTCCGGCGGGATCGTCGGCCTGGTCGGCTTCCTCGTGATGTTCCTGGCGATCCTCGTCATCCTGTGGCGGGTCGACTCCCGGTACGGGACGCTCGCGTTCGTCCTGGTGCTGATGCGGTTCGTGCAGGGGCAGTTCGACCTGTTCTGGGTCGCCGCCCAGGTGTCGATCCCGTTCGTCATCGCCGGCATCTGCCTCGGCGCCCAGGCCCACGCGCAGCGGTCCGGCGACCCCGAGGACGAACCGGCGGTCCTCGGCCCGCCGCCGCCCTCGTCGCGGAGCACGCCCGGCCCGTCCGACAGCCCCGCCGGCCGGCGCGCCCGGCACCTGCGGGAGGCCGTCGTCGGCGGCCGCCCCCGGCGCAGCCGCGGCCCGCTGCCCGTCGGCCACCGGGAGCCCTCGTGACCGCCCCCGGCGCCGGCCCGGCGCCCCTCGACGTCGTGCACGTGGTCTGCACGGACGCCTTCGCCGGCGTCGAGCGCTACGTCACCACGCTCGCCCGCACCCAGGACGCCCGCGGCCTTCGGGTGCATGTGCTCGGCGGCGCCGCCGACCGGATGCCCGCCGAGCTGGCCGGGTCCGGGGTGCGCTGGTCCGCCGCGCCCACCCCGGTGCGCGCCGCCCGCGCCCTGCGCCGCCTCGACGCCCGGCTGGTGCACGCGCACATGACCGCCGCCGAGCTCGCCGCGACCGCGGCCGCCCGCGCCCCGGTCGTGGCCACCCGGCACTTCGCGGACCGCCGCGGCTCCTCGGCGGTGGGCCGCGCCGTCGGCCGGTTCGTGGCCCCGCGGATCGCCGCCCAGGTCGCGATCAGCGCGTTCGTCGCAGGCCGGGTGGAGGGCCCGTCGACCGTGGTGCACCCCGGCGTCCCGGTCGTCCCGCGCACCGGCGCCGAGCCGGACCGCCGCCCGGTCGTGCTGATGGCCCAGCGGCTCGAGGCCGAGAAGCGCACCGACGTCGCGCTGCGGATGTGGGCCGCCTCCGGCCTGGCCGCCGACGGCTGGGAGCTGCACCTGGCCGGCGACGGCGCCCGGCGCGCCGAGCTGGAGGCGCTGGCCGGGTCCCTCGGCCTCGGCGGGTCCGTCCGGTTCCTCGGCATGCGCGCCGACGTGCCGGCGCTGCTCGCCACCGCCGGGATCTTCTTCGCCCCGCGCGGCGACGAGCCGTACGGGCTGTCGGCCGTCGAGGCGATGGCGCACGGCACCCCCGTCGTCGCCGGCCGCGGCGGCGGGCACTCGGAGACCGTCGGGGCGGCCGACGGCGCCGTGCTGGTGCCGCCGGACGACGTCGAGGCCGCGGGCGCCGCGCTCGCCCGGCTCGCGCGCGACCCCGAGCGCCGCGCCGCCTACGGCGAGGAGCTGCGGGCCCTGCAGCAGCGGCGGTTCGGGCCGGAGGCGCACGCGGACGGGATCGCGGCGGTGTACGCGGCGGTGCTCGGCGCCCCGCTCGCGCCGGCGACCCCCGCGAACGCCGCCGCCACGACCCCCGGGGCCCCGCGGTGACCGCCGGGACCCGGGACGAGGCGGGCCCCGCCGTGCGCCGCGACGCCCCCGCCGGCGGCCCGCCGCCCGGCGCCGACCGCCGCGACCTCGTCGTGCTCTCCCTCGAGCCCTGGGACGAGGTGTGGCGCCGCAACCAGCACCTGGTCGCCGGCCTGCTCGCCACCGACCCCGGCCTCCGGGTGCTGTTCGTCGAGCCCGCGGTCGACCACCTGCACGACCTGCGCCGCGGCGCCTCCCCCACGCTCGGGCGGCGGCTGCGCCGGCTCGGGCCGGACGACGGGGCCCCGGCGGGCCGCGCGTGGGCGTACCGGCCGACCAAGTGGCTGCCCCGGCGCCTCGACCCGGCCGGCGACGACCGTCGCGCCCGCACGGTCGCCCGGGTGGCGCGGCGGCTGGGCATGGCCGACCCCGTGCTCTGGGTGAACGACCCCGACGGCGCCGCCGTGCTGCGCGCCACCGGCTGGCGGTCCCTCTACGACGTGACCGACGACTGGCTCCGCGCGGTGCGCGAGCCCGCCGAGCTGGAGCGGACCCGCGCGGCGGAGGCGCTGCTCGTCGAGCGGTGCGCCGAGGTCGTCGTGTGCTCCCCCGCGCTGGCCCGGGCGAAGGGGGCCGACCGCCCCGTCACGCTGCTCACCAACGCGGTCGACGTCGACGCCTACCGGACGCCGCAGCCGCGCCCGGCGGACCTGCCGGACGAGCCGTACGCGGTGTACGTCGGCACCCTGCACCCGGACCGGCTCGACGTGGAGGCGTGCCTGCGCGTCGCCACCCACCTGCGGGCCACCGGCGCGCGCCTGGTGCTCGTCGGCCCCGCGCTGCTCGACCCGCTGGACCTGACCCGGCTCGACGCCGCGGGCGCGCTCGTGCTCGGCCCGCGCCCCGCCGCGCTGGTGCCCGGGTACCTGCAGCACGCCGGCGTCCTGCTGGTGCCGCACGTGGTCGACGGGTTCACCGACTCGCTGGACCCGATCAAGCTCTACGAGTACCTGGCCGTCGGCCGGCCGGTCGTCGCGACCCCCGTCGCGGGGTTCCGCGACCAGCCCGCCGACCGGGTCACCACCGCGTCGCCGCAGAACCTCGCGGACGCCGTCGTGCGGGTGCTGGCCGAGGGCCGCCCGTCCGGGATCGGCCCGGCGCCGGCGGACGTGCCGCGCTGGTCGGACCGGGTGCGCGAGATGCAGGCGGTGCTCAGCCGCGTGCGCGGGACGCCCGCCGCCACACCGCGGTGAGCCGCTCGGCCGTGCGGGCGACCGCGTAGTCCGCCTGCACGTCCTTCCACGCGCGGTCCGCGCGCGCGGCGGCCTCCTCCGGCCGGTCCAGCACCCGCGCGACCGCCTCGGCGAGCGCGGGCACGTCCCGCGGCGGCACCACGAGGCAGCGCGGGGTGCCGTCGTCGGCCACCGCGATCTCGTCCACGCCGCCGCCCGCCGTCGCGACCACCGGGACGCCGCGGGCCATGCCCTCGACGACCACCTGGCCGAACGGCTCGGGCACCGGCGAGGCGTGCACCAGGACGGACAGCCGGTCGATCTCCCCGACCGGGTCCGCGGCCCAGCCGGTCAGCTCGACGCGGTCGGCGAGGCCGAGCGCGGCGACCTGGGCGCGCAGCTCGACCTCGTACGCCTGCTCCTCGAACAGCGCGGCGCCGACGACCCGGAACCGGGCGTCGGGGAACCGCTCGGCGAGCAGCGCCGCGGCGGCCACGAACTCCCGCTGGCCCTTGGTCGGGCTGACCCGGCCCACGAGCCCGATCACGGGGGTGGCGGGCGCGGGACGCCCCGCCGGGTCGGCGGCCACCTGCTCCGGGGCCAGGCCCGGGTACGCGAGCGTCCAGCCGCGCGGCAGGGGCAGCAGCGTGGCCGCGGTGGCCCGGGAGTTCACCACCACGTGCCGCGGTCCGCGGCGGGCCAGCATACGCAGCGCCCGCGCCACCGGCGCCGGCAGGTAGTCCTCGGCGATCCGGTCGTGCACGTGCCAGACCAGCGGGCGGCGGGCGAGGCGGGCGGCGGGCAGGCCGATCACGTCGGCCTTGAGCGACGTCGTGTGCACGACGTCGGGCTGCAGGTCTCGCAGCAGCCGGGCGAGCCGGGCCACGAACGGGAGCGTCGCGGCCGCCGAGCGCGCGGCGCCCACCGCCGACCGGCCGGCGGCCGCGCGGTCGGTCTGCGCGATCCGCGGGTCCAGCGGCAGCACGCGCACCGCCACGCCCGCGTCCCGCAGCCGCCCGGCCAGGGGCCCGTCGGCGAACAGCACCACGGTCACCTCGACCGCGGCCGGGTCGAGGGCCCGGACGGTGCGCAGCAGCGCGAGCTCCGCGCCGCCGAGCTGGGCGGTGTGGTCGAGGACCGCCACCCGCACCGGGCGCGGCGCGGCGCCCGGTGCGGGTGCGGCGGTCACTTCGACTCGGCGGCGACCGGCGCGCGGTCCCCGGCCGACCGGGCGGCCTCGGCGTCGGCGGGCTCGTCCTCGTCCTCGGCGGCCGGCTGGGCGTCGGCCGGCTCGGCCTCGGCCGGCTCGGCGTCCGCCCGGGGCCGGTCGTCGGCCCGGGGCCGGTCGTCGGCGTCGCCGTCGGCCGCGCGGTGCTGGCCGTCGGCGCGGGGTCCGGGCACGTCGGCCCCGGGCTCCGCCGCGCGGTCGCCGTCGGCCGGCGTTCCCGCCGCGGCGTCGGAGCCGGCGGTGGTCGCGGTCGCCGTCGGCGCATGGTCCGCGGGGGCCGGCGCGGGCCGGTCGTCCTCGGCGCCCTCCGCGTCCTGCGCGGCCTCGTCGGCCCCGGCGAACGCGTAGGTCGCCTCGTAGGTCGCCTCGCTGCGCTCCGTGGTGCCGTCGACCGACAGGCCGAGCAGCGCGGCGTTCGCCGCCCGGAGCCGCTCCGCGGACTCCTCGACCGCGCCGACGTGGGTGTGGCCCAGCGTCACCGCGAGCAGCACGCCGTCGGCGTACGAGCCGAGGATCGTCGCGTCGGCCGCGACCAGCATCGGCGGGGCGTCGATGATGACGACGTCCGCGGTGGCCCGCAGCTGCTCGACCAGGGCCCGCACGTCGGCGGAGGCCAGGAAGTCGGCCGGGTCGAGCTCGGTCTGCAGCGCGGGGTGCACCGCGAGGTGCGGGATCGCGGTCGGCAGCGCGGCGGTGCGGGCGCGGCCGCCGCCCCGGCCGGTGCGCACGGGCGCGTCGGCGTCGGCGGGCAGCAGCGCGTTCAGGCGCGGCTGCCGCAGGTCGCCGGACAGCACGACCACGCTCCGGCCGGACAGCGCCCAGGAGGCCGCCAGGTTGGCGGCCAGGAACGACCGCGGGGTCTCCACGTCGGCCGCCGTCACCACGATCACGGCACTGCCGGAGTCGTTCTCGACCGCCGCCTGCAGCGCGGTGCGCAGCTCGCGGATCGACCGGGTGTACGCGGTGGCCTCGCGGCGGGCGACGGGCAGCGTGCCCTCCGCCTCGGCCGACTTCAGGGCGACGCCGGTGCCGGACAGCCGGGCGAGCACCGGGGCGCCCGCCGAGCGGCGCGCCTGCCCCGAGGTGCGGACCTTGGTGTCCAGGCCGCGGCGGACCACCGCGAGGCCGATGCCGACGAGCAGGCCGGCGAGGGCGGCGATCGCGTAGACCAGGCTGGCCGGGATGCTCACCAGGGTGCTGCCGACCGCGTTCTGCAGGATGGTCGCCGGCGAGGCCAGCAGCTGGGCCTGGGTGAGCTGGCCGGACAGCGTCTGGTACTGGTCCATGGTCGTGGAGTACTGCGCCTCGAGCAGGCCGTCGACGGGGTCCACCTGGGCGTTCGGGTTCGTGGCGGCCGTGGCCGCGGCGGCGGCACGCCGGGCCTCGGTGATCGCCTTCTGCTGCTGGTCGATGCTGGTGGCGAGGGTGCTCAGCCGCTCCTGCATCGACGCGAGGTCGTCGTCGAACTGGGCCTGGAGCGCCGCGACGTACGCCGTGGCGATCGCGTTGGCCCGGTCCACCGTGGCGTCGGCGTCGGGGCCGGTCTCGGTGATGATGACGGTGTTCGGGTTGTCCGTGGCGTACTCGGCCGTCGACGACGCGGCCAGGCCGTCGGCCAGGCCCGGGTCCCCGAGGTCCTTCGCCGCGGCGGCCGTCACCGCGTCGCTGGTCACCAGGCTCGGGTCGCTCTCCAGGCGTACGCCGGAGGCGGCGAGCGTCTCGGCGTCGACGATCTGCACCGTCGCCGTGCTGGCGTACTGCGGCTCCTGGCGGGACACGTAGAGGTACGCGCCGCCGAGCGCGGCGAGCACGGACACCAGCACCAGCCACTTGCCGAACCAGATGGTCCGGAACATGTCCTGCAGGGTCATCGGGATCGCCTCTCGGTCAGCACAGGTTCTGCGGGGTCGGGCCGCTCGGGTCCGGCGGACCGCCCGGCCGCGCGCTCCTCGCGCACGACGCGGTGCAGCCGCTCGACGAACCGCTCCGCGGCGAAGTCGTCGGCGTGCGCGGTCAGCACCGAGGGGTCCCAGGTGCGTGCCAGCGCGCGACCGGCGGCCTCGGCCACCAGGTCGGGGTCGGGGGCGTCGAAGAACTCCCCGGTGACGCCGTCGCGGACGGTGTCGAGGTACCCGCCGTCGCGCAGCACGACGGACGGGCGGCCGAAGGCGGCGGCCTCCAGCGGGGACAGGCCGTAGTCCTCGTACGAGGCGGCGACCAGGGCGGCGCTGTTCCGGTAGAGCCAGCGCAGGCGCGCGTCGTCGACCCGGCCGGCCAGCACGACGCGCGGCAGGTCCCGCACGCGGTGCTCGAGCGCCGCGCGCTCGGGGCCGTCGCCGACCACGACCAGGCGGGCCCCGGGCGTGCGCCGGACGGCCTCGACCACGACGTCCACGTTCTTGTAGGGCAGCAGCCGGGCCACGCACAGCAGGAACCCGGGCTCGACGCCGTCCACCGGGGTCTCGGCGCCGCCCGGCAGCATGGCCGGCGGCGGCGGCACGATCTCCGCCTCGATGCCGTAGACCTCGCGGATCGCCCGCGCGGTCACGGTCGAGTTGGCCAGGTAGCGGTCGGCGGTGCCGGCGGCGCGCCGGTCCCACGCCCGCAGGGCGGGGGCGAGCAGGCCGAGGGCCGCCGCCGCGAGCCGGCGCTGGGCTCCGCCCGGGGCGTGGCCCGAGCCGCCCTGGCGGGACGGGCCGAGGTACCGGTCCGACTGGTACAGCCAGCGCGCCGGGGCGTGGCAGTAGACCACCTTGCGGCCGGTCGTCGGGAAGCCGTGCGCCCAGCCGGTCGACGAGGCCAGCAGCACCTCCGCCTCGATGGGCGTGGCGCCGACGGCCGGGGCCAGCAGCGGGAGGGCGAGCCGGTGGTGCCGGCGCAGCACGCCGAACCGGTCGATCGGGCTGGTCCGCACGTCCAGCGGCGCGAACTCCGGGAAGGTCGCGGCGGGGTCGTACAGCGTCGTGTAGAGGGGGGCGCCGGGGAACGCGTCGGCCATCACCAGGGCGACGCGCTCCGCGCCGCCGCGCTGCGTGGCGTAGTCGTGCGCCAGCGCGACCCCGTCACCGACCGCCATGACCGCTCACGACGACGTGCACGGTGCGCCACAGGATCATGAGGTCGAACGCGATCGACCAGTTCTCCACGTACCGCAGGTCCAGCTTCACCGCGTCCTCCCAGGCCAGGTCGGCGCGGCCGCTGATCTGCCACAGGCCGGTGAGGCCCGGCTTCACGAGCAGGCGGCGCCGCGCGGACTCCCGGTACTGGGCGACCTCGTAGGGCAGCGGCGGGCGCGGGCCCACCAGCGCCATCTCGCCCTTGACCACGTTGATCAGCTGCGGCAGCTCGTCCAGCGAGTGCTTGCGCAGGAAGTGGCCGATCCGGGTGATCCGCGGGTCGCGGTCCATCTTGAACAGCGGGCCGTCGGCCTCGTTCGCGGCGCGCAGCGCGGCCAGCCGCTCCTCGGCGTCGACCACCATGCTCCGGAACTTCAGCATGGAGAACTCGCGGCCCTCCTTGCCCACCCGGGTCTGCTTGAACAGGACCGGGCCGGGGCTGGTGAGCTTCACCGCGAGGGCGGTCACGGCCAGCACCGGCGACAGCACGAGCAGGGCGCCCAGCGCGAACGCGGTGTCGAAGGCCCGCTTGGCGAGGATCCGGGACCGGCGCGACTCGGCGGCGTTCACGTGGATCAGCGACAGGCCCGCGGTCGGCTCCAGGCTCACGCGCGGCCCGAACACCTCCACGATGCCGGGGGCGACCACGAGCTCGGTGTCGGTGCGCTGGAGGGCCCAGGACAGCCGGCGCAGCGCCTGCCCCGACAGCTCCGAGCCGGTGACGATCACGACGTCGAACTCGCCGTCCACAGCCACCTGCACGACGTCCGACACGGTGCCGAGCACCGGGACGCCCAGCGCGGGCAGCGGGCCGTCGAACGAGGGCACGCACACGCCGGCGATGTTGTAGCCGTACTGCGGGAGCCCGCACAGGTCGTCGACCACGTGCGTGATCGAGGAGGCGTCTCCCACCACCAGCGTGCGGCGCATCGACTCGCCCTGGGCCCGGCGCTTGTGCAGCGACCGGCGGGCCAGGTGGCGGGCGCCGAGCAGCAGCACCGCGACGAGCGGCAGCGCGAGGAACACGATCGTGCGGGGCACGTCGACGTCCGCGCCGACCGCGAACACCGCCAGCGCGGCCGCGGTCAGCACGCCGCCGCGGATCACGGCCTCGAACTCCTGGTGGCCGTCGCCGATCACCTGGCGGTCGTAGCCGCGCTCCACCGCGACGAACGCGATGTAGAGCAGGCCGATCATCAGGCCCCAGGACAGCTGCAGCAGCGTCACGCCGTGCATGAGGAACAGCAGCAGCGTCGGCACGCAGGTCGCCAGCACGACGTCGCGCGCCAGCGTCTCGACCTGGTAGGCGGCGTGCGAGCCGCGCCAGCCCGAGGGCTCCGCGTGGCCGAGCGGCTCGTGGAACGGGCGGTCCGAGGCCCAGGACAGCCGGGGGCCGCGGGTGTCGCGGCGGCGCTCGGCGGCGGACGCGGCGGCCGCGCGCTCGGCGTCCGCCTGTCCCGTGGCAGGCTGCTCCGCGGGGCGCTCGGCGGCGCCCACGGGCGCCTCCGTGCCGCTCGGTGCCGCCGTGCCCGGGGTCGCGACGTCGCGCTGCGCGGAGCGCGAGACGTCGTGATCGTCGAGCAGACTCATGTCGGATCCCCCCGGGCGGCTTTGGTGTGAGTTGAGGCTATATCAGCGTGTTTGTCCTAGTCCGCCCGATGTGTCCGTTTTCACCCCTTTCACACCCGTATGGGCGAGCGATGCCCCTCTGACGTGCGCGAACACCCCCGGACGGCCCTGTCCGGGGGTACCCGAGGGGGGTGGTGCTGACCTGCGGGTATCGCGCTGACCAGCACCGACGCGAGCGCGCGGCGGGCGCGCGCCGGGCCCCGGGCGGGCACGGTTCACCCGCCCGCCGGAGGCCGGCAGGCGGTGGCGGCCGGCGGGCCGGGCAGCCGGCCGGCCGGCGGGAGGGCAGCCGGCGGCCCTCCGGCCCGCGGCTGAGCTGTCGACAGTGGAACGTCGTGACCGACACGCCGTCGGCGTGTCGGTCACGACGTTCCACTGTCCGCGGAGCGACCCGGCCCCGGACGCACGCGAGGCCGCCGACCCGGGGTGGGGTGGCGGCCTCGGTGGCGCGGGCGACGCGCTACGCGGTGCGCGTGTGGAACCGGAGCTGCGCGCGCTCCAGGCCCTCGGTCACGAGGACCTCGACGGCGTCGGCGGCGTCGTCCAGCAGCAGCGGCAGCTCCTTGAGCTCCGGCTTGGCGAAGTCGCGCAGCACGAAGTCGGCCGCGTCCATCCGCCCCGGCGGCCGGCCGATGCCGACCCGCACCCGCAGGTAGTCCTTGGTGCCCAGCGCCTTGGTGGTGTCGCGCAGGCCGTTGTGGCCGCCCTCTCCGCCGCCGATCTTGAGCTTGATCTCCCCGAACGGGATGTCCAGCTCGTCGTGCACCATGATCACGCGCTCGGGCGGCACGTCGTAGTACTTCGACAGCGCCGCGACCGGCCCGCCGGACGTGTTCATGTACGTGGTCGGCTTCGCGAGCACCGCCCGCGGCCCGGGCGCACCGCCGGGCAGGGTGCCGAGGCGCACCTCGGCCGTCGCGGCCTGCGGGCGGCGGGACAGCACGCCGCCCTTCGACCCGAACGACGCCTGCGCGCGCCGCGCGAGCTCGTCGAGCACCATCTGCCCGACGTTGTGCCGGTTCCCGGCGTACTGCGGCCCGGGGTTCCCGAGCCCGACCACCAGCCAGCGCCCTTCGCTCATCGCGGCGCCACTCCCTCCGTCGTCCACC
The DNA here is from genome assembly GCF_035634735.1 of Cellulomonas sp. Lineage (GTDB taxonomy): Bacteria > Actinomycetota > Actinomycetes > Actinomycetales > Cellulomonadaceae > Cellulomonas. The sequence continues at coordinate 43,674 of NZ_DASQCJ010000205.1, forward strand.
TGCAGGAACGCCGGACGCCCGGCACCGTCACGGTACCGGGCGTCCCGACGCGGTCGGCGCGCAGCGCGCGCGCCGGGTGGGTCACTCCGCGGCAGCGGCCTCGGCGGCCTCGGCCTCGTCGGCGGCGCGGTCCTCGGCGGAGACCGTCGGGACCGTGACGGTGACGATGACCTGCTCGGCGTCGCCCTCGAGCACGGAGCCCTCCGGGAGCGTCAGCTCGCCGGCGGTCAGCGCGGTGCCGGCCTCGAGGCCCTCGATGGAGACCTCGACGTGCGCGGGCAGGTGCGTGGCCTCGGCCTCGAGGGTCAGCGTCTGGGTCTCGACGATGTGGATGGTGCCCGGGGCCGACTCGCCCACGACCGTGACCGGGACCTCGACCTGGACCTTCTCGCCGCGGCGGACGATCAGCAGGTCGACGTGCTCGATGACGTTCTTGACCGGGTCGCGCTGGACGTCCTTGGCCAGGGCCAGGACCGGCTTGCCGTCGAGCTGGATCTCGAACAGCGCGTTCGCGGCGCCCTTGACCGCGAGCATGGTCTCGTGGCCCGGGAGGGCGACGTGGACCGGCTCGGTGCCGTGCCCGTACAGGACGGCCGGGATCTGGTGGGCGCGACGCAGGCGGCGGGCGGCGCCCTTGCCGAACTCGGTGCGGGCGGTGGCGGCGAGCTTGATCTCGGACACGGTGACTCCTGGGGCGCTGAGAAGGGCGATGGCGAGCGGTGGTGGCCTCGACGCGGGGCGCGGGACGGGCACGCGGAGGCGTTCCACCCTGTCGATCACGGACCGGCGGACCCGGGTCTCTCCGGTGACCGTCCGACATCCCTCGCCGAGGCAACTGGACGATCCTACCCGGGCCCGCGCCCCGCACGAAACCAGGCCCCGCACCCCCCGGCGGCGGCCGCCGCGCCCCGCGACGCGTGGAGGCCCGCTCCCCCGTCGCGGGGAAGCGGGCCTCGGGCGCACGTGCGGCGACGGGCGCCGCGCGCGCAGGTCAGGACTGGCCGTCGAACAGGCTGGTCACCGAGCCGTCGTCGAACACCTCGCGGATCGCCCGGGCGATGAGCGGCGCGATGGACAGCACCGTCAGGCCCTCGAACCGGCGCTCCTCCGGGATCGGCAGCGTGTCCGTGATGATCACCTCGCGGGCGCCGGACTGCTGCAGGCGGTCGATCGCCGGGTCGGACAGCACGCCGTGGGTCGCCGCCACGATGACGTCCTTCGCGCCGGCCTCGTGCAGCACGCGCACGGCGCCGGCGATGGTGCCGGCGGTGTCGATCAGGTCGTCGACGAGCACGCAGGTGCGCCCCTCGACGTCGCCGACGACGCGGTTCGCGACGGTCTTGTTCGGCTGCCGGATGTCGCGCGACTTGTGCACGAAGGCCAGCGGGCCGCCGCCGAGCTTCTGCGCCCACAGCTCGGCGACGCGGATGCGGCCGGCGTCCGGGGACACGACGGTGACGTTCTGCACGTCGACCCGGGTCCGCACGTACTCGGTGAGGATCGGCATGGCCCACAGGTGGTCCACCGGGCCGTCGAAGAAGCCCTGGATCTGCGCGGCGTGCAGGTCGACGCTCATCAGGCGGTCGGCGCCCGCGGTCTTGAACAGGTCCGCCATCAGGCGGGCCGAGATCGGCTCGCGGCCGCGGTGCTTCTTGTCCTGCCGCGCGTAGCCGTAGAACGGCGCGATCACGGTGATGGTCTTGGCCGAGGCGCGCTTGAGGGCGTCGACCATGAGGAACTGCTCCATCAGCCACTGGTTGATGGGCGCCGCGTGGCTCTGCAGCACGAACACGTCCGCGCCGCGCACCGACTCGGCGAACCGCACGTAGATCTCGCCGTTGGCGAAGTCGTAGGCCGTGGTGGGCAGGAGGTCGATGTCGAGGCTCTTGGCCACCGCGGCGGCGAGCTCGGGGTGCGCGCGCCCGGAGACCAGGACGAGCCGCTTCTCACCGTCCTGCGAGACGATCCCGGTCATCGTGCGGTGTCCTCCGTGCTGGGCTGGGCGTCGGGCAGCGGGACCGGGTGGTCCGGCAGGGTCGGGGGTGGCGTGCGGTGCACGCCGGAGCCGGCGCTCGCCTGCCCGGCGCGCTCGCGCTCGGCGCGCGCCTGCGGCGAGAGCTCCGCGTCCTCGTCGCGCGCGCGGGCGGCGGCCTCGGCGGCCGGGGTGCCCGGGCGGGACCGGGCGACCCAGCCCTCGATGTTGCGCTGGGCGCCGGCGCTGACCGCCAGGGCACCCGCCGGCACGTCGTGCCGGATCACGCTGCCGGCGCCGGTGTACGCGCCGTCGCCCACCTCGACCGGGGCGACGAACATGTTGTCCGAGCCGGTCCGGGCGTAGGAGCCGATCGTGGTGCGGTGCTTGCGCACGCCGTCGTAGTTGACGAACACCGAGGCGGCGCCGATGTTCGTCTCGACGCCGATGGTGGCGTCGCCGACGTAGGACAGGTGCGGCACCTTGGACCCGGCGCCGATCTCGGCGTTCTTGGTCTCCACGAACGTGCCGATCTTGCCGCGCTCGCCGAGCACGGTACCCGGGCGGAGGTAGGCGAACGGGCCGACCGTCGCGTCCTCGCCGACCACGGCCAGCGAGCCGTGCGTCCGGACGACCGTCGCGCGGGCGTGCACCTCGACGTCCTGGAGCGTGGTGTCCGGGCCCACGGTGGCGCCGGTGGCGACCGAGGTGGCGCCGAGCAGCTGGGTGCCGGGCAGCAGCGTCACGTCCTGCGCGAGCTCGACGTCGACGTCGACCCACGTGGTGGCCGGGTCGACGACGGTCACGCCGGCGCGCATCCAGCGGTCGAGCACCCGGCGGTTGAGCTCCGCGCGGAGCACCGCGAGCTGGGCGCGGTCGTTGACGCCCTCGACCAGCACCGGGTCGTCGGTGCGCAGCGCGCGCACCCGGCCGCCGTCGCCGCGCGCGATCGCCAGGACGTCGGTCAGGTAGACCTCGCCCTGCGCGTTGTCGCGGCCGAGCCGGCCGAACGCGCCGCGCAGCACGGCGGCGTCGAACACGTAGACGGACGAGTTGATCTCGGCCACCGCGCGCTGGGCGTCGGTGGCGTCCCTCTCCTCGACGATGCCGAGCACGTCACCCGCGTCCGGGGCGTCCGGCGCGGCGCGCAGGATGCGGCCGTAGCCGGTCGGGTCCGGGACCTCGGTCGTCAGCACGGTCACCGCGTTGCCGTCGGCGGCGTGCGCGGCGAGCAGCTCGCCCAGCGTCTCGCCGTCCAGCAGCGGGATGTCGCCGGCGAGGACCACGACCGGGCCCTCGACCAGCACGCCGGAGACGCTGCCGGGCTCGCCCGGGCCGTCGCCGGCCGACGCGGCCTCGGCCTGCGCGGCGGCGTCGAGCACGGACAGCGCGCACTGCACGGCGCGGCCGGTGCCGGGGACGTCGTCCTGGTCGGCCACCAGCACCTGCGGCAGCAGCTCGCGGGCGTGCGCCGCGACCGCCTCGCGCTCGTGCCGGACCACGACCGCGGTGCGCCGCGGCTCGAGGGCCTGCGCGGCCGCGAGCGCGTGCCCGAGCATCGAGCGGCCCGCGAGGGTGTGGAGGACCTTCGGAGTGGCGGATCGCATCCGCGTTCCCTCGCCTGCGGCGAGGACGATGACCGCGGCGGGGCGGGGGGTGGTCACCTGTGGGTGCTCCCTGTGAGAGGTCTGCCCGCGCGCCGGTGAGGGCGAGCCGGGCGGGGACGTCGTGCGCTGACGCACTCTACCGCCGCCGGGGAGCCCGCCGTCGCGGGTCCGGCCCGGCGGCACCATGATGGGACCGGCGCGGGTGCCGGACGGGGGCCCGCCGGTCCCCGAGAGGAGCGCCGCCATGACGGACGCGACCGCCCCCGGCGCCGCACGGCCCCGGGTCGTGCAGACGGTGCTGGACACCACCGATCCGCGGGGCCTCGCGGAGTTCTACCGGGAGCTGCTGGGCATGACGTACCGCCCGGGCGACGAGCCGCCGGCGCCCGGCGAGCCGGACGCGCGCGGGGACGACTGGCTGGTCCTGCGGGGTGACGGGCTGTGGCCGCTGGCGTTCCAGAAGGTGCTCCAGATCACGCCGCCGACGTGGCCGGAGCCCGCGGTGCCGCAGCAGCTGCACCTGGACATGACGGTGCCCGACGGCGACACCCTGGACGCGGAGCGGGACCGCGCGGTCGCGCTCGGCGCCCGGCTGCTGCTCGACCGCCGGGACGACCCGGACGAGCCGCTGTACGTGTTCGCCGACCCGGCGGGCCACCCGTTCTGCATCTTCGTGGGCTGAGGCGCGGCCGCGCCGCACCGCGGCGTTTGACGGGGCGCGCCCGGCCGCCGTACAACTGACGCCACCAGGGTTGTTACTGAGCGGTTCAGGCAAGACCTGAGGCACCGGCGAGCGTCGGACGCCTCAGGTCTTTTTTGTTGCCCTGGCGCGCCGTCCGACGCAGGCCGGCGCGACGAGAAGGGAAGTCCGGCAATGCCTCGACGTCGAGCACGAGTCGCCACCGCCTCCGGCCTGCACGCCCGCCCGGCGTCGCTGGTCACCCGCAAGGCCGCCGAGGGCGGCCACCCCGTCCTGATCGGCCGCGAGGGCGAGCCCGGCGTGGACGCCTCGAGCATCCTGTCGGTGATGGGCCTGCGCCTGCAGCACGGAGACCAGATCGAGCTGAGCTCCACGTCCGAGGACGCCGAGGCGCTGCTGGACGAGCTGGCCGCGCTGCTGGAGAGCGACCTGGACCTGGTGGAGCAGGCGTGACCACCGTCGACGCCGCCCCCGCCGGGGCCCTCGCCGCCGGGACGGTCCTGGCGGGCATCGGCGTGGGGCGCGGCGTGGCGCTGGCCCCCGTCGCCCTGGTCGCCGCCCCGCCGGCGATCCCCGCCGACGAGCCCGCGCCCGCCGACCCGGCCGCCGCCGAGGCCCGCCTGCGCGCGGTGCTCGCGGAGGTCGGCGACGACCTGCGCGCCCGGTCCGCCGCGACGCCCAACGCCGACCTGCGGAGCATGCTCGAGGCCGCCGCCACGATGGCCGGCGACCCCGCGCTCGCCGCCGAGGCCGCCCGCCTCGTGCACGCCGGCACCGGTCCGGCCACCGCGCTGGACCAGGCCGTCGAGGGCTTCGCCGCGGTGTTCACCGCCGCGGGCGGCGACCTGGCCGAGCGCGCCACGGACCTGCGCAGCGTCCGGCACCGCGCCGTGGCCCGGCTGCTCGGCGTGCCCGAGCCCGGCCTCGCCCCGCTCGACGCCCCGGCCGTGGTGGTCGCCGACGATCTGTCCCCGGCCGACACCGCGGCGCTCGACCTGTCGAAGGTCGCGGCGATCGTGACCGAGCTCGGCGGCCCGACCAGCCACACCGCGATCGTCGCCGGCCAGCTCGGCCTCCCGTGCGTCGTCCGCGTCGCGGGCGCCACCGGCCTGGCCGCCGGCACGCCGGTCCTGGTCGACGCCGCCGCCGGCACCGTCGAGGTGTCGCCGGCCGCCGAGGCCGCCGACCGCGTCGCCCGCCGCGCGCAGGACGAGGCCGTCGTGGCCGCCGTCACCGGCCCCGGCGCGACCGCCGACGGCCACGAGGTGCCGCTGCTGGCGAACGTCGGCACCCCCGACGACGCCCGCTCGGCCGCGCCGCGCACCGAGGGCGTGGGCCTGTTCCGCACCGAGGTGCTGTTCCTCGACGCGCGCACCGAGCCCGCCGTCGCCGACCAGACGGCCGCCTACGCCGAGGTGATCGAGGCGTACGCGGGCCGCAAGGTCGTCATCCGCACGCTCGACGCCGGCGCCGACAAGCCGCTGGCGTTCGCCACCCAGGCCGACGAGGAGAACCCGGCGCTCGGCGTCCGCGGCTACCGGCTGGTCCGGTCGCTGCCGGGCATCGTCACCCGCCAGCTCGAGGCGCTGGGCGCGGCGGTCCGCGCGCTGCCCGCCGAGCGGCAGGCCGACGTGTGGGTCATGGCGCCGATGATCGCGACTCCCGCCGAGGCCCGGGCGTTCGCCTCGGCCGCGCGCGAGGTCGGCATCGTCAAGGTCGGCGTCATGGTCGAGGTCCCCGCGGCGGCGCTGCTGGCCGAGGCGATCCTGGCCGAGGTCGACTTCGTGTCCCTGGGCACCAACGACCTGGCGCAGTACACGATGGCCGCCGACCGGCTGCGCGGCGAGCTCGCCGACCTGCTGGACCCGTGGCAGCCGGCCGTGCTGTCGCTCGTGGCGGCCACGGCGTCGGCCGGGGTCCGGGTCGGCAAGCCCGTGGGCGTGTGCGGCGAGTCGGCCTCCGACCCGCTGATGGCGCTGGTGCTGGCCGGCCTCGGCATCACCAGCCTGTCGATGGCGGCGGGCCGGGTGCCGGCCGCGCGGTACGCGCTGCGGTCGCTGACGCTGGAGGCGTGCCGGGCGCTGGCCGCGGCCGCGCTGGCGGCGCCGGACGCCGCGTCCGCCCGGGCGGCGGTCCGCGCCGGGCTGGACGCCGACGTGGCGCGGGTCCTCCTCGGCGAGGACTGACACCGACCCCGTCGGGCGGGCTCCTACGCAGGCCCGCCCGGCGGCCCCTCGGGGCCTGGGTCGCGCGTGGGGCCGCCCGGACGACCCCGGTCCGCGGCCCGCCTCCCCGCCCCTCCCCGGGTCGACAGTGGAAGGTGGTGACGGACACGCCGGCGGCGTGTCCGTCACCACCTTCCACTGTCACCGTGAGCGTCAGGACAGGGCCAGGTGCACGGCCGCGAAGCCGACCGCGCCCACGAGCGCCGCGGCGGGGAGCCGGCGCAGCACCGCCCGCGTCTGACCCCCGACCCGGCCCAGCAGCGGCACGAGCAGCGCCGCCACGACGGCGAACACGGCCGCGTCGCCCCAGGACCGCAGCGCGACCGCGTAGGTCACGACCGCCTCGGCCAGCCAGCACCCCGCGAGCAGCGCCGGGCCGAGCCCGCGCCACCGGCCCGCGGCGGTCCGCCACAGCCGCCCGGCCCAGCCGAACACCGGCCCGCCGACGACGCCCGACACCGCCCACACGGCGACCGACGACGCCCCGACGCCGAACCCGCGCAGGTCGGCCACCAGGTAGTAGCCGGCGACCTGGCCGACGCAGGCGAGCAGGCCCGCGAGCGCCGCGACCCACCAGCGCCGGGCCAGCGCGCCCACCAGGAACGACGCCACCAGCCACGGGCTCACGGCGTTGGCCAGGCCGGCGAACCAGGTGCCGCCGAGCACGGTCTGGCCGAACGAGGTCAGCGCGCCGACCACGAGCCCGGCGCCGACCGCGGCGGCGAGCACGCCGGGCGCGGGGAGGCCCGGGGCGGGGGTCGGGCCGGCCGAGCGCGCGGCGGGGTCGCGGTCGCCGGGACCGGCGGCCGGGACGCCGGGGGCGGGCGCGGGCTCGGGCGCGGGGTGCGGGTCGCGCGCGGCGCGCGGGGCGGGGACGGCGGTGCTCACGGTCCCCATCCGACCGCGCGCACCCCCGCGCCGTCGTCCCCCCGGGGCCGGACCGCTCCCCCGCGCGCGTCCACCCGGGGTCGGGCCCGCGGGCGGGGCCCGTGGCGCGCCGGGGCGCCCGCGGGCGCCCCCGGGTCCGTGCGCCCGATTCTCGCGCCGTCACCCTCATGATCAGGTGGCAGCGCGAAAATCGGGTGCGGGCGAGCCGGCCCGGCCGCCGCGGGCCTCACCCCGCCCGCGCCGCCAGGCCCCCGGCCGACGGGGCCGTCGCGCGCACCGCCGCCGCGACCGGCAGCGTCAGCCCGATCAGCGCCACGACCGCCAGCAGCCCACCGAGCACCACCGGGTCCAGCACCGGCACCGGCACGCCGAGCAGCCCCTGCCCGACCCCGAGCAGCGCGGGCAGCACCGCCGCGAGCCCGACCGCGACCGCGGTCCCGGTGATCAGCGCCGACTCCGCGGCCACCATCCGGATCAGCTGCGCGCGGGTCGCCCCGGTCCGGCGCAGCAGCGCCAGCTCCGCCCGCCGGGTGCCGACCAGGCCCACCAGCGCGTTGCCCGCCGCGACCGCGACGAACGCCAGCAGCGCCAGCAGCAGCGCCGTCCCGAGCCCCTGCTCCCCCGCCGCGGCGTCCCGCACCGACCGCGCGTACCCGGCGGGGTCGGTGACGTCGAGCCCGGTCGCCGCGACAGCCGCCCGCACGTCCCCGGCCGCGGCCGGGTCCTCGGCGCGGACCAGCAGCACGCCGCCCTCCGCCCCGGCGGCGACCGCCGTCCCGGAGCCGACCAGGTAGTCGCCCAGCCCGAGACCCCGCTCGTAGACCGCCACCACCGTCAGCTCGACCTCGGAGCCCCCGACCCGCACCTCCACCGGGTCGCCCAGCCCGCTGGTGCCGAGCGCCGCCTCGCTGCTGATCGCGATCGTGCCGTCCCGGCCCAGGTCGTCCAGCGAGCCGGACCGCACGTCGGGGTCGAGGAGCGTCGCCTCGGCGGGCACCGTCCGCAGCGTCGCCGCCTCCCAGGACAGCCCGTCGAGGAACGGCAGGTCCTCGTCCTCCTGGTCGGTCCGGACCTGCGCGGCCACGCCGGCGGTCACGCCCGCGGCGGCGACGCCCGGCAGCGCGGCCACCTCGGCGGCCCGCGCCTCGGCGACCCCGCCCGCGGCCGGGTCCTCGGCCACCACGTCCGCCACCACGGCGTCCCGCACCTGCTGCTCCGCGGCGTCGACGATCGCCCGGTTCGCCCCGGACTGCACGGTGCCGAGCGCCAGCAGGAGCGCGAGCGGCAGCACCGCCCCCGTGAGCCGCCGGGAGAACCCGCGGGCGTTGGTCAGCGCGAGCGTCGGCACGGCGCGCGACCCGCGGGTGAGCCGCAGCCCCCGCTCCGCACCCCACCGGACCAGCAGCGGCCCGACCAGCGCGGCGGCGATCAGCAGCACGATCGCCGACGTCGTCGCGGCCGCGGCGCCCGCGATCCCGGGCAGGGCGAACGGCACCAGCGCGGCGACCAGCCCGGCCACGGCCAGCACGGCCGCCGTCACGGCGCGCGCCCGCGGGATGCCCCGCGGCTCGACCGCGGCCTGCTGCACGGCGCTCGCCGGGCTCAGCCGCGCGCTCTCCCGTCCGGCCAGGCGCGCGCCGAGCAGCGCCGTCGGCACCAGCAGCGCGAGCGCGCCGAGCACCGGCCACGGCGACAGCGCGGGCGCGTACCCGGCCGGCACGACCCCGCCGGCGACCAGCACGTCGGCCAGCAGCGGTGCGAGCAGCAGCCCGGGGACGGCCCCGAGCGGCGCGGCGACCGCGAACACCAGCAGCACCTCCGCGGTCACCAGCCGGCGCACCTGCCCGGTCGTGGCGCCGACGGCCCGCAGCAGGGCGAACTCCCGCGCCCGCGGCCGGAGCGCGCCCGCGAACGTCGACGCGACCACCAGCAGCGCGATCAGCACCGCGGTCCCCGCGAACGACGAGGCGACGGCCAGCAGCATCGAGGCGGCGGGGTCGTCGGCCGCGCCGGCGGCGAGCCGGACCCCGGCCTCCACCCAGACGCCCGTCGCGGTGAGCAGCGCGGCCGCGAGCCCCACGACCAGCGCGCTGCCGGCCAGGCTGCCGCGGTGCACGCGGACGGCGGACCGGGCCATCGACCCGACGGCGCTCATCGGCCCAGCTCGATCATCCGGGCCGTGACCTGCTCGGTCGTCGGCGCGTCGAGGTGCCCGGCGATCAGGCCGTCGGCGAGGAACAGCACGCGGTCCGCCGCGGCGGCGACGTGCGCGTCGTGGGTGACCAGCACCAGCGTCTGCTGCAGGGTCTGCGCGGTCGAGCGCAGCACCTCCAGCACCTGGCCGCCGGTGTGCGAGTCGAGCGCGCCGGTCGGCTCGTCGGCGAACACCACCGCGGGCCGGGTGACCAGCGCGCGGGCGATCGCGACGCGCTGCGCCTGCCCGCCGGACAGCTCGCCCGGCAGCCGGTCGTCCATCCCCTCGAGCCCGACGGCGGCCATCAGGTAGCGGCGCAGGTGCGCGTCGGGCTCGCGGCCGCCGAGCAGCAGCGGCAGCGCGATGTTCTCCGCCACGGTCAGGTGGCCGACCAGGTTGTACGCCTGGAACACGAAGCCGATCCGGTCCCGCCGCAGCCGGGTCACCGCGTCGGGCGACATCGCCGTGAGGTCGGACCCGCCGACCACGACGCGCCCGCTCGACGGCCGGTCCAGGCCGGCGGAGACGTTGAGCAGCGTCGACTTCCCGGAGCCCGACGGCCCCATGACCGCCGTGAACGAGCCGGGGGCGAGCGCCAGGGAGACGCCCGCCAGCGCCGCGACCGTGCCGCGGCCGTTGGGGTAGGTGCGGTGGACCCGGTCCAGCAGCACGGCGGGCTGGGCGCCGGCCGGGGGGGCGGCCGGGCTCGCCGGGCTGGTCGGGGTGGGTGCGGTGGCGCTCATGGCCGGTCTCCTCGTCTGGGGTGCTGCGTCCCCTCGACGCTAGGAATCCGGCCCCCTCGCCCTCCAGCCGCCTGCGACGGAACCGGCGGGCCTGCATCCTTCGACGCAACCGGTCCGCCGCGCGGCGGACCGCGCCCGGCGTCAGCCCTCGTCGGGGACCGTGACCACCCGGTTCTGGTACGCCCAGACGACGGCCTGCAGCCGCGACCGCACCCCGAGCTTCGGCATCATCCGCGCGAGGTGCGACTTCACCGTCGACACCTCGACCACCAGCTCCGCGGCGATCTCCTCGTTCGACATGCCCTGCGCGAGCAGCCGGAGGATGTCCTGCTCCCGGGCGGTCAGCACGTCGGCCCCCCGCTGCACCGTCACGGGCTGCAGCCGGCGGCGGTCCGCGAACTCGCGCAGCACCCGGCGGGTCAGCGCCTGGTCGAGCGTGCCCCGCCCCGCCGCGACGTGCCGCACCGCCCGGACGATCTCCTCCGGCTCGGCGTCCTTGAGCAGGAACCCCGACGCGCCCGCCTCGAGCGCGCCGAACACGTAGTCGTCGAGGTCGAACGTCGTCAGCACCAGCACCGGCACCGGGCGCTCGGCCTCCGGCCCGCACAGCTCCCGCGCGACGCTGATCCCGTCCCGGCCGGGCATCCGGATGTCGAGGACCGCCACGTCGGGCTCGGCGGTGCGGGCGAGCGCGACCGCCTCGTCGCCGTCCGCCGCGACGCCCACGACCTCGAGGTCGGGCTCGGCGGCGAGCAGCGCGGACAGGCCGGCGCGCACCAGGGGCTGGTCGTCGGCGATGAGCACCCGGGTCACGGCGCGCCCTCCTCTGCTCGGGGCTCGCGCGGCAGCACGAGCCGGACCTCCCAGCCCCCGTCGGGGGTCGGGCCGTGCCGCAGGTCGGCGCCGACGAGCTCGGCGCGCTCCCGCATCCCGCGCAGGCCGTACCCGGGGTGCCCGGGGTCGCCGGCCCGCGGCTCGCCGGTGGGCACCCCGTTCCGCACCGTCAGCACGACCGAGTCGGCACCCCGGTCGTCGACCGTCACCCGGCAGGCCGCGCCCGTCGCGTGCGTCCGGACGTTCGCGAGCGACTCCTGCACGATCCGGTACCCGGCGAGCTGGGCGAGCGGCCCGACGCCGGCGCCGAGCGGCGCCGCGTCCGCCCCCGGGGCCCGCAGCACCTCCAGCGTCACGTCCCGGGGGGCGCCGGGCGCCGCCGCGACCAGGTCCGGCACCGCCGCGAGCGTCAGCGCCGACGTCTCCGCGCCGTCGTCCTCCCGCAGCAGCCCGACCAGCCGGCGCAGGTCCGCGAGCACGACACGGCTCTGCTCCCGCACCTCCCGCACCCCGCGGCGCGCGGCCTCGGGGTCCGTGGTGATCTGCCGGTCGATCGCCGACGCCATCAGCGCGATGCCGGACAGGTGGTGCGCCGCGAGGTCGTGCAGCTCGCGGGCCATCGCGGTCCGCTGCTCCGCCAGCGCCGTCCGAACCCGGGCCTCCTGCTCGCCGGCGAGGGCGCGGAGCTCCCCCTCCTGCGCCGCCCGGACCGCCCGGCGCGACGACACGACCAGCGCCGGCACCAGCCCGAGCGCCACCACGGCCAGCGCCTGCGCCGCCGCGGCGAGCGCGACGAGCGGTGTGCCGGGTGCGTCGACCGCGTCCACCCCCGCGACCGCGGAGGCGACCGCGAGCAGCAGCACCCCGGCGGCGAGCGCCAGGCGGATCCGGGCGAGCGGCACGGCGACGGCGGCGCGGTACACCGCGACCACCACGGCCAGCGTGAGCAGGCCGGACGCGCTCACCTCCGGGCCCCCGCCCGCGAGCGCGACCCCGAGCGGGACGGCCGCGACGACGAGCAGCGCGGCGCGGGGCGCGGTCCGGGCGACGGCGACCGCGCCGGCCTGCACCACCAGCGTCGCGACGACCAGCCACCACCCGAGGGCGCCCACGGCCGGCACCGGCACCGGCTCGGCCGGCTCCATCGCGGCGAGCGCCGGGAGCGCGAGCAGCCCGGCCACGCCGAGCGCGAGCGTCACGCCGGCCGCCACGACGTCCCCGCGCCGGACGGCCGCCAGGGCGGGGGCGGCGGCGGACGCGGGCAGCGGCACGGGCACGTCGGGCATCGTCGCACGGCGGCCGAGCGCGTCGTCGACGCCCGACGGGCGCGCGGTGGGGTGGAGTCCGCTGCACGACGAGGTGACCGCGGAGGAGTAGACGCTCGAGCGGCCTCGCTGCGGACGACGTGGACTCTGCTGTCGTACTCGACCGGTTCGGCGACGTCGCCGACCTCGCCCTCCGCTCCGTCGCACCTCGTCGCCTCCTGGGCTCTGAGGTCCGGATCGGCGTCACCGTCGCCGGCCTGAACCCCGTGGACTGGCAGATCGTCGAGTCGAGCACGCTCGCAGCAGCGTTCGTGATCGACGTCCCTGCGGACGATCACGGAGATCGGCCCGTCGGTGAGCCGATGGCGCGTGGGAGATCGCGTCTTCGGTGGAGCCCGCGGCCGGGCCGTGGCGACGTCGATCACTGTCGACGAACGCCATCCGAGCCTGCACCGCACACCTGCTGGTGTCTCCGACCTCGAGGCCGGGACTCTGGACATCGCCGGACGTACCGCGTCGGCCGTCGCTGACGCCTTGGCTGCGGAGCCCGGCGAGACCGTCCTCGTCGGCGCCGCAGGCGGCGGAGTCGGTTCGATCCTGACCCAGCTGCTCGTCCGCGGCGGCGTCGGGGTGATCGGGACGGGTTCGGCGGCCTCTGCCGACCACATCCGATCGCTCGGTGCGCGGCCCGTGACCTACGGCCCTGCTCTCGACGGCGAGATCGCCGCCATGGGCGTCTCCGTCGCTGCCGCCGCCGACCTGCACGGCACGGAAACCGCCGAGACGGCGATCCGCCTGGGGGTGCCGCGGCACCGCGTCGTCACCATCGAGGCTGACGGTCCGCCGGCCGGGGTCGTGCAGGTCAACGGCTCCGACGCGCGACCGGACGCGCTGCACCGTCTGCTCGCGCTCATCTCCGAGGGCGGGCTTCGGGTCCCGGTCGCGGCGGTCTACGGCCTCGAGCAGTTCCAGCAAGCGGTGACCCACCAGACGAGCCGGCACGTCCACGGCAAGATCGCCATCACGCCCGGACGGTAGCGACACGCCGGCTCCGCCCCCAGGATTCGAACCCGGACCTCAAGGCTCCAAAGGCCTGCGTGCTGCCGTTACACCAGGGCGGACCGCGGGCGGGCCGGGCGTGCCGGCTCCCCCGCGTCGGCCGCCAGTCTGCCAGCCCGGGACGCGCTCCCGGGCCGCGTCAGCCCGCGAGGCGCATCGAGGCGAGCCGGTTCAGCGACACCTGCTGCTCCGCCGCCTCGATCGCGAGCCTCCGGTGCAGCTCCGGCGGGATGCGGACGACGAACCGCCCGGAGTACACCCGGTCGGCCAGCGCGGCGGGTGGGTCCTCCCCGGACTCCACCATCTCGGCGATCACGTCCTCGACCAGGCGCTGGATCCCGCCGAAGGCCAGCGCGCGGTCGGCGTCGAGCCACGACAGCGACGGGAACTCGACGACGGTGCCGACGTAGGCGTCGTCCTCGGGCGACCATCCGACGCGGTAGCTGTAGTGGTCCTCGTAGGTGCTCATCGCGCTCCCTGCTCCTCTCCCGCCTCGGTCGCGAGCCTGTCGACTGCCGCCAGCACCTGACGCACCTGGTATGCCTTGGCCCTGCCGTGGTCGTCCTGGATGTTCACGCGCGGGTCACCCCGCCACGGCGTCGCGAACACCTGGTGCGAGGTGCCCCGCTGCCGCGGTTCGCCGAAGAAGTGGCGGCAGACCCGCGCGAGGTCGACGAACCGCACACCGGCGGGTCGTCGGCGCATCTCCTCAAGGATCTTCTCCACTCCGGCCATCGATCGACAGTACCGATAACGGTACTACTCACCGGCGCCACCGCCCCCACCCGGGCGCCGCGCCTGCGAGGATGGCCCGATGACCGCCGAGCCCCGCCGCACGCCACGGACGACGCGCGCCCGCATGACCGCGACGCAGCGGCGTGCGCAGCTGCTCGACGTGAGCCGCCGGCTGTTCGCCGAGAAGGGCTTCGAGGGCACGTCGGTCGAGGAGATCGCCGCCCGCGCCGAGGTGTCCAAGCCCGTCGTCTACGAGCACTTCGGCGGCAAGGAGGGCATCTACGCGGTCGTCATCGACCGGGAGATCCAGGCCCTGACCGGCGCGCTCACCGGGGCGCTCGACGAGGGCGGCCACCCCAAGGTCATGGTCGAGCGGTCCGCGCTCGCGCTGCTCGGGTACATCGAGGACTCCGAGGACGGGTTCCGGATCCTGGTGCGCGACTCGCCGGTGGCGCAGGCGACCGGCACGTTCTCCAGCCTGATCGGCGACGTGGCGACGCAGGTCGAGCACCTGCTCGCCGCGCAGTTCAAGAAGCAGCACCTGGACCCGCGCACGGCGCCGATCTACGCGCAGATGCTGGTCGGCATGGTGGCGCTCACCGGCCAGCACTGGCTGGACGCGCGCAGCCCCAAGAAGGCGGACGTCGCCGCGGCGCTGGTCAACCTCGCGTGGAACGGGCTGTCCGGCCTGGAGCGCCGCCCGCGGCTGACGACCGCCCCGGAGCCGCGGAAGCGCGCCGCGAAGCCCCGCCCGAAGCCGGACGACGCGTCCCCCGGCGACGCGCCCGCGGAGCCCGGCCCGGCGGCACCCGTCGAGTAACCTCGCCCGCATGTCGGCAGCCGTTCCACAAGGTCAGCCCGGCGCGCCCCGGGACGAGGTGGACCGGATCGTCGCGGCGTGGGCGCGCGAGCGCCCCGACCTCGACGTCGCGCCGCTGTCCGTGCTGTCCCGCGTCACGCGGCTGTCCCGGCACCTCGACCTCGCCCGGCGGCAGGCGTTCGCCCGGCACGGGCTGGAGCCGTGGGAGTTCGACGTGCTGTCCGCGCTGCGCCGCGCCGGCGCGCCGTACCGGATGTCCCCGGGCGCGCTGCTCACGCAGACGCTGGTGACCAGCGGGACGATGACGAACCGCGTCGACCGGCTGGCGTCCCGCGCGCTGGTCGAGCGGCTGCCCTCCCCCGACGACCGCCGCGGGGTGCTGGTCAGCCTCACCGACGAGGGCCGCGCCCGCGTCGACGCCGCGATGTCGACGCTGCTGGAGATCGAGCGCGACCTGCTGGCCTCGCTGCCGGCCGCGGAGCGCGACCGCCTGGCGGACCTGCTCCGCACCCTGGTCGCCCCCTTCGACACCCCCTGACCCTCCGCCGAGATGGCAACTCTCGGCTGCGTCGCGGGTCCCGCGCACAGCCGAGAGCTGCCATCTCGCCGAACCCGGGCGTGCGCGACGGCGCGCGCGGCACCCCGTGCGGGTGCCGCGCGCGCCGGTCGTGCGGGCGGGGGTCAGGCCGCCTTGGTCAGGGCCTCCGAGAGCTTCACGCGGCGGCCGGTGCGGAGCACCGAGCGGGCGTAGATCCGGGCGCCGATGCCGGTGACGAGCACCGCGGTCCCCGCGAGGATCACCAGGGACACCAGCGGCTCCCACCAGGACGCCTCGCCGAGGAACAGCCGCACCGGCATCCCGACCGGGGCGCTGAACGGCACGTACGACATGATCGTCAGCACCAGGTCGTTGTCGTTGAAGAAGATGACGCCGAAGTACGGGATCATCACGAGCATCATCACCGGGGTGAGCACCGGGCCGGTGTCCTCGACGCGGGAGACGAGCGACGCGGCGGACGCGAACAGCGCGGCCAGCAGCACGAACCCGACGAGGAAGAACAGCACGAACCAGGCGACCGGCGCCCCGATCATGCCCAGCAGGTCGTCCTGCCCGGTGACGACCAGGCCGACGACGGCCACGGCGGCGATCGCGGCGATCTGGCCGACCGCGAGCACGGTGTTGCCGAGGATCTTGCCGGCGAGCAGCGCGCGGGGCGGGACGGTCGACAGCAGGATCTCGACGATCCGGGACTGCTTCTCCTGCACGGTGTTCTGCGCGATCGTGCTGCCGAACGTCATGGCGGCCATGAAGAACGCGATGCCGAACACGAACGACACGACGTACCGCAGCGCGTCCGAGGTGCCGGACTCGTCGAGCAGCTCGACCGGCGGGGTCACCGCCAGCGCGCTGATGACGCCGTCCGGGGCGGAGTCGAGGCCGACCACCACGACGCCGAGCAGGTTGTCCGAGTCGTCGTCGGGCAGGACCGCGGCGGAGACCTCCTCGGACTCCACCAGCGCGCGCGCCGCCTCGGGGTCGGCGGCGTCGACCGCCTCCAGCCCGTCGACGCCCTCGATCACCGCGGCGGTCTCGGGGACGACGGCGACCTTCGTGTCCCCGCCGCCGAGCCGGTCGCCCAGCACGGAGGTGAGGATGATGCCGCCCAGCACGAGCACGAGCAGCACCGCGGTCGAGATGAGGAACGACTTGCTGCGGACCTGCGTGGTGACCTCGCGCTCGGCGACCATGAGCGTCGCCTGCACGGTGTTCGGGGTGGCGGGCCTGGCTGCCGGCGCGGAGCCGGACGAGGGGGTGTTCGACAGCATCGGGGTGCGCCCGCTCATCGGACCGGCTCCTTCGTCTTCGTGGTGGCGGGCTCGTCGTCGTGACGCTCCTCGTCGCGGACGATGTCGCGGAAGATCTCCGCGAGCCGCGGGCGCACCGGGCTGAACTGCTGGACGGGGGCGGCGTCGAGCGCCGCGCGCAGGACCCGCTGGGCGGCGGCCTCGTCGGACTCGAACAGGGCGTAGCCGCCGTCGAACTCGACGACCCGGACGCCCGGCTCGGTCCGCAGCCAGCCCATGTCGCCGCCCGAGGTGATCTCGTACCGCGGGGCGGCGTGCTGGGCGCGGAGCGCCTCCTTCTCCCCCGCCGCGCGGATCCTGCCGCCGGCGATGACGACCACGTCGTCGCACAGCCGCTCGACCACGTCGAGCTGGTGCGAGGAGAACAGCACCGGCGCGCCGCGGGACGCGTACTCCTGGAGGACGCCGAGCACCAGGTCGACGGCCATCGGGTCGAGGCCGGAGAACGGCTCGTCGAGGACCAGCACCTCCGGCTCGTGCACCAGGGCGGCGGCGATCTGGGCGCGCTGCTGGTTGCCGAGCGACAGGTCGTCGACCGGGTCGTTCAGCCGCTCGCCGAGGCCGAGCTTCTCGAGCAGGTCGCGCGCCTTCTCCGTCGCGGTCCGGCGCTCGTAGCCGTGCAGCCGCGCGAGGTAGGTGATCTGCTCCAGCACGTGCATCTTCGGGTAGAGGCCGCGCTCCTCGGGCATGTAGCCGAAGGCCCGGCGGCGGTCGTCGCCCAGCGGGCTGCCGTCGAAGGTGACGGTGCCGGAGTCCGGCGTGAGCACCCCGAGGATGATCCGCATCGTCGTCGTCTTGCCGGCGCCGTTCCCGCCGACGAACCCGGTGAGCTTGCCCCGCTCCACCGAGAAGCCGACGTCGTCGAGCACCAGCCGGTCCCCGAAGGACCGGTGGATCCCGTCGAGCTGCAGCATGTCGTCTCCCGTCCTGACCTGTGGCGGACCTGTCGTCCGCCGGGATCAACGCTAGGAGGCGCCACCGCCGGAGCACCTCGGCCGCCGGGCGGAACTTGCGGGGCGGCCGGGCCTCCGTCCCGGGGCGGAGGGGGTCAGTCCGTCAGCCCGTTCTCGAACGCGTAGACGACGGCCTGCACCCGGTCCCGCAGGCCGAGCTTGGTGAGCACGTTGGACACGTGGGTCTTGACGGTGGCGCGGCCCAGGACGAGCTCGGCGGCGATCTCGTCGTTGCTCAGGCCGCGCGCGACCAGCCGCAGCACCTCGAGCTCGCGCTCGGTCAGCCCCGTGGCGGAGGGGTCGCCGGTGCCGCGCCCGGCGGCCGCGGGGCTCCCCCCGGAGGTGGAGCCCTGGCCGACGACGGCGCGGGCGATGACGGCGCGGGTGACCTCGGGCGACAGCAGCGCGTCCCCCGCGGCGACGGCGCGCACGGCGTCCGCGAGCTGCTCGGGCCGGGAGTTCTTCAGCAGGAACCCGGCGGCGCCCGCCTGCAGCGACTCCAGCAGGTAGTCGTCCCGGTTGAACGTGGTCAGGACGAGCACGCCCGCCGTGATGCCGGGGTCCGCCGTGATCCGGCGGGTGGCCTCCAGCCCGTCGACGCCCGGCATCTGCACGTCCATGCAGACGACGTCCGGGCGCAGCGCGCGCGCCAGCTCGACCGCCTCGGCGCCGTCGCCGGCCTGCCCGACGACCTCCAGGTCCGGCTGCGCGCCGAGGATGGTGGCGAGCCCGGCCCGCAGCAGCGCCTGGTCGTCCGCGAGCACCACGCGCACCGGCCGGTCCGGGCCGAAGCCCCGGTCCGGGGCGTCGCCCTCCGTCGCGTCGTCGAACCGCACCGCGTCGGCCCCGGTCATCGTGCCCCTCCCGTCCGCGGCCCGAGCGGCACCCGCGCCCGGACCAGGTAGCCGCCGCGCCCCCGCGCGCCGGTCTCCAGCGTGCCGCCGTCGGCGGCGACCCGTTCCCGCATGCCGACCAGGCCGAGCCCGCCGGACGTCCCGCGCCGCGCGACCCGTCGCGCGCCGGTGCCGTCGTCGGTGACCTCGAGCTCGACCGCGTCGGGCTCGTACCGCAGCCGGACGTCCACCCGGGCGCCGGTCCCCGCGTGCTTGCGCACGTTGGTCAGCGCCTCCTGGCAGATCCGGTACAGGTTGAGCGAGGTGAGCGGCGGCACCCGCACGGGGTCGCCGACCACCTGGTACTCCGCGGCCAGCCCGGTGTCCGCGGCCTGCTGCACCAGCTCGGGCAGCCGCTCGACGGACAGCGAGCCGACCGCGGAGGCGGCGTGCGCCTCGGTCCCGGACTCGCGCAGCGTGCTGAGCAGCCCGTGCAGCTCGTCGACGGCCTCGCGGGCGCTGTCCTCGACCTGCTCCAGCGCGGCGGCGGCCTGCTGCGGGTCGGACTCCTGGACCATCCGCGCCGCGGCGGCCTGCACGCCCATCATCGACACGTGGTGCGCGACCGCGTCGTGCAGCTCCCGGGCCAGCCGCAGCCGCTCGATGGCGACGGCCTGCTCCTCGACCCGGCGGCGCTCGCCGACCAGCAGCCGCCCGCGGTACGCCGTGCGGGCGCGCTCGCGCGCGGCGTTCCAGGCGTGCTCGCCGAACCACCAGGAGCCCGCGAAGTACAGGATGTTGGTGAGCAGCTGGATCAGCAGGTACGCCACCAGCGGGGAGAACGCGCCCGCGTTGGAGAAGCCCTCGATGCCCTCGGGGTCGGTGACCGCCTGGAACATCGCGATCAGCAGCCAGACGAACATCGCGACGACGATCCCCGCCCGCACCCAGAACGCCCGCACGCGGTTCCGGTCCCAGGCGCCGACCGTGTAGAGCGCCATGAACAGCGCGATGTTGCCGAACAGCGTCTCGGGGACCCGGAGCTCGCCCATCAGCACGAACGCCGCCGCCACGACGACCGCCACGACCGCCGGGCGCTGCCGGCGCCACGCGAGCGGCGCGGTCACCGCGAGCACGCACAGCACGGCGACCCAGCCCTCGGCGGGCTCGTCGTACATGCCCGCCGTGCGCCCGAGCGCCAGGCTGAGAATGCCGCCGATCAGCAGGCCCGCGGCCAGCAGGACGTCGTACCGGCGCTGCTCCGCGGTGATCGGCGGCCTCCGCCAGCCCGGGGCGTCGGGGTCCGCGAGCCCGCCGGCCGCGGGACCGACCGGCGCGGCGGGGTCGGTGACGTCGTCGGGGGCAGCGGGGTCGCTGTCGGGGCGGAGCACCGGCCTACCGTAACGGGACGGACCCGTCCGTCAGCCCCGGCTCCCGGTTCCCGGACGCGCGGCGCGACGCTGGGAACAGCTCTCCGACCAGGTGCCGCGCCGCCAGCGCGGCGGCACCCTCGACCGTGGCCGCGCCGCCCAGAGCGCTCGGCACCACCTCGGTGTGGCCGGACAGCCCGGCCAGCTCGGCGCGGACCCAGCGCACCACCAGGGGGTGCTCCCCCACGGGGCCGCCGAGGACCACCACCTCCGGGTCGAGCACGGCCACCAGGGCGGTGACCACCCGCGCCACCTCCCGGGCGTGGTCGCGGACCGCGGCGACGGCCACGGCGTCCCCGGCCTCGGCGCGGGCCAGCAGCGCGTCGACCTGCGCCCGCAGGTCGCCGGCCGCCGGACGGCCCGGCAGGCGGGCCACGAGGGCGGCGGCACCGACGTGGCGCTCGGCACCGAGCTCCTGCGGTGCGCGGTCGTCGGCCCACGGGAAGGGCAGGTCGGCGACCTCCCCGGCGCCGCCGCGAGCCCCGTGCACCAGGACGCCGCCGACCACCACCCCGGCACCGATGCGCTCACCCACCTGGACGAAGACCACGTCCTGACGGCCGGCGGCCACGCCGTGCCCGGTCTCCGCCAGCACCGCGCAGTTCACGTTGTTCTCCGCGAGCACCGGCACCCCGGCAGGCACCCCGAGGCGGGCGAGCAGCTCCTCAGGCGCCAGACCGCCCAGCGACGGCCCCTCGCGGCCGGTGAGCCGGTGGTCCGCGCGCACCGGCTTGGGCAGCGCGACCGCCACAGCGAGCAGCGGGCCGGCCGCCACGAGTCCCGCCCGCAGCTCGGCCAGCGCGTGCGCCGTCACCTCCAGCAGCCGGTCGACGGATCCGGCCTGCCGGAGCGTCGCGCGCCGCTCGCCGAGCCGGTCACCGGCGATGCCCCGGGCCGCCAGCCGGACCTGGGCGTTGCCGAGGTCGATCCCGAGCGTCCAGCCGGCGTTCGGCGCCACCGCGTAGACCGCCGCGGACCGCCCCGTCGCTCCCGAACGCGAGGTCCTCTGCAGGGCGAGGCCGGCACGCTCGAGCTCGGCGACCGCGACGGAGACGGTCGGCTTCGACAGCCCGAGGCGGGCACTGAGCTCGGGCCGGGTGGCAGGCCCCCCGCGGACGAGCTCCAGGCCGACCGCCTGGGCGGCGGCCGAGAGCCGGGGCAGCGGCCCGGCAGCCTGCACCGGGGCGGTCCGTGGCGCACCGGACCGCTGGCCGGTCCCCGTCGCCGGCTCCGCGGCCCCGGCGACCCGCTCGACGGCGATCCCGCGGGGCAGGGCCAGCGTGCGGCCGGGGCGCGGGCCCGGCGCGGACCGCACGACCACCCCCGGCAGCCGCAGCGTGGTGCGCCGGTCGTGCAGCACGTCGAGCACGGCGATCTCCGCCGGGAGCGGCTCGACGGGCAGGCCCGCTGCGGCCCGGCGCGCGAGCAGCTCCGCGGCGGGCCCGACGACCGTGGCGCCCGGCAGCACCGCGGCGACCACCCGCAACCAGCAGGCGCGGGCGACGTCCTCCGGGTCCTGCGCGGTGCGGCCCGAGTACACCCCGCGCGCCAGCCTCACCAGGGTGCCGCGCCGCACCGCCCGGGTCAGCACGGCCGGATCGGCCTCGCCGGCCAGCACCACGTCAGCCCAGTCCCGCTGCACCATCTGCTCCTCGGTCAAGTTGTGACGCCCCGGTCAATGTTCGCGGCGCACCGACCCCGCCGATCCGTCGTCGCGTCCTTGACCGTGGCCGCGGATCTTGACCGCACAGGGGCGTCCGGGTCCGCCGATCCTACGGTCTCGGCTCGTAAGGCCAGTTACCTAACGAAGTCGAGAGGTGCGACCAGCGATGACGCCGCACGAAGTCCTCATCCCGTTCCGCGACGGAGTCCGGGCCCAGCCGGACGCCGTCCTGGCCACGGTCGCCCGGACCGCCGGCTGGCTCACCGAGCGCCGGCCGCTGCCCCGGCGGTCCGGCGTCCTGCTCGCGGGGATCGGCGCCTCGCACGCCGTCCTCGCCGCTCCGGTGCTCGAGCTGCGCCGGGGTGGCGTCCGGGCGACGCGGTCGGCCGGCGACGACCTGCCGCCGGGCGCACCCGAGCTGGCGGACCTCACGGTCGCGGTCTCCCAGTCGGGTCGCAGCCCCGAGACGCTGGAGGCGGCCGCCCGCGCGTCCCGCAGCATCGCGGTGGTCAACCAGCCGGGGTCCCCCCTGGCGGACGCGGCCGACGACCTGCTCTGGCTCGGGGGCCTGGTGGACTCCGGCATGTCGTCGGTGGCGGTGGCCGCGACCGCGGTGGCGCTCGGCATGCTCGTCGAGCACCGGGTGCACGGCGCCGCGTCCGAGGTCTGGTCCGGGCTGCCCGCCGCGCTGCACGACGTGCTCGACGACGCGGCCACGGCCCGCACCGTCGCCGCGTTCGCCGGACGCGCGGCGGAGCGTGGATGCGTCGACGTCGTCGGCCGGGCCGCGAGCGCCGGCGCCGCCGAGCAGGGCGCGCTGCTGCTCCGGGAGGGGCCCAAGGTGCCCGCCCTCGGCACCACGACGCGCACCTACCTGCACGGCATGACCGACGCGGTCGGTCGCACCGCGCACGTGCTGATCGGCGGCGTCCGGGAGGCCGAGCTGGGCTCCCAGCTGGCCACGTACGACGTCCCGGTGCTCCTGCTCACCGACGAGGACGTGGCGGCTCCCGCCGGCGTCGCCACGGTGCGGCTGCCCGCCCTGCCGCCGCTCGCCGCCGTGGTCACCGAGGTGGCGGTCCTGCAGATGCTCGCGCTCGACCTCGGGTCCGCCCTCGGCAGCGACGTGGACGCCGGAGCGCTCGCCCGGGTCGACACGAAGGTGGCTCCCGGGACGACCGACGGCGCGGACCGATGACCCGGCTCGTGGCCGGCATCGACGTCGGCGGGACGAAGACCCGGGTGCGGGTGGAGACGGCCGACGGCGCCGAGGCGGCGGACACCACGGCCCCCACCGCAGGCTGGCGCGGCACGTCCTTCGAGGTGAAGGCCGAGCTGCTCGCCGAGCGGCTGACCGCGCTCGTCGCCCCCCTGGACCCGGCGGGCCTGGCCGCGGTCGCGGTCGGCGCCCACGGCTGCGACCTCGAGGAGGAGAGCGAGGAGCTGCGCAGCCACCTCCAGCGCCGGCTGCCCGGCGTCGTGTGCGTGGTGGTGAACGACGCCGAGCTGGTCGCCCCGGCGGCCGGATCCCCGGACGCGGTGGGCCTGATCGCCGGCACCGGCTCGGTCGCGGTCGGCCGCACCCCCACCGGCGCGCGGGTGCACGCGGGCGGCTGGGGCTGGGTCGTCGGGGACGAGGGCGGCGCCGCCGGGATCGTGCGGGAGGCGGTGCGGGCATCGCTGCGCGCCGTCGAGGACGACAGCCCCGACCCGCTCCCCGGGCGGCTGTGCCGCGCGCTCGCGGTCGGGCACCCGCTCGACCTGCCCGGCCGGCTCGTGACCGAGGACCCGGCCGCGTGGAGCGCGCACGCCGCACTCGTCTTCGAGGCCGCTGCCGACGGGTCCGCCGTCGGCGAGCGGCTCGTCGCGGACGCCGGAGACGCGCTGGCCGACCTGGTGCACCGGGTCGTCACCCGCGGCGCACGCCCGACCCGCGTCGTCGCCGCCGGCGGCGTGGTCGTCGCCCAGCCCGCGCTGCGGGACGCGCTCCGTGCCGGGCTGGACCGCCGCGACCTCGCCCTCCCCGTCGACCTGCTCGACGCCCCTCCCGTGCTCGGCGCGCTCGCCCTCGCGCGCACCGCGCTCGACCGCACCGTCCCCTCCCCGAGAAAGGCCCTGCGATGACGCAGCCGTCCCCCTCCCCGGCCACCGAGGCCGCGCACGTCGCCGGCGCGCCGGACCCGGCGCCGGCCGGCCGCCGGCGCCGCCGGTTCGCTCTGCCCAACACCTACGCGATCCTCGTCGCCCTGACCGCGGTCGTCTGGGCGCTCGGGTTCGTGGTCCCGGCCGGCCAGTACGACCTGGTCGACGGGGCGCCGGTGCCCGGCTCGTACCACCACGTGGAGGTCGACGCCTCGTTCGGCGACCGGGTGCTGGACCTGTTCCAGGCCCCCGTGAACGGGCTCTACGGCGTCGAGGACCCCGGGTCCGGGTTCGTCGGCCCGTACGAGTCCGGCAGCCTCACCGGCGCCGCCGGCGTGTTCCTCTTCGTGCTCGCGATCGGCGCCTTCATCGTGACCACGACCCGGACCGGCGCGGTCGATGCCGGCATCGGCCGCGTCGCGGCGCGGTTCCGGGACCGCGGCGCGGCGGTGATCGTCGCCCTCATGGTGCTCATCACGCTGGGCGGGTCCACGTTCGGCCTCGGCGAGGAGACGCTCGGCTTCTACGCCATCCTCATCCCGCTGCTGCTCAGCCTCGGCTTCGACCGCATGACCGCCGTCGGCGTGGTCCTCGTCGGGTCCGTCGTCGGCAACATGGCGTCGACGGTGAACCCGTTCATGACCGGCGCGGCCTCCGACGCGGCGGGCATCCCGATCGGCCAGGGGATCGGCCTGCGCGCGCTGCTGCTGGTGGTGTTCGGCGGTCTCGCCATCGCCTACGTCGTGCGCTACTCCGTGCGCGTCCGCCGCGACCCCTCCCGCTCGGTGGTCGGGATCAGCGCGGAGGACGCCGAGCTGGCGGCGGGAGTGGACACGGGTTCGCTGGTGATGTCCGGCCGCCAGAAGGTCGTGATCACCCTGTTCGCGGCGACGTTCGCGTTCATGGTGTTCGCCCTCGTGCCCTGGGCGCAGGTCGTGCACGGCCCCGGCGCGGCGTCGTACGGCTGGCAGCTGGACTGGTACTTCCCCGAGCTGACCGCGCTGTTCCTGGTGATGGCGGTCGTGATCGGCCTGGTCGGCCGCATGCGCGGCGAGGCGCTCGTCGGGTCCGTGCTCGCGGGGGCCTCGGAGTTCCTCGGCGCCGCGCTCGTCATCGTCCTGGCCCGCGGGATCACGGTCGTCATGCACAACGCCCTGATCACCGACACCGTGCTGCACGCGCTGGAAGGTCTGGTCTCCGGTGCCGGGGGTGGGGCGTTCGGCGTCCTCGTCTACCTCGTGAACGTGCCGATGTCGTTCCTCGTGCCGAGCTCCTCCGGGCTCGCGACGCTCGCGATGCCCGTGCTCGCACCACTGGCCGACTTCGCGGGCGTGGGGCGCGACCTCGTGGTGACCGCGTTCCAGTGCGCGGTCGGCACGGTGGCGCTCGTGACGCCGACCTCGGCGATCGTGATGGGCGGCCTGTCGCTCGCGAAGGTGCCGTACGGCCGGTACGTGCGGTGGGTGCTGCCGCTGCTGGCCGTGCTCGTGGTCGGCTCGTTCGCGACGCTGATGCTCGCGGCGCTGCTCTGAGCGACGGGTGCCGGTCGTCGTGAGGTGCGCGCCAGCGCCCCGACGGCCGGCACCGGCCCCGGGCCGGACGCGCAGCGCGTCGAGCCCGAGGCCACCACCCGACGTCCGCGCACCCGGGTCAGCCGCGGAGCGAGGCGCCCCACGGCCGGGCGGGGTCGTGCACGGCCACCGCGAGCGTCGTGTCGGACTGCCCGTAGTACGCGAACCACTTCCCGTGGAACCGCACGAGCCCCTCCACGAACGTCACGTTGGACACCAGGCCGTTGAGGTCCTCGAAGGTCTGCGGCCGGAGCCACGGCTCCTGGAGGCGGGCCAGCACCCGGGTCGGCTCGTCGGGGTCGATCGCGATCTGGCCGCACCGGTAGTCGACGTCGACGCTGCCGTCGTCGTGCACCGTGCGGGTGGCGCCGTTGGTGAGCATCACCAGCAGCCCGTTGTCGGTGAGCACCGGCGAGGTGCCGATCTCCACGAGGTCGGCGTCGAACGACCCGGGCGTCGGCGCGTACATCGGCTCGGTGTCGGGCGTGCCGGGGGTCCAGTGGACCAGGTCGTCGCTGGTGGCCCAGTAGAGGCCGCCCTCGCCGAAGTACATCCACCACCGGCCCTGCATCCGCACCGGCACGATCACCCCGGCCTTCGACCACTCGTGCCCGCGCGGGTCGACGGTGGCGAACGTGTCGAAGTCCGGGAACAGCGGCCCGTGCCGGGTCCAGGTGCGCAGGTCGGTCGACGTGGCGAGGCACAGCCGCGCGGCCTTCCGGTCCCAGCCGGTGTAGGTCAGGTAGTACGTGCCGTCGACGACGGCGATGCGCGGGTCCTCGCAGCCGAACTCCTCGTAGTCCTCCTGCGGGGACAGGATCGGCTCGTCCTCGCGCTCGAAGTGGTACCCGTCGCGGCTCCGGGCCAGGCCGATGTGGGACACGATGTCGTCGGCGTGCGCGCGGTACAGCAGCAGCACCTCGTCGTCGACGACCAGCGCCGCCGGGTTGTACAGGTTGGCCGACTCCCACGACCCGCCGCGGGGCCGGAGGATCGGGTTGCCCTCGTAGGGCACGAACGGGCCGAGCGGGAACGTCGCGCCGGTGAACAGGGTGGTCGCGGTCATGGGGTCAGCCCTTCACGGCGGAGCCGAGGTCGGTGGTGCGGAAATACCGCTGGAACACGCAGAACAGGGCGACGACCGGGAACGCGAGCGCGCAGGCGCCGGCCAGGATCGCGCCGTTGGGGTTGGCCGCGGTCTGCGACACGTTGGAGATGTAGTTCGCCAGGGACACGGCGAGCGGCTGCAGCGACGCGTCCTTGGTGATGAGGAACGGCCACAGGAACTCGTTCCACGGCCCGATGAACGTCACCAGCACCACCGTCGCCAGCGCCGGCCTGACCAGCGGCAGCGCGATGGACCGGAGGATGCGCAGCTCGCCCGCGCCGTCGATCCGGGCCGCCTCGAACATCTCCCGCGGCAGCGCCCGGAAGAACTGGGCGAAGATGAACACCGCCGTGGTGTTGATCGCGAACGGCAGGATCATCCCGAGGTAGGTGTCCCCGAGGCCGTAGCCGCGGGTGATCTGCACGTACAGCGGGATCATCAGCAGCTGGAACGGCACCATCTGCACCAGGAGCATGAGAACCCAGGTCAGCCGCCGGCCGGGGAACTGCAGCCGTGCCACCGCGTAGCCCGCGAGCGTGCCGAGCACCACGGTGCCGAGCAACACCCCCGCCGTGAACACCAGCGAGTTGACCAGCGACCCCGCCAGGTCGATCCGCGCGTCGATCTGCGCGAAGTTCTGCGTGGTCCACCCGGAGGTCGGCACGAGCCGGTCGGGGGTGTTGGTCGGGCTCTCCTGGAACGCGCCGACCACCATGAAGTAGAAGGGGAAGGCGAACACCAGCGCGGCCGCCGCCAGGAGCACCTGGCGCGCCACGGCGCCGCCACGTCGTCGTCCCATGTCACCGCTCCCGGTTCAGTCGCTGCGCGGCCAGGGACAGCAGCCCGACCACGACGACGAGGACCATGCCGATGGCCGCCGCGACGTCGGGGTTCTGCTGCTGGATGCCGCGCTGGTAGATGAGCAGCACGGGCGTCACGGACGCCCCGTCGGGGCCGCCGCCGCCGGTGAGCAGGTACGGCTCCGTGAACAGGTTGGTGCCGGTGATGATCGCCAGGACGAGCACCAGCGTCGTCGCCGCCCGGACGCCGGGCACCGTCACGTTGAGGAACCGCTGCACCCCGCCGGCCCCGTCGGTCTCGGCCGACTCGTACAGCTCGCGCGGCACGTTCTGCAACGCCGCGAGGTAGAGCAGCACGTAGAACCCGAGCTGCTTCCACGTGACGTACAGGGCGATCGTCGGCATCGCGAGGGCCTTGTTGGCGAGCCAGGACGGGTCCGGCGCCAGCGGGCCGAGGACCGCGTTGACCAGGCCGTTCGACGAGAACAGCAGCATCCACACGCCGACCAGGGATACCGACGCCGTCAGGTACGGCACGTAGTACGCCACCCGGTAGGCCGCCGCCCACCGCACGCCCGCGTTCAGCGCCGACGCCAGCACGAGCGCCAGGGCGACGGTCAGCGGCACGTTGATCACCAGGAACACCGCGGTGTTCCGGAACGAGGCGAGCACCTGCGGGTCGGTCAGCACCTCGCGGAAGTTGTCGAGCCCGACGAACGGCTTCGGCACGTCCACGCCCGGCGCCGTGAAGAAGTAGTCGTGGAACGCCATGTACGCCGAGAACCCGAGCGGGTAGGCGAACACGACGAGCACGAACACCAGGTAGGGCGCCGCGAACAGCGTGCCGAGCGGCTGCCCGCCCCACCACCGCCGCCGGCCGCGGCCCCGGGGCGCGGGGGGCGAGGTGCGTCCGGTGCTCGCACCCGCCCCCGCCGTCACCGTGGACACGTCAGCCCTGCACCAGGTCGTCGATCTTGGCGGCCGCGGCGCTGAGGAAGTCGTCCACGGACGTGCTCCGGAAGATCACCGCCGAGGTGTACGCCTCGCGGAACGCCTGCCACGCCTCGATCGAGTTCGGGATGCTCGGCACGTCGCCGGTGCGGGCGGCCTGGTCGGCGAACACCTCGTACTCGGGGTGCGCCGCGAAGTAGTCCGGGTACGTGGCGGCGAGGTCCTGGCGCAGCGGCATCTGGCCGGTGGCCTCGAGCAGCGCGCCGTCGCTCTCCTCGCTCGTCGAGTACTTCAGGAACTCCCACGCCGTGCCCTGGTTCTCGCAGGACGTGAACATCGAGACGTTCTTCGAGTCCGCGAACGTCGTCACGTCCTCGCGGCCGTCGGAGGTCGGCACCGGCATGAAGCCGACGTCGACGCTGTCCTTGTAGGACGCGATGGCCCACGGGCCGGCCAGCTGCATCGCGGTCTGGCCGGACACCATGGCGTCGTCGGTGGCGGCCTCCTGCGGCGCGAGGCCGTCGGCGTAGATCGACGCCCAGAAGTCGGCGACGGCCTTGCCCTCCTCGTCGTCGAAGGTGGCCTTCCCGTCCTCGACCAGCGCGGTGCCGTCGGTCTCGGCCAGGTACACCGGGTAGAAGTCGAACCACGGCTGGTAGAAGTCGTTGGTCGGCGACGGCCAGATCGCGCTGGGGGCCGCCCCGGAGTCGACGATCTGCTGCGCGCCGGCCAGGAAGTCGTCGAAGGTCGCCATGCCCGGGTTCTCGGGGTCGAGCCCGGCCTGGGTGAACAGCGCCTTGTTGTACATGACCATCACGGGGTTCGACTTCCACGGCAGCTGGTAGTAGCCGCCGTCGGTCTCGTAGCCGGACACGCCGTCGCCGCCGCGGGCGGAGATGTAGTCGGCGCCGTCGTCGAACGTCGTCAGGTCGACCAGGCCGCCCTGCCGCACCCAGCCGGGCACGGCCGCGCTGGAGATGTTGTAGACCAGGCACGGCGCGGTGCCGGCGGTGATGGCCGCGGTGATGGCCTCCTCGGAGGACGCGCCGGCCGGGATCTCCTGGGCCTCGACCTGCTCGTCGGGGTGGTCGGCGTTCCAGGCGTCCACGACGTCCTGGCCCCAGCCCACCTCCTGCTCGTTGTTCGACAGCCAGACGGTGATGGGTCCGGTGGCGTCGGTGGCCTCGCCGGACCCGCCGTCGTCCGATCCTCCGGAGCAGGCGGTGGTGGCGAGCGCGACGGCGCCCAGCAGCGCGGCGGTGCGGATGTACCTCATCGGGGCTCCTCCTCGAGCGGTTCGGGCGGTGCGTGGTGCGTCGGCGCGGGGGCGTCGGTGCTCCCGCGCAGCTGCAGGACGGTGCAGTCGACCGTGACGGAGTGCGGCCCGTCGCCGGCCAGGTCGGCCAGCAGGCGGGTGGTGGCGACCCGGCCGCGGCGGGCGGGGTCGGTGGACACGCTGGTGAGCGGCGGGCTCAGGTGCGCGGACAGGTGGTCGTCGTCGAACCCGGCGACGGCGAGCTCCTGCGGGACCCGGACGCCGCGGCTCTGCGCGTACGACATCCCGGCGATCGCCATCGTGTCGTTCGCGTACAGGATCGCGGTGGGCCGGTCCCGCAGCGCGAGCAGCTCCGCCGTGAGCGCCCGGCCGCTGCCCGCGGTGAAGTCGCCCTCGCGGACCAGCTCGCGGGAGCCCACGGCCTGCACGAACGCGCGGGCCCGGGCGTACGAGTGCACGTAGCCGAGCGGGCCGGCCACGTGCGCGATCCGGGTGTGCCCGCGGGCGCGCAGGTGCGCCACGAGCTCGGCGACCGGGGCGGCGTCGTCGGTGCGGACGCAGGACAGCCGGGTCGGGCCGTCGTAGGCGCCGAGCAGCACGGCGGGCAGCCCGAGCCCGCCGAGGAACGGCACCCGCCAGTCGTCCCGGTGCAGGTCCAGGGCGATGACGCCGTCCGCCCGGCCCGCGGCCATCGCCTGGTAGGCCCGCTCCTCCGCCCCGCGGCTGCCGACCACCTGCAGGACCAGGGCGACCTCGCGCTCCGCGAGCGTCTGCTCGACGCCCGCGATGAACGCGGGGAAGAACGTGTCGGAGGCGAGGATCGCCGGGTCACGGCGCAGCACGACGCCGACCGCGTTGGCCCGGCGGGCCGCGAGCGCGCGGGCGCTGCTGCTGGGCACCCAGCGCAGCTCCTCGGCCGCCGCGAACACCCGGGCCTTCGTCGCCGCCGAGATGGGCCGGTGGCCGCTGTACGCGTGGGACACCGTCGCCTTGGTCACGCCGGCGGCCCGGGCGACGTCCGAGATCGTCGGTCGGCTCATGCTCACCTCCTCGTGCAGCACGTCCCGACGAACGTAAAAGCGGTTTGACGATCGAGCCAACCGGTTTGACGACGGGGCCGGGGCGGGGGTGCGGGAGCGGCCGCGGCGCGGGACCGGCGCTCCGTGCGCCCTACGCTTGCCCGATGGCCCACCTGCTCGGCGGCGAAGCGCTGCACCTGTCCTTCCCGACCAAGAACGTCTTCGACTCGGTGACCGTGGGCCTCAACGAGGGCGACCGGGTCGGCGTCGTCGGCCGCAACGGCGACGGCAAGTCCTCGCTGCTCGCGCTGCTGGCCGGCCGGCTGACCCCGGACTCCGGGCGCGTGACGGTCCGCGGCGGCGTGCGGATCGGCGTGCTCGACCAGACCGACACCCTGGACCCGGGCCTCACCGTCGGGCAGGCGGTCGTCGGCGACCGGGCCGAGCACGAGTGGGCCGGCGACCCGAAGGTCCGCGACGTCGTCTCCGGGCTGGTCGGCGACCTGCCGTGGGACAAGCTCGTCGGCGACCTGTCCGGCGGGCAGCGGCGGCGGGTCGCGCTCGCCGCGCTGCTGGCCGGCGACGACGACGTGCTCATGCTCGACGAGCCCACCAACCACCTCGACGTCGAGGCGGTCACCTGGCTGGCCCGGCACCTGAACCGCCGCTGGTCGTCGAACGCCGGCGGGCTGCTGGTCGTCACCCACGACCGCTGGTTCCTCGACGCGGTGTCCACCCGCACCTGGGAAGTGCACGACGGCGTCGTCGACGCGTACGACGGCGGGTACGCCGCCTTCGTGCTCGCCAAGGCCGAGCGCCAGCGGCAGGCCGCCGCGTCCGAGGAGCGGCGGCAGAACCTGGTCCGCAAGGAGCTCGCCTGGCTCCGCCGTGGACCGCCCGCGCGCACCTCGAAGCCGAAGTTCCGCATCGACGCGGCCAACGCCCTGATCGCCGACGTGCCAACTGAGCCGGTCGAGCAGCGTACGGTCGCCGACTTTGATGGTGGCGTCCTTGAGCTCGTAGACCTGCTTGCCCAACCGCGACACGGCCAGGCGCTGCAGCGACACGCTGTCGCGCGGCTCC
>NZ_DASQCJ010000206.1:0-6857 GCF_035634735.1 Cellulomonas sp.
GAGTCCGGCTACGAGAGCCTCGGTGGCCTGGCGATGGCATTCCTCCTGCTCCGCGCCTTCTCGTCCGGGTGTGCCGCGCTGACGGGTGTCGAGGCGATCAGCAACGGCGTGCCCGCGTTCCGCAAGCCCAAGTCGCGCAACGCCGCCACGACGCTCGCCCTGCTGGGCGGCATCTCGGCCGTGATGATGATGTCGATCCTCTTCCTCGCGCGCGCGACGGGCGTGCACTACGCCGAGGACCCGCACACCCAGCTCTCGCTGAACGGGGAGCCGCTGCCCGTGGACTACGTGCAGCACCCGGTGATCGGGCAGCTCGCCGAGACCGTGTTCAGCGGGGCGCCGGTGCTCTTCTACGTGGTGTCCGCGGTGACGGGGCTCATCCTCGTGCTCGCCGCGAACACGGCGTTCAACGGCTTCCCGGTCCTCGGCTCGATCCTGGCGAAGGACGGCTACCTGCCGCGCCAGCTGCACACCCGCGGCGACCGGCTCGCGTTCTCCAACGGCATCATCGCCCTGGCGGCCGGCGCGATCGCGCTGATCCTCGCGTTCGACGCCCAGGTCACCCGGCTCATCCAGCTGTACATCGTCGGCGTCTTCGTGTCGTTCACGCTGTCCCAGCTGGGCATGATCAAGCACTGGACCCGCGAGCTGCGCACCCAGCCCGACCCCGAGCGCCGCCGGCAGATGCTCCGGTCCAGGGTGATCAACGCGATCGGCTTCGGCATGACCGCGACGGTCCTGGTCATCGTGCTCATCACCAAGTTCACGCACGGCGCCTGGATCGCGATCCTCGCCATGATCATCGTGTTCATCGGCATGCAGGGCATCCGCCGGCACTACGACGCCGTCAAGGCCGAGCTCGCGCTCGGCGCCGACCCCGCCGCCGCCCGCGCGCTCCCCAGCCGGGTGCACGCGCTCGTGCTCGTCTCGCACCTGCACCGGCCGACCATGCGGGCCATCGCGTACGCGCGGGCCTCGCGCCCGCAGACCATCGAGGCCGTCACCGTCGGCGTCGACCCCGAGGACGCGGCCGCGCTCCGCGCGCAGTGGGAGGCCATGGACCTCCCCGTGCCGCTGCGCGTCCTCGACTCGCCGTTCCGCGAGATCACCCGGCCCGTCATCACCTACGTCCGCTCGATCCGGCGGGAGAGCCCGCGGGACCTGGTGGTCGTCTACATCCCCGAGTACGTCGTGGGTCACTGGTGGGAGCAGCTGCTGCACAACCAGAGCGCCCTGCGGCTCAAGGGGCGTCTGCTGTTCACGCCGGGCGTCGTGGTGGCGTCCGTCCCGTGGCAGCTCGCATCGACCGAAGGGCAGACCGGCATGGAGGACCACGTGCGCAGGACGATCTCCCGTGGGCTCTGAGCCGCGCGGCGCCGCGGCCGCGGCAGGGGACCTGGTCGAGCTCGAGGTCGGGCCGGTCGCGCACGGCGGGCACTGCGTGGCGCGGCTGCGGGCGGCGGGCGACGACGGCCCCGGGCGCGTCGTGTTCGTGCGGCACGCGCTGCCGGGCGAGCGGGTCGTCGCGCGGCTGACCGAGACGGGCGACAAGGCGCGGTTCTGGCGCGCCGACGCCGTCGAGGTGCTCGACGCCTCGCCCGACCGCGTGGAGTCGGCGTGGCCCGAGGCGGGCGCGGGCGGCGTCGGCGGCGGCGAGCTCGCGCACGTCCGCCTCGACGCGCAGCGCGCGTGGAAGGCGGCGGTGCTGGCCGAGCAGCTGCAGCGGCTCGCCCGGGTCGAGCGCTCGGTGCCCGTGCGGGCGCTGCCCGGCGACGACGAGCGCGGCGGCCTCGGCTGGCGCACGCGCGTCGGCTTCCTCGCCGACCGCGAGGGCCGGGCGGGCATGCGCCGGTTCCGGTCGCACGACGTCGTCCCGGTCGCGTCGATGCCGCTCATGAGCGACGCGCTGGCCGAGCTCGACCTGCTCGGGCGCCGCTGGGCGCCGGGGGCGCGGATCGAGGCGGTCGCGCCGGCCGGCGGGGACTCGCCCGTCGTGCTCGTCGACGACCAGCCGTTCGACCTCCGCCGCGGCAAGGCCGACCCGCGGCCCAACGCGCGGTCCGCCGTCCGCGAGCAGGTGCGGGTGGGGGAGCGGGAGTGGGCCTACCGGGTCGCCGCCGCCGGCTTCTGGCAGGTGCACCGGGAGGCGCCCGCCGCGCTGACCGGCGCGGTGCTCGACGCCCTGGGCGACGTCGACGGCGCGCGGGTGCTCGACCTGTACTCCGGCGCGGGCCTGTTCACGCTGCCGCTGGCGGACGCGGTCGGCGGGACCGGTTCCGTGGTGGCCGTCGAGGGCGACGCCCGGGCGGTGCGGGACGCGCGGCGCAACCTGCACGACCGGCCGCAGGTGGAGCTGCACGCCGGGGACGTCGCGGGCGCGCTGGCCGCGGGGGCCGCGGGCGCAGCGGTCGACGCCGTGGTGCTCGACCCGCCGCGCGTGGGCGCCGGGCGGGACGTCGTGCGGGCGGTCGCCGGCCTGGCGCCGCGCCGCGTCGTGTACGTCGCGTGCGACCCCGCTGCGCTGGCGCGGGACGTCGCGTACCTGGCCGAGGAGGGCTACGGCCTGGCCGACGTCACCGGGTACGACCTGTTCCCGATGACGCACCACGTCGAGGCGGTCGCGGTCCTGGAGCGCTGAGGTCGCGCGGCCCGGCCGCCCCCAGGGGGATCGCCGCAGGTCGGGCCGCCGAACCGCTCGCGCGGGGCCCGCGGTCGGCCTAGCGTGGGGTCCGGGCACCGCGGCCCGCGGCGCCCGCCCACCGGAAGGAGCCGACGATGACGACACCGCACGAGGGTGACGCCCGCGAGTCCGCCGCCGAGGCGACGCGCCGGGTGGCCGAGGCCAGCCGCCGCGCGACCGCCGAGCTGCACAAGCAGGGCACCCCGGACTACGACCCCCGCCAGCACGAGAAGGCCGTCGAGCGCGAGCGCCGGGCCGCGGAGGGCACGGCCGGGAGCTGACGCCCCGCGTCGGGCGACCCGACGCGGCGGCACGCCGCACCGGCACGCCGCGCCCGCGCGGCCCCGCGACCGCCCTCCGGGTCGGCTCGCCGGGCCGCGCGGGCGTCGCGACGTCCGGCGCCGGGTCGGGGTAGGATGTATCTCGACATCAAGATACTTCGGCGGACGAGCCCGGGCACCAGGCCCGGGGCGGCCGCCGCACCGCGGCCGTCCCCCAGCGGCCGGACTCGCCAACGAAGGAGCCAGAAGTGAGCAGCGTCGACAGCTTCGGGTCGAAGGCCCGGCTGCAG
This sequence comes from Cellulomonas sp., assembly GCF_035634735.1. Classification (GTDB taxonomy): domain Bacteria; phylum Actinomycetota; class Actinomycetes; order Actinomycetales; family Cellulomonadaceae; genus Cellulomonas. Next base: position 3,252 of record NZ_DASQCJ010000206.1, read on the forward strand.
GTCGGGGACGACACCTACGAGATCTTCCGGCTGGACGCGGTCCCCGGGACGGAGAAGCTGCCGTACAGCCTCAAGGTGCTCGCCGAGAACCTGCTGCGGACCGAGGACGGCGCGAACATCACCGCCGACCACGTCCGCGCCCTCGCCTCGTGGGACCCGTCCGCCGAGCCGGACACCGAGATCCAGTTCACGCCCGCCCGCGTGATCATGCAGGACTTCACGGGCGTGCCGTGCGTCGTCGACCTCGCCACCATGCGCGAGGCCATGGCCGACCTCGGCGGCGACCCGACCCGCATCAACCCGCTCGCGCCCGCCGAGCTGGTCATCGACCACTCGGTGCAGATCGACGTGTTCGGCCGCGAGGACGCGTTCCGCCGCAACGTCGAGATCGAGTACCAGCGCAACCACGAGCGCTACCAGTTCCTGCGCTGGGGCCAGACCGCGTTCGACGACTTCAAGGTCGTCCCGCCGGGCACCGGCATCGTGCACCAGGTCAACATCGAGTACCTGGCGCGCGGCATCATGACCCGCGACGTGGACGGCGCGCTGCGCGCGTACCCGGACACCTGCGTCGGCACCGACTCGCACACGACGATGGTCAACGGCCTCGGCGTGCTCGGCTGGGGCGTCGGCGGCATCGAGGCCGAGGCGGCCATGCTCGGCCAGCCCGTCTCGATGCTCATCCCGCGCGTGGTCGGCTTCAAGCTCACCGGCTCGATCCCGTCCGGCGTGACCGCGACCGACGTCGTGCTCACCATCACGCAGCAGCTGCGCCAGCACGGCGTCGTCGGCAAGTTCGTCGAGTTCTACGGCGAGGGCGTCGCCCAGGTGCCGCTGGCCAACCGCGCCACCATCGGCAACATGTCGCCGGAGTTCGGCTCCACCTGCGCCATCTTCCCGATCGACGACGTCACGCTCGACTACCTGCGCCTCACCGGCCGCTCCGAGCAGCAGCTCGCGCTCGTCGAGGCGTACGCCAAGGAGCAGGGCTTCTGGCACGACCCGTCGCGCGAGCCGGCGTACTCGGAGTACCTCGAGCTCGACCTCGGCACCGTCGTCCCGTCGATCGCCGGCCCGAAGCGCCCGCAGGACCGCATCGAGCTGTCCGAGGCCAAGGAGTCGTTCGCGACCTCGATCCTCGACTACGTCTCCGACGCCGAGCGCGCCGGGTTCACCGGGCTGGACGAGTCCGTCGACGAGACGTTCCCGGCCTCCGACCCGATCGCCGCGGGGGAGCACGCCGACGCCTCGGACGCGCCGGCCCACGTCGAGAAGGGCGACGCGGCCAGCCGGCCGCACAAGCGCGTGCCGGTGACCCTCGCCGACGGCACCACGACCGAGCTCGACCACGGCGCCGTCGTGATCGCGTCGATCACGTCGTGCACCAACACGTCGAACCCGTCGGTCATGCTCGCGGCCGCGCTGCTCGCGCGGAAGGCCGTCGAGCGCGGCCTGTCGTCGCAGCCGTGGGTCAAGACCTCGATGGCCCCCGGCTCGCAGGTCGTGACGAACTACTACGAGAAGGCGGGCCTCTGGCCCTACCTCGAGAAGCTCGGCTTCCACCTGGTCGGCTACGGCTGCGCCACCTGCATCGGCAACTCGGGCCCGCTGCCCGAGGAGGTCTCGGCGGTCGTCAACGAGCACGACCTGTCCGTCGTGTCCGTGCTCTCGGGCAACCGGAACTTCGAGGGCCGCATCAACCCCGACGTGAAGATGAACTACCTGGCGTCCCCGCCGCTGGTCATCGCGTACGCGCTCGCCGGGACGATGGACTTCGACTTCGAGAACCAGCCGCTCGGCACGGACACGGACGGGCAGCCGGTGTTCCTCGCGGACATCTGGCCCACGCCGGAGGAGGTCCAGGCGACCATCGACGCGAGCATCGACCGCTCGATGTTCGAGTCCGACTACGCCGACGTGTTCGCGGGCGACGAGCGCTGGCGCGCGCTGGACACCCCGGAGGGCGACACCTTCGCCTGGGACGGCGAGTCCACCTACGTGCGCAAGCCCCCGTACTTCGAGGGCATGGCCGCCGAGCCGGCGCCGGTCGTCGACGTGACGGGCGCGCGGGTGCTCGCCAAGCTCGGCGACTCGGTCACCACCGACCACATCAGCCCCGCGGGGTCGATCAAGGCGGACAGCCCGGCCGGGCAGTACCTGGCCGAGCACGGCGTCGAGCGCCGGGACTTCAACTCCTACGGGTCCCGCCGCGGCAACCACGAGGTCATGATCCGCGGCACCTTCGCCAACATCCGGCTGCGCAACCAGCTCGTGCCGGGGGTCGAGGGCGGGTACACGGTGAACCACCTGTCCGGCGAGCAGACGTCGATCTACGACGCCGCGCAGGCGTACGCCGAGGCCGGCGTGCCGCTCGTGATCCTGGGCGGCAAGGAGTACGGCTCCGGCTCGTCCCGCGACTGGGCGGCCAAGGGCACGGCGCTGCTCGGCGTGAAGGCGGTCATCACCGAGTCGTTCGAGCGGATCCACCGGTCGAACCTCATCGGCATGGGCGTGCTCCCGCTGCAGTTCCCGGCGGGGGAGTCGGCCGACTCGCTCGGCCTGGACGGCACCGAGACGTTCGACATCGCGGGAATCGCGGCGCTGAACGACGGGTCGACCCCGCGGACCGTGCGCGTGACCGCCACCAAGGGCGACGGCTCGGTCGTCGCGTTCGACGCGGTGGTCCGGATCGACACCCCCGGTGAGGCGGACTACTACCGCAACGGCGGCATCCTGCAGTACGTGCTGCGGTCGCTCGTCGCGGCCTGACGCCCCGCGCGTCGACGACGCCCCCGCCGCCTGCTCGCGCAGGTGGCGGGGGCGTCGTGCTGCGCGGGCCGGGGGCGTCGGGGCGGGAGTTGACGACGGGGGGGCTCCGCGCGTAATGTTCTCCGAGCTGCCCGAACGGGAGGCACGGACTTCGAGGCTCGACCCGAAGGCCGGTCCCGCAGGCGGCCACCCCCGGTACGTGATCCAGGCGCCTCGTTGCGTCCGGTTCGTCGTGCCGGACCGGGATCTTCCGGGAGCAATGTCGTGTGAATCACGCGCAAAGCACTCCGGAAAGCCTGGTAGTGTTCGGGAAGTCGAAAGCGGCGAAGAGATTCGCCGAAAACGACGGGCCAGAACATCTGGTAGGGTTTCGGAACGTCGGAGCCGCTCGAAAGAGTGGCTCCGGCAGGAAAGAAACTCTGGTAGATTGGAACCGAGCCTCCGGCCGGTCGCCCTTCACGGGGCGGACGGGGGATGCGCGTCTGTTCTTTGAGAACTCAACAGTGTGCCTAGTAGTTGATGCCAAGATGGTTCATCGGCTCGGGTGGCCGCCTCGTTCGGGGTTGGTTGTTCGGTGTCGGTGGGTCTTGGTTGATACGGGAGCCTCTCGACCTCCGTCGGGTGGCTTCTTTAGCAGCCGAATTGACTGATCCTCGCTCGCCAGCGGGTGGGGGTCGTTTCGTGTGTCGGTTGACTGCCGCTTTCGGGTGGTGGTTGCCATGAGACATCTACGGAGAGTTTGATTCTGGCTCAGGACGAACGCTGGCGGCGTGCTTAACACATGCAAGTCGAACGGTGAAGCCCAGCTTGCTGGGTGGATCAGTGGCGAACGGGTGA
>NZ_DASQCJ010000207.1:0-5102 GCF_035634735.1 Cellulomonas sp.
GCGCCCCGACCGGTAGCCTTGACCCTCGTGAGCCTGCGCCTGTTCGACACCGCCACCCGCGAGGTGCGCGACTTCGTCCCCGTCACCCCGGGCGCGGTCGGCATCTACCTCTGCGGCGCGACCGTGCAGGCGCCCCCGCACGTGGGCCACGTCCGGTCCGCCGTGGCGTTCGACGTCCTGGTCCGCTGGCTCCGCCGCACCGGGCACGACGTGACGCTGGTCCGGAACGTCACCGACATCGACGACAAGATCCTCGCGAGGTCGGCCGAGGCCGGCGTCGCCTGGTGGGCGTGGGCGATGCAGAACGAGCGCGCGTTCACGGCGGCCTACGACGCGCTCGGCGTGCTGCCGCCGACGTACGAGCCGCGCGCCACCGGACACGTGCCGGCGATGGTCGAGCTCATGCAGCGCCTGGTCGACACCGGGCACGCCTACGTGGCGGCCGAGGGCGACGTCTACTTCGACGTCCGGTCCTACGCCGACTACGGCTCCCTGACCAGCCAGCGGCTCGACGACATGGCCCCGGCGCCCGACGGCGCGGCCGGAGACAAGCGCGACCCGCACGACTTCGCGCTGTGGAAGGCCGCCAAGCCCGGCGAGCCGGGGACCGCCTCCTGGGACACCCCGTTCGGCCGCGGCCGCCCGGGCTGGCACCTGGAGTGCTCCGCGATGGCGCAGCGCTACCTGGGCGACACGTTCGACATCCACGGCGGCGGCCTGGACCTGCGGTTCCCGCACCACGAGAACGAGCAGGCCCAGTCCCGCGCCGCCGGCTACGGGTTCGCCCGGTACTGGCTGCACAACGGCTGGGTCACCCAGGCGGGCGCGAAGATGAGCAAGTCGCTCGGCAACGGGCTGCTGGTCAGCACGCTGCTGGAGACCGTGCGCCCGGCGGTCGTCCGGTACGCGCTCACCGCGGTGCAGTACCGGTCGATGCTCGAGTGGACCCCGGACACGCTCGCCGAGTCCGAGGCCACCTGGGACCGGCTCGCCGGCTTCGTGCAGCGCGCCACCGAGCGCGTGGGTGCGGTCGACGCGGCCGAGCTCGCGGCGGCCGAGCTGCCCGAGGCGTTCGGTGCCGCGCTGGACGACGACCTGAACGTGCCGGCGGCGCTCGCCGTCGTGCACGAGCACCTGCGCGCGGGCAACACCGCCCTGGCCTCCGGGGACGACGCCGCCGTGCGCGCGGGCCTCGTGGCCGTGCGCGCCATGCTCGACGTGCTGGGCCTGGACCCGGCCGGCGCGCAGTGGGGCACGGCCGCGGCCGACGACCGGCACGCCGAGGCGCTCGACGCCCTGGTGCGCGCCGAGCTCGACGCCCGCGCCGCGGCCCGTGCGGCCCGCGACTGGGCCACCGCGGACGCGATCCGCGACCGCCTGACGGCCGCGGGCGTGGCCGTCGAGGACAACGCCACCGGCGCGCGCTGGTCCCTCGCCGCGCGCCAGACCACCGAGGACGAGGACTGATGGCCGGGAACTCCCAGCGCCGCGGCGCGACACGCAAGCCGGGCTCCAAGAAGGGCGCCTCCGTCGGCTCGGGCGGCCAGCGCCGCCGCGGGCTCGAGGGCAAGGGCCCGACCCCGAAGGCGGAGGAGCGGTCCTACCACCCCGCCGCGAAGAAGAAGGCCGCGGCCGAGCGCCGTGCGGTCGCGGGCACCCGCGGGTCGGGCAGCCGACCGGCCGGCCGCGGCGGCGGCGCCGCGGGCAGGGCGCGGGGCGCGGGCGCCACCGAGGTCGTCGCCGGCCGGAACTCCGTCGTCGAGGCGATGCGCGCCGGCATCCCGGTGTCCGCCGTGTACATCGCGACCCGGCTCGAGGCCGACGACCGCACCCGCGAGATCCTGCGCACCGCCTCCGACGCCGGCTACCCGCTGCTCGAGGTGACCAAGCCCGAGCTCGACCGGCTCACCGACGGCTCGGTGCACCAGGGCGTGGCGATCCAGGTCCCGCCGTACGACTACGGGGACGTCGAGGACCTGCTGGACGTGGCGGCCGCGAGCGACCGCGCGCCGCTGATCGTCGCGCTCGACGGCGTCACCGACCCGCGCAACCTCGGCGCCGTGCTGCGGTCCGCCGGTGCGTTCGGTGCGCACGGCGTGCTGGTGCCCGAGCGCCGGTCCGCCGGCGTCACCGCGTCGGCGTGGAAGGTGTCCGCGGGCGCCGCGGCCCGGGTGCCGGTCGCGCGCGCGACCAACCTGGTGCGGGCGCTCGAGCGGCTGCACGAGGCCGGCTGCTTCATCGTCGGCCTGGACGGCGGCGGCGACGTCGCCGTGGCGGACCTGCCCTACTCGGCGGACCCGCTGGTGCTGGTCGTCGGCTCGGAGGGCAAGGGCCTGTCCCGCCTGGTCCGCGAGCACTGCGACGCGATCGCCTCGATCCCGATCGCGAGCGAGGTCGAGAGCCTCAACGCCGGCGTGGCCGCGGGCATCGCCCTCTACGAGGTCGCCCGCACCCGCGCCTCCTGACGCGTCGGCGGCCCCGGGGTGCGGCGACCCCGGGGCGGCCGCACAGTGGACGCATGAGCCACGACAGCACCGACCCCGTCCGCACCGTCGCCTCGATGCTCCAGGACCAGCGGCTGGGGGTGCTCACCACCGTGGCGCCCGACGGCACGCTGATCGCGCGCCCGATGGCGCTCCAGGAGGTCGAGTTCGACGGGGACCTCTGGTTCTTCGCCGAGCGCGGCTCCCGCAAGCTCGCGCACGTCGCCGCCGACCCGCGGGTCAACGTCACCGTCGGCTCGGGCGCGACCTGGGTGTCCGTCGCGGGCGTGGCGGAGCCGGTCGAGGACGCCGCGAAGAAGCGCGAGCTGTGGAGCGCCGGGGTCGAGGCGTGGCTGCCCGACGGACCCGACTCCCCGCAGGCTGTGCTGCTGCGCGTGCGCGCCGAGTCGGCCGAGTACTGGGACGCGCCCGGCGGCCGGGTCGCGACGCTGCTGAGCTTCGTGAAGGCGAAGGCCAGGGGCGAGCGCCTCGAGGGCGAGAACGAGCGCGTCGACCTCTGAGCCGCCCGCGCCGCGCACGCCGGGCGGCCCGGTGCCGCCCGGCGTGCGCCGCGGTCAGTCCCGGACGACCGGGATGACGTCCGTGTCCTCGCGCAGGTCCGCGGCGGAGACGCCGAGGATCGACTCCTCGTCGGGGCGGTTCGGCAGGATGTCCTGCGTGTAGGACTTCACGGCCTCGCGCATCGGGACGTCGCGCTTCTGCGCCTCCGACAGGAACCACCGGTGGTCGAGCAGCTCGTGGTACAGCTGCGCCGGCTCCAGCTTGGGCCGCAGGTCGCGCGGCACGGCCCGCACGGCGGGCTCGAACACGTCGGTCAGCCAGTCGTGCGCGACGAACGTCTCGTCGTCGTTCTGCCGGTCCATCGCGGCCACGTACTGGTCCAGGTCGTTCAGCAGCCGGCGCGCCTGGTTCTCCTGCACGTCCAGGCCGGTGAGCCGCATGAGCCGGCGCGAGTGGTGCCCGGCGTCGACCACCTTGGGCTGGATGCGCACCGTGGTGCCGTCGATGTCGGTGGTGATGTCGAGCTCGCCGACGTCGAAGCCGAGGTCGTTGAGCCGCTCGATGCGGGCCTGCACCCGCCACCGCTCGTTCAGCCCGAACGACTCCGAGCTGGTCAGCGCCGACCACAGCTCCTCGTACCGCTCGGCCAGCGCGTCGCCGATCGCGACCGCGTCGACGTCCTCGTCGAGGAACTCGCCGGCCTGCAGGTCCATCAGCTCGCCGATGATGTTGACCCGCGCGACCTCCAGGTCGTAGGCGCGCTGGCCCGGGGTGAGCTCGTCGTGCAGGTCGCCGGTCTCGGCGTCGACCAGGTAGGCCGCGAACGTCTCGGCGTCCCGGCGGAACAGCGTGTTCGACAGCGACACGTCGCCCCAGTAGAAGCCGACCAGGTGCAGCCGGACCAGGAGGACCGCGAGGGCGTCGATGAGCCGGGTCGCGGTGTCCGGGCGCAGCGCCTGGCTGAACAGCGCGCGGTACGGCAGCGAGAACCGCAGGTGCTGGGTGATGAGCACCGCCTCCAGCGGCTCGCCGTCGGGCGCGGTGCGGCCGGTGATGACGCCGACCGGCTCGACGCTCGGCACGTCGAGGCGGCCGAGCTGCCGGAGCAGCTCGTACTCGCGGTACGCGACCGTCTCGCCGATCTCCTTGATCGCGACGACCCGGCCGGACAGCCGCGCGAACCGCACGGTGTGCCGGGAGATGCCGCGGGGGAGGGCGGCCAGGCGCTCGGCCGGCCAGTCCGCCAGCGGGACGTCCCAGGGCAGGTCGAGCAGGGCCGGGTCCGGCGCGGCCGCGGTGATCTGCAGGCGCGTGCGAGGAGTCATGGGTCGATTCTCCCATCAGGACGACGAAGGGGCGGGGCCGGTGCGTGCCGGCCCCGCCCCTACGGCGTGGAGATGTGGTGCGTCAGTGCGCGATGCGCTCGCCCGAGCCGGCGTGGAACAGGTGCTGCTCGCCGGTGCGGATGCGGACGTGGATGGTCTCGCCCTTGGCCGGGACCTGCCGCGGGTCGACGCGCACGATGACCTGCGAGTCGCCGGCGCCCGAGTGGACGTCCGCCGCGCCGGCCTCGCCGACGAGCGAGCCGTACACGAACGCGTCGGAGCCGAGCTCCTCGACGATGTTGACCGACACCGGGATCGAGTCCGGGGTGCCCTGCGGGACGACGTCCAGCGCCTCCGGGCGGAACCCGATGGTGATGGAGTTGTTGTCGTCCGACGCCAGCGTGCCGAGCACGTCGCGCGGCACGGCGATGCCGGCCGAGCCGACCTTCGCGACGCCGTCCGTGATCGGGAACGTGCCGATGTTCATGGCCGGGGAGCCGATGAAGCCGGCGACGAACACGTTGGCCGGGGTGTCGTACATGTCGCGCGGGGTGCCGACCTGCTGGAGCAGGCCGTCCTTGAGGACCGCGATGCGGTCGCCCATGGTGAGCGCCTCGGTCTGGTCGTGCGTGACGTAGACCGTGGTGACGCCCAGGCGGCGCTGCAGCGACGCGATCTGGGTGCGGGTCTGCACGCGGAGCTTGGCGTCGAGGTTCGACAGCGGCTCGTCCATGAGGAACACGCGCGGCTGGCGGACGATGGCGCGACCCAT
>NZ_DASQCJ010000208.1:0-3835 GCF_035634735.1 Cellulomonas sp.
GTCGTAGCGGACGGGGAGCACGACCGCGGCGGGGGCGGGGGCGGGGGCGGGGTCCGTGGGGGCGGTTGCCGTGGGGGCGGGGTCCGCGGGGGCGGGCGTGGCGGCTGAGCCACCGGTCGGCGCGAGGGCCGGCGCGGGCACGGGAGTGGCGGCGGAGGCACCGGTCTGCGCGGGGGCGGGCGCGGGCGCCGTGGCGGCACGCGCTGCACCGGCCGCCACGAGGTCCGCAGCGGCGAGGGCGTCGCCGGGCGTGCCGAACCGGACGAGCACCGTGCGCGCGGCCGGCACGACGTCCACGACGCCGGGCGGCGGGTCGGCCCGCAGGGCGTCGTCGAGCGCCCGCACCGCCGCGAGACCGGGCAGGTCGACCAGCAGGGCGTCGACCCCGTACGGCACGACCCGGCTGCGCGCGTCCGGCGTCATCGACGGGTCCCGGTCACGGCGCGGCCGGCCGCAGATCGACCCCGGCCGACTCGAGCGCGGCCCGGACTGCGCGCGCGACGGCCACCGCACCGGGCGTGTCCGAGTGCACGCACAGCGACGCCGCGTCGACGGCCACGAGCGTGCCGTCCACCGCCACCACCGCGCCGTCGGTCGCCATCCGCACGGCGCGCGCGGCGGCCTCGCAGGGGTCGGTGACGAGCGCGCCCGCGCGGTCCCGCGGCACCAGCGTGCCGTCGGCGAGGTAGCCGCGGTCGACGAACGCCTCGGTCACGGTCGGCAGCCCCGCCTCGTGCGCGTGCCGGAGCACCGCGGACCCGGGCAGGCCGACGAGCGCCAGCGTCGGGTCGACGCCGGCGACCCCCGCGACCACCGCGGCGGCCTGCCCCTCGTCGTGCACGATCCGGTTGTAGAGCGCGCCGTGCGGCTTCACGTAGCCGACCCGGGCCCCCACGGTCCGGGCGACGGCCTGCAGGGCACCGACCTGGTAGGCCACCTCCGCCGCGAGCTCGCCCGGCGGCACGTCCAGCCGACGCCGGCCGAACCCGACCAGGTCCCGGTAGGAGACGTGCGCGCCGACGGCCACGCCGCGGGCCAGCGCCGTCGCGCACCGGGCGGCCATGATCGCCGGGTCGCCGGCGTGGAACCCGCAGGCCACGTTGGCGCTGGTGACGACGGACAGCAGCGCGTCGTCAGCGCCGGGCTCGCCCAGGGTCCACGGGCCGTAGCCCTCGCCGAGGTCGCAGTTCAGGTCGATGTGCGTCGCCACGTGCCCATCCTGCCCCGCCCGACCGGGCCGCCCCGGCCCCGGGCGACCCCGGCCGACGCCCGGGCGGTGCGCGCGCCGGGCACCCCGGTACGACGCCGCGCCGCCGAGGGGCGAGGATGGTCCCGTGGTGGGGACCGGTGAGCTGCTCGACGTGCTGCTCGCCGCGGGCCGCCGCGCCGACCGGCTCACGCACGTCCGGCACCTGCCGGCGCGCGAGGGCACACCGGTCGACTGGCCCGCGTGGGCGGACCCCGACCTGGTCGCGGGGTACCGGGCGCTCGGCGTCGAGCGGCCGTGGCGGCACCAGGCGCTCGCCGCCGACGCCGCGTGGTCCGGGCGGCACACCGTCCTGTCCACGTCGACCGGGTCCGGGAAGTCGCTGGCGTTCTGGCTGCCCTCGCTGTCGGCGGTCCGCGCTCAGGCCGCCGCCCGTGCGCTCGACCCGGGCCGGATCGAGACCGTCGCCCGCCGGGGGTCGGTGCTCTACCTCTGCCCGACCAAGGCCCTCGCGGCCGACCAGCGGCACGCGCTCGACCGGGTGCTGTCCGCCGCGCGGCTCCGGGACGTCCGGGTCTCGACGTGCGACGGCGACACCGCCCAGGAGGAGCGGCGGTGGGTGCAGGAGTACGCGGACGTGGTGCTCACCAACCCGGACTTCCTGCACTTCGCGCTGCTGCCGCAGCACCGCCGGTGGGCGCGGCTGCTCGGCTCGCTGCGCTACGTCGTGCTGGACGAGTGCCACGCCTTCCGCGGCGTCTTCGGGGCGCACGTGTCGGCGGTGCTCCGGCGGCTGCGCCGGGCCGCCGGGATCTACGGCGCCGACCCGGTGTTCCTGCTCGCGTCGGCCACCACCGCGGAGCCGGCCGTCAGCGCGGCCCGGCTGATCGGCGTCCCGCCGGAGGACGTCGTGTCGGTCGCCGACGACGCCTCCCCGGCCGGCCGGAAGACCGTGGCGCTCTGGCAGCCGCCCGAGGTCGCGCCCGCCGAAGGCCCGTGGAGCGGGCTGCTGCCCGAGGACGACCCGTGGGCGCTCCCGCTCGACGAGCCGCCGGTGGACGTGGACCGCGCCGCGCCGTCCGGGGCGGGCCGCGGGGACGAGGCCGACCGCGGTGGCGACGGGGACGACGACGGCCACGCCGGCGACGACGGGGGCGGAGGCGACGGCGAGGACGACCCCGCCGCCCGCACGGCCGCGCCGGCGCCCGGCCCGGACGCCGGGTCGGTCGGCCCGGCCCGCGAGGGCTCCGGCCCGCTCGGCACCGGCGAGGACCTGGTCGCGGACGACCCCGACCGCCCGCGCCGCTCGGCGACGGCCGAGGTCGCCGACCTGCTCGCCGACCTCACCGCCGCGGGCGCCCGCACGCTCGCGTTCACCCGGTCGCGGCGCGCCGCGGAGTCGGTCGCCACCGTGACCCGGGAGCACCTGCGGGAGGTGGACCCCGAGCTCGCGGTGGCCGTCGCCGCCTACCGGGGCGGGTACCTGCCCGAGGAGCGGCGCGAGCTCGAGGCGGCGATCCGCACCGGGCGGCTGCGCGCGCTCGCCACCACGAACGCCCTGGAGCTGGGCGTCGACATCTCCGGGCTCGACGCCGTGGTGATCGCCGGCTGGCCGGGCACGCGCGTGTCGCTCTGGCAGCAGGCGGGTCGCGCCGGGCGAGCCGGCGCCGACGGCCTGGTCGTGCTGGTCGCCCGCGAGGACCCGCTCGACACGTACCTCGTCCACCACCCGGAGGCGGCGCTCGACGCCCCGGTGGAGGCGACGGTCTTCGACCCCGGCAACCCCTACGTGCTCGCCCCGCACCTCTGCGCCGCCGCCGCGGAGACCCCGATCCGCGCCGAGGAGCTCGACCTGTTCGGCCCGGGGACCCGCGAGCTGCTGGACGTCCTCGTCGCGCGCGGGGCGCTGCGCCGCCGACCCTCGGGCTGGTACTGGACCCACGCCGAGCAGGCCGCCCGGCTGACCGACCTGCGCGGCACCGGCGGCGACCCCGTCCGCGTCGTCGAGTCCACCACCGGGCGGCTGCTGGGCACGGTGGACTCCGCCGCCGCCGACTCGACCGTGCACGCCGGCGCCGTCTACGTGCACCAGGGCGCGACCTACGTCGTCGACGAGCTGCGCCTGGAGGACGGCGTCGCCCTCGTCGACCGGCGGGACGTCGACTACGGCACCTGGGCGCGCTGGGTGACGTCCACCGAGATCCGCTCCGTCACGGCCGAGCGCCGGTGGGGTCCGGTGACGTGGGGGTTCGGCGCGGTCGACGTCACCACCCAGGTGCTGAGCTTCCAGCGCAAGCGGATCCCGGACATGGAGGTGCTCGGCTCCGAGCTGCTCGACCTGCCCGCGCGGACGCTGCCGACGACGTCGGTGTGGTGGACGGCCCCCGTCGAGGTGCTCGCGCGCGCCGGGATCACCGTCGAGACCGCGCCGGGCGCGCTGCACGCCGCGGAGCACGCGTCGATCGGCCTGCTGCCGCTGCTCGCCACCTGCGACCGCTGGGACCTCGGCGGCGTCTCCACCGCGCTGCACGCCGACACCGAGCAGGCGACCGTGTTCGTGCACGACGCCTACCCCGGCGGCGCGGGCTTCGCGGAGCGCGGGTACGGGCTCGGCGCGACGTGGCTGCG
>NZ_DASQCJ010000209.1:0-3398 GCF_035634735.1 Cellulomonas sp.
GGTCCTCGAGGAGGAACCCGACGCCGATGACGAGGTTGCAGCCCTGCTGGACGAGGTTGTCGATGTTCGGCGCGTAGTCCGTGTCCGCCGAGGACTCGACCTCGGTGGCCGTGATCCCCAGCTCGGACTCCGCCTGCTCCAGGCCCTCGAAACCGGCCTGGTTGAAGGACTGGTCGTCGAAACCGCCGGCGTCGGACACCATGCACGCGGAGAAGTCGGAGTTGCCGCCCGCGGTGCCCTCGCCGCCGCCGGTGGTCTCGTCGTCCTCGGGCGCAGCACCGCACGCGGCCAGCGCGAGCGCGGCGACGGCCGCGAGCGCGGTGACCTGAGTCGCTCTCTTCACCTGATAGCTCCTGTCGTTCTCGTAGCAGGGCCGCGCAGGGAAGGACCCCTGGGCCCTCCCGAGCACCGTTGCACGGGAGGACCGGTCCGTCGGCCTCTATAGGACCGAACACTAATCAGCCCGAGGGGTCCAGCACGTTACTTGCCGGTAACGCGGGCGCTTCGTTATGCAAGCGTCACTTTGCGTCTGAGGCGTGACACACCCCTGTCCACGGGTCGGGACCGCTCACGCGTCCTGACCCGCGGCGACGCGCGCGAGGAGCCGCATGCCCAGGCCGATCGCGCGCTCGTCCACCTGGAGGTCGCCCTGGTGGATGTCGTAGCTGCGCCCTCCGGGGGTCCGCGTGCCCAGCCGCGCCATCGCGCCCGGGACCTTCGTGAGGTACCAGGCGAAGTCCTCGCCGCCGAGCGACTGCTCGGTCAGCTGCACCGACTCCTCGCCCAGCACGTCCCGCGCCGCGGCCTCGAGCACGGCGACCGCCCGCTCGTCGTTCTCCACCGGCGGGACGCCGCGCTGGTGCCGCACCTCGACCTCCACGCCGTACGGCGCGACGACCTGCTCGACGGCGGCGTGCAGCACCTGGGACGCCTTCTCCCACGCGCGCACGTCCAGGCAGCGCAGCGTGCCGCGCACCGAGCCGGACGCCGGGATCGCGTTGTGCGCCGAGCCCGCCTGCACGGCGCCCCAGGTGAGGTTGACGCCGGACCGCGGGTCCAGCCGCCGGCCGAGCACCGCGGGCACCTGGGTGATGACCTGGCCGAGCGCGTACACGAGGTCGGCGGTGAGGTGCGGGCGCGACGTGTGGCCGCCGGGGCCGGTGAGCACGACGGTGATCTCGTCCGACGCCGAGGTGATCGGGCCGATGCGGCTGCCGATCCGGCCGACGTCGACCTTCGGGTCGCAGTGCAGCGCGAAGATCCGGCCGATGCCGTCCATCGCGCCGGCCTGCAGCACGTCGAGCGCGCCGCCGGGCTGCACCTCCTCGGCGGGCTGGAACACCAGGCGCACGCCGGTCGGCAGCTCCCCGGCCTCGTGCAGCTCGGCCAGCACCAGCCCGGCCCCGAGCAGCGCCGTGGTGTGCACGTCGTGCCCGCAGGCGTGCGCGACGCCGTGCACGGTCGAGGCGTACGGCAGCCCGGTGGTCTCCTGGACCGGCAGGGCGTCGATGTCGGCGCGCAGGGCGATCCGGCGGCGGCCGGTCTCCACCGGGCTCGGCCCGATGTCGCAGGTGAGGCCGGTCCCGGGCAGCAGGCGCGGCGACAGCCCGGCCAGCCGCAGCCGCTCCGCGATCAGGCGGGTGGTGCGCTGCTCCGTGCGGCCGAGCTCGGGGTGGGCGTGGATGTCGCGCCGGATCTCCACCAGCTCGGGCTGCAGGGTGGCGACGAGCTGGTTGACCCGGGTGGCGTCGACGATCACCCTCCCGACCCTAGCCGTCCGCGCAGGTGGCGGCAGGTCCAGGTCCGCCGGGCCGCCTGCGGGGCGGGCCGCCGGCGGGCCGCCGGCGGGCCGCCGGTGGGCCGTCAGAGCAGGTCGTCGCGGCCGCGCTCGCGCCAGCCGTCGACGGCCCCCTTGACCGCCTGCGCGTGCGCGCGTGTGGTGACCAGCAGCGCGTCCGCGGTGTCGACCACCACGGCGTCCCGGACGCCCAGCACGGTGACCGCCCGCCCGCCGCCGGGGACGACGACCGCCCCCGCGGCGTCCAGCCGCTGCACCAGCGCGTCGTCGCCCAGCGTGCGGCCGCCGTCGACGCCCACCGCGGGCAGCAGCGCCGCGAGCGAGTCGAAGTCGCCCACGTCGTCCCAGGTGAACGAGCCCGGCACGACCGCGACCCCGCCGGCGGCCGCGACCGGCTCGGCGATGGCGTGGTCGATGGCGATCTTGGTCAGCCCGGGCCAGGTCTCGGCGAGCACGGCGTCCCGGCGCTCCGGGTCCGCCCACGCCGCCGCGATCGCCCGCAGGCCGGCGGCCAGCGGGGGCAGCTGCCGCGCGAGGTGGTCGAGCAGCACGCCCGCCTGCACGAGGAACATGCCGGCGTTCCACCAGTAGTCGCCGGTCGCCAGGTACTCGGCGGCGGTCTCCGCGTCGGGCTTCTCGGTGAAGCCGGCGACGTGCCGGGCGCTCGGGGCCCCGTCGGCGCCGAGCGGGCCGGCGGCCCGGATGTAGCCGAACGCGGTCGACGGCTCGGTGGCCTCGATCCCGATGGTCACCACGTACCCGGCGCGCGCGGCCGCGACCCCCTCGGTCACCGCCGACCAGAAGCCGGCCAGGTCGTCGATGACGTGGTCCGCGGCGAACGAGCCGAGGACGACCTCGGGGCCGTGCCGCTCCGCGAGGATCGCCGCGGCCAGCCCGATGGCGGCCATCGAGTCGCGGGGCGAGGGCTCGGCGACGACCTGGCCCGGGCCGAGCTCCGGCAGCTGCGCCGCGACGGCCTCCGCGTGCCGGACGCCGGTCACGACCAGCACGCCGTCCCGCCCGGTCAGCGGGAGCAGCCGGTCGACCGTGCCCTGCAGCAGGGTGCGGCCGGTGCCGGTGAGGTCGTGCAGGAACTTGGGCGAGCCCTGGCGGGAGAGCGGCCACAGCCGGGTGCCGGCACCCCCGGCGGGGACGACGGCGTGGAAGCCGTCGATCAGGCGGGGCTGCGCGGGCGACGCGGGCGTGGCGGGGCTCGACATGGCGGGCAGCGTATCGGGACGAACCGGGCGCGCGCGGGGGCGCCGTCACCCGTGTGGGTGGTCGCCGCGGCGCCGGGGCCCGACCAGGGACTCTGGTCCCGGCCCGCGTGTGCGCTTGGTCACATCGGGGCCCGATCGCCCCTCCTCCGGCGGGTGACCCAGCGCACGATCACTACAGTGAACGGACCGGACACAGCAGTCCCGCCCGAACTCGCCAGGAGGCCACCCGTGCCCACTGCGCCTGCCGAAGCCCGCGACGACGCCGCCCCCACGGCCAAGCGGATCCCCGGCGGCACCCTCTACCGCGGCCGCGAAGGCATGTGGTCCTGGGTCGCCCACCGGATCACCGGCGTGCTCATCTTCTTCTTCCTGCTCGTGCA
>NZ_DASQCJ010000210.1:0-1888 GCF_035634735.1 Cellulomonas sp.
GCCAGATCGCCATGACCACGTGGGTCCACCTGTCCGGGCTCGAGCGGTACCCCTGACCGGGCCTCGGCGGCGCCCAGCGGCTCGACCCGCACCGCGGGCACCCCGCACGAGGCGTCCTCGGACCCGCGTCGTCCAGGGCGCGGCTCAGAACGGCGGGGGCTCGTCGTACGGGTCGGCGGTGGCGTCGTGCGACTGCCCGGTCCCGGGGCGGGTCAGGTACCGGTGCCCGGTCGGGGTGAGCCACTCGAACAGCCCGGGCT
The DNA here is from genome assembly GCF_035634735.1 of Cellulomonas sp. Classification (GTDB taxonomy): domain Bacteria; phylum Actinomycetota; class Actinomycetes; order Actinomycetales; family Cellulomonadaceae; genus Cellulomonas. The sequence goes on from NZ_DASQCJ010000210.1 coordinate 261, forward strand.
CGATCTGCCGCAGCCGGAAGCCGCCGTCGGTCTTCAGGCGGTGGTGCCGGTGGCACAGCGGGCCGAGGTTGCCCGCGTCGGTGCGGCCCAGGGGCGCGTCGGGGTCCGCGCCGGGCTGAGGGTGGAACTCCTCGGTGTGGTCCAGCTCGCAGCGGCAGGCCGGGACCATGCACCCGGGCGCCGCGCAGGTCCCGTCTCGTAGTCGCACGAAGTCGTCCAGCGCCGCCGGCGGACGGTACCGCTGCCTGCCGACGTCGAGGACCTGGTGGGTGATGGGGTCGGTGACGACGCGCCGCCACACCCCGCCGACGGCCAGGGCGCGGGCGCGGACGGCGTCGATGGGGCCGTGGCCGTCGAGGTCGGCCGGTTGGTCGTCCAGGCCGATCAGGGTCGAGGCGTTGATGGTGATGCGGACCTCGGCGCCGGGGCGGCCGGAGCATCGGGTGCAGCCGCGGGGCGCGGTGGTCGGTGCCGGGGCGAGCGCGGCCGGCGCCAGCGGCGCGGGGACCGGCACGGGAGCGGGGACCGCCGAGCCGCCGGTCGCGGGAACGGGGACCGGGGAGGGTCCGGCGGGACTAGGGACCGCCGAGGGTCCGAGGGCGGGACCGGGGACCGGCGAGGGTCCGGTCGCCGGACTAGGGACCGCCGAGGGCCCGAGGGCGGGACCGGGGACCGGTGTGGGCGCGCCCTCGGGGACCGGCGACGCCTCGGGCGCGGGAGCAGCGTCCGGGGACGCTGCCGTCGCGGCGCCTGCGCTGGCGCCCGCGGCGCAGTCCGGTCCGGTGGAGTCGAGCGGGACGATCGTGGCGGTCGGGATCGGGTCGACCGGCGGGCGGGGCGTCAGGCTGAACGTGGTGACGCTCAGGTCCTCTGCCGAGCGGCGCGGCTTCGGCACCGCGGGCGCCGGCGGGTCCAACCGGACCTCGAACGCCGGCCCGTCCGAGACCGGGACGTCCCCGACCACCAGGTCCCGCAGCCCGTCCGCGCGCAGCTGGTCCAGCGTGCGGCCGTCCCCGACGGCCTTGGCGGCGCGGGCCGCGTGGTCGAGCACCCCGTCGACCCGGGTCGCGTCCTCGGCCGCGAGCACCAGCCACATCGACGCCATCCCGTCGGCCTGCGGGCGCGGGTGCGTCACGCGGCGGGTGCACCGGGCCCGCTCGTGCCGGTTCGCCGCGCCGTCGGGATCGGCCAGCCGGATCTCGCGCTGCACCCGCTGGCGGAGTTCGGCCACGGAGCACTGGTCGGCGTCGGGCAGGACGGCGTCCTCGACCGCGTGCGCGACCTGGAACGACTGGTCGGTCAGCGCCGCGGCCAGCACCTCGGCCTTGGCGGCGTCGACGTGTCCGGCCTCCAGGGCCTCGCGCGTCCCGGCCAGCATCCCGTCCAGCACGACCGCCCGGCGCACCACCCGGTTCGCGGTCATCCGCGCCCAGCCCAGCCGCATCGCCAGCTCGTCCCCGGCCACGCTCGTCTGGGTCGGCGGTGCGCCGGCCAGCGGGGACCAGTCCGGGCGCATCTCCTCCCGGCTCGCGAGCTCGGCGACCAGACCCAGCTTGCGCGCGTGCTGCTGGGACTCGAGACGGTCCTGCGCCGCGATGACCTCCAGCAGCACCGCCGGCGCCAGTACA
>NZ_DASQCJ010000211.1:0-7865 GCF_035634735.1 Cellulomonas sp.
CCGACGTCGCCCGGCGGGGCGTCCAGCGCGTCCAGCTTGGCCGTCACGGCGGTGAACCCCCGGTTGAGGTTCTCGCCGTGGTCGCCGTCGCCGATCTGCCGGTCGAGCTCGATGAGCTCCTCCCGGTGCTCGGCGACCACCTGCGCCGTGCGCCGCACCCAGGCGACCGCCCAGCCCGCGTCCAGAGAGCCCGTCATGTCCCGTTCCCACCTCCGCCGTCGGACCCGCGACCACGCCGCCGGGAGGGCGGCGGGCCGGCTACCAGTGCAGCGCGGCCGTGCGCACCGGCGCGTCCCAGAGCGCGGTGAGCTCGTCGTCCAACCGGAGGACAGTGACCGAGGCGCCCTGCATCTCCAGTGATGTCACATAGTTGCCCACGAGCGACCGGGTCACCTGGACCCCGCGGCCCTCGAGCAGCCTGCGTGCCTGACGATAGACGACGTAGAGCTCCGACTGCGGTGTGCCGCCCATGCCGTTGACGAACAGCAGCACCTGCTCCCCCGACGCGAGGCCGAGGTCGTCGGCCACCGGGGTCAGCAGCATCTCGGTGATCTCGTCGGCGGGGGCGGCCTTGATCCGGCGCCGGCCCGGCTCGCCGTGGATGCCGATGCCGATCTCGAGCTCGTCGTCCGGCAGGTCGAACGACGGCTTGCCGGCGTGCGGGACGGTGCACGCGGTGAGCGCGACGCCCATCGACCGGACGTTCGCGACCACCTTCTCGGCCACCGCGACGACGGCGTCCAGGTCGTCGCCCCGGGCGGCGGCCGCGCCGGCGATCTTCTCGACCGCCACGGTGCCCGCGACCCCGCGGCGCCCGGCGGTGTACAGCGAGTCCTCGACGGCGACGTCGTCGTTCACCACCACGGTGCGCACGGTGAGGTCGTCGGCGTCCGCCAGCTCGGCGGCGGTCTCGAAGTTGAGCACGTCGCCCGTGTAGTTCTTGACGATCGCGAGCACGCCGGCGCCGCCGTCGGCCGCGGCGAACGCGGGGGCGATCTGGTCCGGGGTGGGCGAGGTGAACATGGCGCCCGGCACGGCGGCGTCGAGCATCCCGTCCCCGACGAACCCGGCGTGCAGCGGCTCGTGGCCGGAGCCGCCGCCGGACACGAGGCCGACCTTGCCGCTGACGGCGCCGCCGGCGCGGGAGACGAACAGCGGGTCGGTGTGCACCTCGACGACGTCGGCGTGCGCGAGGCCGAAGCCCTCCACCGACTCGGCGACGACGTTCTGGGGGTCGTTGATGAGCTTCTTCACGGCGATGCTTCCTTCCCGGCACCCGGACCCGCGGCGCCCTCGCCGCGACAGTGCTCACACTCGCCGCGCTGGTCGCGGGGCGTCAAGGGCACGGTGTGCGGCGGGGGTGCACGTTCGTGCACCCCCGCCGCATGCTCGCCCCGGCACCCGTCAGGCGCGGCCCATCAGCACGCGCGCCTCGGCCACCAGGTAGATCGAGCCGGTCACCAGCACGGCCGCGCCGCGCTCCACCTCGCGCTCGGCGAGGTCCGCCGCGAGGGTCACGGCCTCGTCGAGCCGCTCCCGGACGTGCACCCGGTCCTCGCCGAACACGTCGACCGCGATCTCGGCGAGGTCGTCGACCTCCATCGCCCGCGGGTTCGACGCCCGGGTGACGACGACCTCGGCCAGGTACGGCTCCAGGACCGCGAGGATGCCCTCGGGGTCCTTGTCCGCCATGGACCCGACGACCCCGACGATCCGCTGGAACGCGAACGCCTCCTCGACCGCCGCGACCAGCGCCTCGGCCCCGGCGGGGTTGTGCGCGCCGTCGACGAGCACGGTCGGGCTGGACCGGACCAGCTCCAGGCGGCCCGGCGAGTCGACGTCGGCGAAGGCCGCCTCGACCACCGACCCGTCCAGCGCGCCGCCGCCCGCGATCAGCGCCTCGACGGCCGCGAGCGCCGCGAGCGCGTTGTGCGCCTGGTGCTCGCCGTGCAGCGGCAGGAACACGTCGGTGTAGACGCCGCCGGAGCCGCGGAGCGTGAGCAGCTGCCCGCCCACGGCGACCTGCCGGTCCACCACGTCGATGTCGACGCCCTCGCGGACCACCCGGGCCCCGTGCTCCGCCGCGGCGTGCAGGATGACGCCCTCGGCGTCCTCCTCCTGCCGGGACAGCACGAGGGTGGCGCCGTCCTTGACGATCCCCGACTTCTCCCCGGCGATCTCCACCAGCGTGTGCCCGAGCCAGCGCTCGTGGTCGTAGGCGACCGGGGTGATGACCGCGACCTCGCCGTCGGCGACGTTCGTGGCGTCCCAGCGCCCGCCCATGCCGACCTCGATCACCGCGACGTCCACCGGGGCGTCCGCGAACGCCGCGAACGCCATGACGGCGAACACCTCGAAGAAGCTGAGCCGGGGCCGGCCCGCCTCCTGCTCCCGGACGTCCACCATGTGCACGTACGGCGCGACGTCCTGCCAGGTGGCGACGAACGCCTCGTCGGAGATCGGCTCCCCGTCGACCGCGATCCGCTCGGTCACCCGGTGCAGGTGCGGGCTGGTGAACCGGCCCGTCCGCAGCCCGTGCTCGCGCACCAGCCGCTCGACCATGCGCGCGGTCGACGTCTTGCCGTTCGTGCCCGTGAGGTGCACGACCCGGTACGCCTTCTGCGGGTCGCCCAGCAGCTCGCACACCGCCGCGACCCGGTCCAGGGTCGGGTCGATGTCGTGCTCGGGCGCCCGCTCGAGGATGCCGGCGTACACCTCGTCGGCGGCCCGCCGGGCGGCCTGGGCCGCCTCGTCGCGCTGGTGGTCCGCTCCCCCGCGGCCCTTCGCGGCGGCCATCAGGCGGACACCCGCTCGACGCCGACGGTGAGCTCGGAGCCGTCCGCGCCCTCGACGACCACCTCCGTGGCCAGCGTCTCCCGCGCGACGAACTCCCGGTGCGCGTCGACCGCCGCGCGGTGCGCCGCCGGGACGCCCAGCGTGAGCCGGATCCGGTCGGTGACCACCAGGTCGGCCGCCTTGCGGGCGTCCTGCACCGCGCGGACCACGTCGCGGGCGTAGCCCTCGGCGAGCAGCGCCTCGTCCAGCGCCAGGTCCAGGACCACGAACCCGCCCGAGGGCAGCACGCCGGCGGCCAGGGTCGGGGCCTCGCCGTCGGCGGTGCTGACGTCGATCGCGGTCGTGAGCTCGTACTCGGACGGCTGCATCGGGACGTCGCCGTCGTCGGTGCGCACGACCACGGTGCCCTCGGCGTCGGTCGACCAGTCGCCGGCCTTGGCCGCGCGGATCACGGCCTGGACGCCGCGGCCCAGGCGCGGGCCGGCGGCGCGGGCGTTCACCGCGAGGTTGCTGCGGACCGCGACGCCGCCCGCGGCGGCCTCCTCGACGGTCGACAGCGCGACGTGCTTGACGTTGAGCTCGGCGGCGAGCAGGTCCGCGAACGGGGCCAGCGCCTCCGGGGTCGCCGTGGCGACGCGCAGCTCGCTCAGCGGCTGGCGGACGCGCAGGCCGTTCGCCTTGCGCAGCGCCAGGGCCGCGGACACGGCCTCGCGCACGCCGTCGACCGCGGCGACCAGGTCGTCGTCGGCCGCGAGCGCCCGGTCGTCCGCCGAGCCGTCGCCCAGGGTCGGCCAGTCGGTCAGGTGCACCGAACGGTCGCCGGTCAGGCCGCGCCACACCTCCTCGGAGAGCAGCGGCGCCAGCGGCGCCATGACCCGGGTCAGCGTCTCGAGCGACGTCCACAGCGTGTCGAACGCCGCCTGGTCCTCGGACCAGAACCGGTCCCGCTGGGTGCGGACGTACCAGTTGGTCAGCAGGTCCAGGTGCACGCGGACCGTCTCGCAGGCGCCCGGCACGTCGTACGCGTCGAGCTGCGCCGTGACGTCCTCGACCAGCCTGCGCGTCCGGGCCAGCACGTACCGGTCCATGGTGGTGACCGGGGTGTCGGGCGTGACCCGGCCGGCCGTGAGCCCGGTCCCGTCGTTCGCGGCGTTGGCGTACAGCGCGAAGAAGTACCAGGTGCTCCACAGCGGGAGCAGCACCTGGCGGACCTCCGAGCGGATGCCCTCCTCGGTGACGACCAGGTTGCCGCCGCGCAGGATCGGCGACGCCATGAGGAACCAGCGCATCGCGTCCGAGCCGTCGCGGTCGAACACCTCGTTGACGTCCGGGTAGTTCCGCAGCGACTTGCTCATCTTGCGGCCGTCCGAGCCCAGCACGATGCCGTGCGAGACGGAGGTGCGGAACGCGGGGCGGTCGAACAGCGCGGTCGCCAGCACGTGCAGCAGGTAGAACCAGCCGCGGGTCTGCCCGATGTACTCCGTGATGAAGTCGCCCGGGTAGTGGTGCTCGAACCAGTCCGCGTTCTCGAACGGGTAGTGCACCTGGGCGTACGGCATCGACCCGGAGTCGAACCACACGTCGAGCACGTCCGGGATCCGGCGCATGGTCGAGCGCCCGGTCGGGTCGTCCGGGTTCGGGCGGGTCAGGTCGTCGATGAACGGCCGGTGCAGGTCCGGCTCGCCGGCGTCGTTCAGCGGCAGCCGGCCGAAGTCGGCCTCCAGCTCGGCGAACGAGCCGTACACGTCGATGCGCGGGTGCGCCGGGTCGTCGCTCACCCACACCGGGATCGGCGTGCCCCAGTACCGGTTGCGGGACACCGACCAGTCGCGCGCGTTCGCCAGCCAGTTGCCGAACTGACCGTCCTTGATGTGCTCCGGCACCCAGGCGATGTCCTGGTTCAGCTCCACCATCCGGTCGCGGAAGGCCGTGACCTTCACGAACCAGGACGACACGGCCTTGTAGATGAGCGGCTTCCGGCAGCGCCAGCAGTGCGGGTACGAGTGCACGTACGACGCCTGGCGCAGCAACCGGCCGTCGGCGCGCAGGCGCTGGGTGATCGGCTTGTTCGCGTCGAACACCTGCTGGCCCTCGAAGTCCGGGACCAGGGACGTGAACTTCCCGCCCTCGTCGACGCTCAGCACCGTCGGGATGCCGACCGCCTCGCAGGTCTCCTGGTCGACCTCGCCGTAGGCCGGGGCCTGGTGCACCACGCCGGTGCCGTCCTCGGTCGTGACGTAGTCGGCGAGCAGGATCTGGAAACCGTGCTCGGCCATGCCCGGCTGGTCCGCCAGGTAGTCGAACAGCCGCTCGTACCGGACGCCGGCCAGGTCGGCGCCGCGGACCTCGCGGGTCACCGCGGCCAGGGCGTCCTCGGCGGAGTCGTAGCCGAGGTCCTTGGCGTAGCCCTTGACGAGGTCGCGGGCGAGGAGGAACTGCTGGGGCGCCGCGCTCGTGCCGTTCGGGCCGGCCGGGACCACGGCGTAGGGGACCTCGGGCCCGACCGCGAGCGCCGAGTTGGTCGGCAGCGTCCACGGGGTCGTCGTCCAGGCGAGGGCGGCGACGCCGTCGAGGCCGAGCTCGGCCGCGCGCTCGCCGGTCAGCGGGAACGTGACCGTGACCGTCTGGTCCTGGACGTCCTTGTAGACGTCGTCGTCCATCCGCAGCTCGTGGTTCGACAGCGGCGTCTGGTCGTTCCAGCAGTACGGCAGCACGCGGTAGCCCTCGTACGCCCAGCCCTTGTCGTACAGGCGCTTGAACGCCCAGACGACCGACTCCATGTAGGACGCGTCGAGCGTCTTGTAGTCGCGGGAGAAGTCGACCCAGCGGGCCTGGCGCGTCACGTACACCTGCCACTCGTCGGTGTACCGCAGCACCGACGTCCGGCAGGCGTCGTTGAACGCCTTGATGCCCATCTCCTCGATCTGGGACTTGTCGGTGATGCCGAGGATCCGCTCCGCCTCGAGCTCCGCCGGCAGGCCGTGCGTGTCCCAGCCGAACCGGCGCTCGACGCGGCGGCCCCGCTGCGTCTGGTACCGGCCGACGATGTCCTTGGCGTACCCGGTCAGCAGGTGGCCGTAGTGCGGCAGGCCGTTCGCGAACGGCGGGCCGTCGTAGAACACGAACTCGTTGGCGCCGTCCTGGCCGGCGTCGCGGGCGTCGATCGACGCCTGGAACGTGCCGTCGGACTCCCAGTACGCGAGGACGTCCTTCTCGAGCGCGGGCAGGTCCGGGGAGGCGGGCAGGCCGAAGGACGCGCCGGGCGCGACCGGGGCGGCGTGCTTCCCGGAGGGGGTGCGGTGCAGCGGATAGGCCATGGCGGATGGCGCTCCTGGTGGTCGGCGGGCCCTCGCGGGCTCGCGGTGCGGTGGCGGATCCACGGGGACGACGCCCGCCCGGCTCTCGCCCGGTGCGCACCGCGGTACCACCCCGCTTGCCGATCGCCTGTCCCGCTGGTGCGGGGCCGGCGCGCGACCACTCTTCGCTGCGGCTGTGACGGGCCTGCCCCGTCCGGTTCTACTGGGGGTCCGCCGCGTGCGTGCTGCGGCTCGCCCTGTTCTTCCGGAGGCTCCCCGGTGATGGCCGGATCGGTGCCTGTGGACCCCAGTGTATCGACGGCGTCCAGCGGACCGCACCGGGATACCCCGCCCGGGCCGATCGCCCGACGACCCGGGCCCTGCGCCCTTCCGCCCGGGACGCCGCCCGGCCCAGCGTCGTGCCCGGCGGAGGCACCGGGCCTCCCCGACACGGAGGGCTCGACATGACCACGCACGACACCCCGCCCACGACCGCCGGTCGCGCGCCCGGCGCCGGTGCCGCCGCAGGGGGCGGCACCGGCGCGACGGGGGCGGCTCCCGCGACTCCGGCCGCCTCGACCCGGGTCCGGCCCCAGCCCCGCGGCTGGGCGCTCGCCGGCACCGCCGCCGGGCTGACCGGCCTGGTCGGCATCCAGGCCTCGATGGCGCTCGGGATCAACTGGGAGCAGACCGCCGGCGACGCGGACGCGATCATCGCCGACCTGTCCGGTCGCACGGCGACGCTGCTGCTGTTCCACACCGCGACGATCGTCTCGGCGCTCCTGGTGGTCGTGTTCGCCGCGGGGCTGTCCCGGCGACTCGCCCAGCAGGCGCCGGCCGGGAGCCTGCTGCCGTCGGTCGCCGCCGGCGGGCTGCTGCTGGTGGCGGTCGCGGGGCTGCTCGGGTCGGGGCTCGACACGCAGTTCATGTTCGGGCTCGCCGACACGGACCTGATCGTCCCGGAGTCGGGCGCGTTCTTCAGCGACTGGATCGCGACGATCCCGTGGCTCTGGGTCGGGGCCGGGCTGTCCGGCGTCGCGGTGGCCGTCGCGGCCCTCCGGCACGCGGCGGCGCCGCGGTGGCTCGGCTGGGTCGGCGCGGTGCTCGGCGGGCTCACGCTGCTGCTCGGCATCTCGCCGCTGCAGTACATGGCCGGGTTCACCGGGCCGCTCTGGCTGCTGGTGACCGCGATCGGCTTCGCCGTCGGCGACCGCCGGTGACCCTCGGCGCGGCGAACGCGCCCGAACCTCCCGTTCTGCGGTGGTTTGCCCCTACGGTGGCGCCATGGACCGGGAGGGTTCGGGCGCGCGCGACGTGGCGCGCGACGGGGTGCCCGGGGTGGCGCTCGCGATCGCCCTGGTCGCGTGGCTGCTCGCCGGGACCGCCGCCGTGCTGCACGTCGCCGCCGGCGGCGGGATGTCCGCCGGGGACCTGCTGTTCACCGCGGTCGACGTGACGGTCGCGGCCGTCTACGGGACGGTGGGCGCGGTCATCTTGTCCCGCCGCCGGCACCCGGTCGGCTGGCTCGTCGCGCTGACCGGCGTCGCCGGCGGGGTGTCGGCGGTCGGCGGCGCCTGGGGCGCGTTCGCCGCGTCCCGGCCGGGCGCCCCGGCGCTCGGCTGGCTGGCGGGCGCGTTCGGCTGGGTCTGGGTGCCGGGCACGGTCGCGCTGTTCACCGTCGTGCCGTGGCTGGCGCGCGACCGGCGGCTCGGGCCGGCGGCCTGGGTCGGAGTCGCGCTGGGGACCGGCTCCGCCGTGCTGCTCACCGGGACC
>NZ_DASQCJ010000212.1:0-12553 GCF_035634735.1 Cellulomonas sp.
GTGCACGGCGAGCTCCGGGCGGCGGAGTCCGTGCCCCGGCTCACCGAGGCGGACGTGCGGGCGGTCGTCGCCGGCATCGCGTCCGCGGACCAGCTCGCGCGGTTCGACGCCGACCACGAGCTCGACTTCGCGCACGAGGTCGCGCGCGGCTGGTTCGTCCGGGTCAACGTGTACCGGCAGAGCGGGCGCACCGCCGTCGCGATGCGGCTCATCCCGGACCGGATCAAGCCGCTCCCGGAGCTCGGGCTGCCGCCGGTCGTCGCGTCGTTCGCCGGGATGCCGCGCGGTCTGGTGCTGGTCACCGGGCCGACCGGCTCGGGCAAGTCGATGACCCTGGCGGGCATCCTCGACCTGGCCAACCGCACCCGGACCGACCACATCCTGACCGTCGAGGACCCGGTCGAGTACCGGCACCGCTCGATCCGGTGCCTGGTGACCCAGCGGGAGATCGGCGACGACACCGCGTCGTTCGCCGCCTCGCTCAAGCACGCGCTCCGCCAGGACCCCGACATCATCCTGATCGGCGAGATGCGGGACCCGGAGACGATCCAGACCGCGATCACCGCCGCCGAGACCGGCCACCTCGTGTTCGCGACCCTGCACACCCAGGACGCCGCGCGCAGCGTGGAGCGGATCGTCGACTCGTTCCCCGGCGACGCCCGCGAGCTCGTGCGCACCCAGCTCGCCGGGACGCTGCGCGGGATCGTGTCGCAGACGCTGTGCCGCCGGGCGGACGGCAGGGGCCGGGTGCCGGCGGTCGAGGTGCTGATGACGACCCCGGCCGTGCGGGCGCTGATCCGCGAGGGGAACCAGCACCAGCTCTACTCCACGATCCACTCCGGCGGCGAGCAGGGCATGCAGACCCTCGACCAGTCGCTCGCCGCGCTGGTGCTGCAGGGCGTCGTCACCTACGAGACGGCGCTCGACCGGGCGCGCGACGTCGAGGCCTTCGACCGGCTGTGCGGGCGCGGCCGCCGCGCGCCCGTCGGCGGCTACGCGGGGGTGCGCTGATGGCCCGCGGGATGCGCACGTTCGAGTACGCGGTGGTCGGCCCCGGCGGGCGCCCGGTCACCGGGCGGGTCGAGGCGTCGGACGAGACCGCCGTCGCCGCCCGGCTGCGCGAGCTGGGGCTCGTGCCCACCGCGATCGACGAGGTGCACAGCACCGGGATGAAGCGCGAGATCACGCTCGGCGGCCGGGGGAAGGTCAAGGACAAGGACGTCGCGATGGTGGTGCGCCAGCTCGCGACGATGGTCCGCGCCGGCCTGGCGCTCCCGCGGGCGCTGCGCGTCCTGGTCGACCAGAGCGACAACCCGGCGCTCGGCGAGATCCTCAAGGACCTGGCCGCCGAGGTGGAGGGCGGCGCCGCGCTCGGCGCCGCGATGGAGTCGCACGCGGGCGTCTTCCCGCCGGTGACCCGGTCGCTGGTCGCGGCGGGCGAGGTCGGCGGCTTCCTCGACCAGGCGCTCGCCTCGGCCGCCGCCGGCATGGAGTCCGAGCTCAAGCTCCGCCGCACCATCAAGGGCGCGATGATCTACCCCGTCGCCGTCCTGGGCATCGCGGTGCTGGCGGCGGTCGTGATGCTGCTGTTCATCGTCCCGGTGTTCCAGGGCATCTTCGAGGGCCTGGACACCGACCTGCCGTGGGCGACGCAGATCCTCGTGGACCTGTCCGGGGTGCTGAAGGTGATCGGCATCCCGCTCGTCGCCCTCATCGCGCTGGGTGTGTGGTGGTGGCGCAGGCACCGCCGGGACACCGCGGTCCGGGAGAAGGTCGAGCCGAGGCTGCTGCGCGCGCCGATCGTCGGCCCGCTGCTGTCCAAGCTCGCCGTCGCCCGGTTCACCCGGAACCTGTCGACGATGACCAGCTGCGGCGTCGCGCTCGCCCAGGCGCTGGAGGTCGTCGGGCCGACCAGCGGCAACATCGTCGTCGAGCGCGCCGCGGCCGCCGCGGGCGACTCCGTCCGCGAGGGGGAGACGCTCGCCGACGGGCTGGAGCGGACCCACGTCATGCCGTCCCTGGTCGTGCAGATGGTCGCGGTCGGCGAGGACTCCGGCGACATCGTCGGGATGCTCCGGCACGTGTCCGACTTCTACGACGACGAGGTGTCGGCCGGGACCGAGGCGCTGACCAGCGCCATGGAGCCGGTGCTGCTCGTGGTCATCGGCGGGGTGGTCGGCAGCATGCTGCTCGCCCTCTACCTGCCCATCCTCACGGTGACGAGCTCGATGTGACGGGGCCCCTGGAACCACCGCCGGTCCCCGGCGGTGCTTGGTGAAGGAACTGGAACTGGAACAGGAAGCAGGCACTCATGTCGACCACCGACCCTCGCGCGAGACGAGGACCACGCGGCGGTGAGGACCCGGAACGGGGCTTCACCCTGACCGAGCTGCTCGTCGTCATCGTCATCATCGGGATCCTGGCGGCCATCGCCATCCCGCTCTACATCAACCAGCAGGCGCGGGCCCGGGACTCGGCCGCCCAGTCCGACGTCTCCGGCATCGGCCGGGAGATCCAGGCCCAGCTCGTCAACGTCGGCGTCGAGAAGATCCACGTCGGCGTGAACTCGGCGGGGTCGAACTACACGCTGTCCGGCGACAACGGCGCCACCGGCTCGTTCGAGTACCTCGGCGGCATCTCGGCCACGGTCGACCTGCTGGACGAGGACGGCGACGTCGTCTCCGCCGGCAGCCCTGCGCTCGGCGTGCCGCTGATGATCCACGGCGGCGACCCGACGCTCACCGAGCAGAACTGGTGCGTGCACGTCGGCACCGAGTCCGGCAAGGAGAAGACCTGGCGGTACTCCGCCGCGGGCGGCCTGCAGTCGGGGCTGTGCGGCGAGTGATACCGCGACCGATCGAGACGGAAGGGAAACGTCATGCGCACGCTGCTCAGGCGCGCTGACCCCGAGCGGGGCTTCACGCTCACCGAGCTGCTCGTGGTGATCGTCATCATCGGGATCCTGGCGGCCATCGCCATCCCGCTCTACCTCAACCAGCAGGCGCGGGCCCGGGACTCGGCTGCCCAGTCCGACGTGTCGGGACTCGGCCGCGAGGTGCAGGCGCTGCTCGTCAACTACGGGGTCGAGAAGATCTACCTCGGGATGAACACCGCGGGGTCGAACTACACGATCTCGACGGACGGGGCGGCCACCCGGGACTACGTGGGTGGTGTGTCGGACCAGGTCAAGCTCCTCAACGCGAGCCGGACGCCGGTCGTGATGGGGGCGGGTGCGACCTACACCCCGCTGCTCGCCCACGACCCGGAGAACCCGTCGGCCACCGCGGCCACCGAGCAGACCTGGTGCATCCACGTCGGCACCGAGGCGGGCAAGCAGAAGATCTGGCGCTACTCCGCGCAGGGCGGCCTGCAGGCCGGCTACTGCGGCGACCACTGACCGGGGACCGACCGGTCACGCACCAAGTTCCGTGCCCTCCGCACGGCACCGGGTCACGGGAGATCTCGTGACCATCAGCCGCCACCTCCTGAGAACACCAGAAGGGACGACGACGATGCTTGCGCGCATCCGACGACCGAGCGAGGAGCGGGACCAGGGCTTCACCCTGACCGAGCTGCTCGTCGTGATCGTCATCATCGGGATCCTGGCGGCCATCGCCATCCCGCTCTACATCAACCAGCAGGCGCGGGCCCGGGACTCGGCGGCGCAGTCCGACGTGTCCGGCATCGGCCGGGAGATCCAGGCCCAGCTCGTCACGGGCGGGGTCGGCAACATCAAGGTCGGCGTGTCGGCCTCGGGGACGAACTACATGCTCGAGGTCGACGGCGAGACGGAGATGCTCGGCGGCATGTCGAGCACGGTGGCGATGCCCGGCACCGACGGCACCATGCTCGCCGACGGCGCGACGATCGCCCTGCTCGTCCGGCCGAAGCCCGAGGGCGTCCTCGTCGGGGGCGGGGACGGGGAGCACTCCACCGCCCTGAGCGAGCAGACGTGGTGCGTCCACGTCTACACGACCTCCGGCAAGGAGAAGGGCTGGCGGTACTCGGCCCAGGGTGGGCTCGAGGCGGGCCTGTGCGCCGTGCCCGGCAACGAGGACCCGATCGAGGTCCCCGAGCCCTGAGCGACCGGCACCACCCCGGCCCAGCACCTTCCCGACCCGGGGAGGCGCGGGGCCGGGCACCCGCACCACAGTGGAAGGAGATGCGTGGCACACCGACGGATCGGGATCGACATCGGGCACACCGGGGTCCGCGTCGCGGAGGTCGACGCCCCGCCGGGGCGCCGGCCGAAGCTGCTGGCCTTCGGGCAGTCCGGCATCGAGCCGGGGGCCGTACAGGGCTGCGCCGTGCGGCGGCAGGAGGGTGTGGTCGCCGCCGTCCGGCGGGCCCTGCGCGCCTCGGGCGCCCGCAGCAGGCACGCCGTGGTCGGCGTGGCCGGCGAGCACACCTACGTGCGGCCGGTCGCGCTGCCCGCGGCGTCGCCCGCGCAGATGCGCGCGTCGCTGCCGTTCCTCGTGCAGGACGCGCTGCCGGTCGACGTGGCGGACTGCGTGCTGGACTTCTGGCCGGTGCGCCGCCTCGACCGGGTGGTCGAGGGGCTGCTGGTCGCGGTGCGCTCCGCGGAGGCGGCCGCCGTCGTGCGCGCGGCGGAGAAGGCCGGGGTGCGCGTCGACCAGGTGGACCTCGCGGCCTTCGGGCTGCTGCGGGCGGCCGTGCCCGCGAGCCCGGACGAGCCGGTGACCGCGGTCGTGGACCTCGGGTGCGACGGGATGCAGGTCGTCGTCGGGGAGGCCGGAACACCGCAGCTGGTCCGATTCGGGCCCGCGGCGGGGCTGGCCGTCGCGCACGACGTCGCCGGTGCACTCGGCGGCGACCCCTCCGTCGCGGAGCACGTGATCGACGCCGACCTGGTGGCGCGGCCGGAGGTCGCGGCGCTCGTCGCCTCGCACGCCGAGCGGATCGCCCAGGTCATCGCCCAGACGCTGGCGTATCACGCGCAGTCCGGGCGCCGGCCGGCGGAAGCCGTCCTGCTCACCGGGCGCGGCGCCGAGATGCCGGGCCTCGGGCAGTGCCTGGCGACGGTGACCCGGCTGCCCGTCGCCTTCGCGCGCCCCGAGGCGGTGTTCGACGTCGCCACCCGGGCAGCCCGGGGGTGCGCGGACGCGCCGCGGTCGTGGCCGGTGGCCGCCGGCCTGGCCATGCGGGGTGCCGCGTGAGCGCCCGGCGGTCGGCGACTCGCGCGCCCGACCGCGCGCCCGAGCAGGCGCAGGAGCGCGTCGCGGGCGCACTCCCTGCCGTCGACCTGCTGCCGCCGCAGGTCCGGGCGCGGCGCGCGGTGCGGACCGCCCGTCGCTGGTGCGTCGCTGTCGTCGTGGGCGTCCTCCTGCTCACCGGCGGGCTGTGCTTCGTCGGCTTCGGCGACCGCGTCCTGGCCGAGGCCGAGCTGCTGGCGGCGGAGCAGGACTCGGACGCGCTGCTCGCCGAGCTCGCCACCTACTCGGACGTCGTCCGGGTGCGGTCCGACATCACGCGCACCCGCCAGGCGATCGCCTACGGGATGCGGAACGAGGTGCTGTGGGCCGACCTCGTGGAGCGGTTCGACACCGCGCTGCCGCACTTCGCGCGTGCGGAGAGCATGAGCATCGCGATCGTGTTCGACCGGGCGGTCCTGGACGACGCGGAGAACCCGTTCGTCTCCGGCGAGAGCATCGGTGAGATCGCCTGGGTGATCACCGTGCCGGTGCTCGCCCAGAGCGGCGACCTGCTGCCCGCGGTCGACGCGGCCGACGGCCTGTTCGACACGACGTTCACCCGCGTCGAGCGGGTCGACGGGGAGGGCGTGCACCGGGTGACCGGGTCCGTCCTCATCGACCCCTCGGTGCGGTCGGGGCGGTTCGCCGTCGAGGACGCGGCCGCTCCCGACGCAGGCGAGGAGGAGGCGGCATGAGTCGGGCGCGCGCGCTGTGGTGGGCGGGGACGGGCGTCGTGTCCGTCGGGGTGCTGGTCGCCGGCTGGTCGCTGGTGCTGTCGCCGGTGCGCGACGACGCCGCGCGGGCCCGCGCGGACGCGCAGGCGGTGACGGACCAGAACGCGGTCCGGCGCGCGGAGGCCGCGCACCTCGCCGAGGAGGCCACGCGGATGCCGGAGCTCGAGACGGAGCTCGCGGACCTGCGGCGGCAGTTCCCGACCGCGTTGGAGCTCGACGCGTTCGTCCGGCGGCTCGCCGACCTGGCGGCCCGGTCCGGCGGCACGGTGCAGTCGGTCTCGCGGGGCGAGCCGACGCTGGTGCAGGCGGCCGCGGACGGCGAGGCGGTGACGTGGTCCGGCGAGTACCTGTACGCCGTGTCGGTCACCCTCGTCGTCGACGGCACCCGGCAGCAGCAGCTCGACTACGTGCGGGACCTGCAGGCGATCGACGACCGGTTGTTCCTCGTGACCGCGGTGGACGGGCTGGGGACTGAGCGCAGCACGGTGACCGGCTCGACGTTCGTGCTGCTGGACGCCGTGGCGGTGTCAGGTGGCGGCGCCGGCGACGTGGCGGACGTCTCGGGGGAGGCGGCCGCCCCGTGAGCCCGCTCCGCCGCGCGCCCCGCCGTGCCCGCCCCGACGACGGCTTCACGCTCGTGGAGTCGGTCGTCGCGACGACGCTGTTCGGCATCCTCGCGGCGACCGTGCTGACCTTCGCGCTCGGCACCTACGCGCTGACCGTGCAGACGCAGCGGCGGGTCACCGCGACGCACCTCGCCGAGCAGGCGGTCGCGGAGGGGCGGCTGCTCGTCGAGGACCCGGCGTCGAACTGGGCGCTCGCGAACGACCCCGCGGGTGCCGACGCGCTCACCGAGCGCGGGTCGGTGGCGGTCGGCGGCGTCTCCTACGCCGTCACGACGACCTACACGCTGCGCGGCACCGGCGGCGCGGAGGTGTGCCGGAGCGGGGCGCTCGCGGACGTCTCGACGCCGGCGGTGTCCGTCGAGGTCGCCGCCGAGGTGGCCTGGTCGGGCGGCAGCGCCCCGGTCCGGGTGGTGCAGCGGGTCGCCAGCACGGAGCGCGCCTTCGTCGCGGTGCGGCTGCACGACGCGGGGGACCCGGTGCCGGGGGTCCGCGTCGCGCTGCTGACCGGGGACACCCCGGCCGCCGCTGCGGAGCGCGCCGTGCGCGACACGGACGCGCAGGGCTGCGCCGTGTTCGAGGTCGACCCGGCGGCCGACGCGACCCACTGGTACACCGTGACCACCGCGGACGGCGTGGCGGTGTCCGACGCGCCGCGGTACGTGCTGGCGGACTGGCGGTACGGGAGCACGCTGCGCCCGCTCGGCCGGGTCGGCTCGGCCGGGCTGTGGCTCGGCACCGAGGAGGTCCGCCGGGAGGCGGTCGTCGACCTGGTGCTCGTCGACGACGACCGGGTCCCGCTCGACGACGACGCGGTGACCGACATCCCGCTGACCGTCCTCGCCACCGCCGGTCTCGCGACGACGGAGCAGGTGCGGTGGACGTCCGAGATCGGCCTGACCCCGACGTCGGGCGGCGCGGACGAGGACCCCTGGGCGTATCCGATGCGGTCGGCGGACCTCGCCTGGGACGACCTGTGGTGGGCGCCGGACGCGGTCCGGTCGGTCGACCCCGACGCACCCGTCGTCACGGCGCACCCGGGGGACCAGTGGGGCGTGCAGACGCTCACCGGCATGCGGCTGGACGTCGCCGCCACCGGTGCGGAGCCGATGGAGGTCCAGTGGCAGGTCTCCCGGGACGGGGGCTACACGTTCGAGGGCCTGGAGACGGTCGAGGCGGAGGGGTACCTCGTGACGATCGCGGAGCCCGGCGCCTGGTACCGCGCCGTCGTCAGCAACGACCACGGGACCGCCGTCTCGGCGATGGCGGCGGCGCGCGCCGAGGAGCTCGTCCCGGACGTCACCCCGGTGCTCGTCGAGCAGCCGCAGGACGTCGCCGTGCCCCTCGGCGAGCCGGCAGTGGTCGAGGTGCGCGGAGTCGTGGCCGCGCCGCCGGAGGGCGGGACGACGATCACCTGGGACGTCTCCGAGGACGCCGGCCTGACGTGGCGGCCGTCCGACGCCGAGCCCGAGGTGAGCACGACGGCCGGGTCGGCCGCCTGGTCCTGGGAGGTCACCGAAGCGATGACCGGCGACCTCGACGGGCTCCAGGTCCGCGCGCGCCTCGCGAACGAGGCCGGGGAGGTCGTGTCGCACCCCGCCACGGTCCGGGTGCAGCGGACGGTCGCGCGGCAGTTCACGCTGCGAGCCCTGTGGCCCGCCGAGTACACGTTCTGGGTCGGGTCGCAGCCGATCAGCCTGCGGTACGTCGACGTCGAGCCGGGGGAGCGCGCGCACGTGCTCGTGCACCCGGTGGACGGCGTGGTGGCGGTCCAGGGCGAGGACGCGCTGCCGCTGGGCGGCGACGGAGACGGCTCGTGACCCCGCGCCGGTCGCGCCCGGCACCGGCGCCCCGGTCCGGTGCCCCGGCCGACGCGGGCGTCACGGTCGCCGAGCTCGTGGTCGCGATGATGATCCTCGTCGTCGTGATGCTCGGCGTCGCCGCCACCACGCAGGGCGTCGAGCGCACCGACCGCGAGTCGACCCGGCGCGTCGACGACACCGCGGAGGCGCAGTACGCGCTCCAGCTGCTGTCCCGCGCCGTCGCCCGCGCCGTGGTGCCGACGTCCCTGGGCGGGTCCGCGCGGACCGCCGTCCTCGTGTCCGAGCCCGACGCGCTCGTGCTCTACGCGAACCTCGACAACCCCGGGAACGCCGTCGGACCCTCGCGCGTGGAGTACGCGCTCGACGACGGGGTGCTCACCCAGACCACGCGACGGCCGGTCGAGGGCGACGCCGCGACCTACTGCGCGGACGACGAGGACATCCCGGAGTGCGAGGGGCGGGTGGCCCGGCTCGTGCTGGCCCGGAACCTGCGCAACGGGGCCGACGAGCCGCTGTTCGCCTACCGGGACGCGGCCGGTGACCCGACCGACGAGCCCGGGCGCGTGCGCGCGGTCGAGGTCGCCCTCGTGGTCCAGCACGACCCGTCGTCGGGGCGGGACCCGGCCCGGTTCGCCGGCCTGCTCGTCCCGTTCTCGCTGTCCTGAAGGAGCGCCCCGCGATGACCCGAGCCACCCGGCCCCGCCGGCCCCGCCGCCGGACCCGCGGGCGAGCCGACGCCGGGATGTCGAGCGTCGCCGTCCTGCTCGCCTTCATCATGCTGTCCGCGCTGGTCATGGTGACCGCGACGTACGCGGCGCAGGCGACCCGGCCGGCCGGCCGCCAGACCGACTGGGTCCGCGCCGGCGCGGCGGCCGAGTCCGGGGTCGCCGACTACCTGGGCCGGCTGCGCGACGACCCGGCGTACTGGGCGACGGTGGACTGCGACAACGCGGCCCTCGCGGGTCAGGACCCGGCGGTGGTCGACCACGCGTGCCCCTGGGACGCCGACGCGGTCGGCTGGGCCGCGATCGAGCCGGACGAGGACCCGGACGACGCCCCGGCCTTCCACTACGAGGTGACCGCGGCGCCGGTCGAGGCGCAGCCGGAGTGGGCCTCCACGGTCACCGTGACCGTCACCGGGAGGTCCGGGGAGGTCCGGCGCACGCTGGAGGTGCAGTTCGCCCGCGCGTCGAGCGCCGACTACGCGCTGCACCAGGACTACGCGCTGACGGAGGCGACGGCCTGGTCGGAGAGCGTCGGGGGTGCGGCGGCGGCCGGTCTGGCAGCCGAGTGCGGCGCCGCGGGGCCTCTCCCGACGGCCCGCGACGTGCTGCGGGACCCGGCCTGCGCGAACGCCGCGGTGCTCGCGACCGCGACCGTGGTCACCGGCGACGTGTTCAGCAACGACCGGCTGGCGGTGCAGCCGGGGGCGCAGGTCGACGGCCGGGTGAGCACCGCGCACCCGGACTGCGGGGACGCCTCCGACGACGCGGCGACCTGGTCGGCGTGCCTGGACGTCGACGGCGGCGCCGTGGTCGACGTCGCGGACGTGCTCGACGGGCACGCGCCGGCGGCCGCGTCCTCGCTCACGCTGCCGACGTCGGTCGCGGGCTACGCCGACCTGCCGGGCTGCCACTACTACGGGGAGACCCGGGTGGTCGGGCACGGCGGCACGATGACGGTGCACGCGCCCAGCACGCTGGAGGCCGCGAACGCGGCGGGCCTGCCGACGGCGGTCGCGGCGCCGGGTGCGCCCACCCCGGACTGCGGTGACGCCGACCTGCTCGCGCTGGGCACCGCGCAGACGGTGCCCGTGCCGGACGGCGTCGGGATCTACGTGCACACGCTCGGCGGCGCGTCCGAGCCGGTCTCGGCGGGGCGCCTCGGTGCGTCCGTCGCCGCCGGGTCGCTGCCGGTCGGCACCTGGACCAGCGCCAC
Organism: Cellulomonas sp.; assembly: GCF_035634735.1. Lineage (GTDB taxonomy): Bacteria > Actinomycetota > Actinomycetes > Actinomycetales > Cellulomonadaceae > Cellulomonas. The sequence goes on from NZ_DASQCJ010000212.1 coordinate 10,332, forward strand.
GCCGGCGGACGGGGACGTGGCCGACCTGGAGGTCGAGCAGGTCAGGACCCACCGGTGGACGGGGCGGGGCACGCTCTACCTGGAGGGGTGGTTCTCGCCGGGGGTCGCGGCGGGCGGCCCCGCCGAGGAGAGCGGCCGCGCCGGGGTGACGTTCGTGGCCGAGGAGTCGGTCGTCGTGACCGGCGACGTGCTCAGCTCCGGGTCGGACCCCGGCGACCCCTGCGCGGGCCCGGGGCTCACGTGCCAGCTCGGGATCGTCGCCGGCCGGTCGGTCGAGGTGCTCAACCCCGTGGTGACCGAGGTGTCGGCGGTGACGCTCGACCCCGGCGGACCCGACGAGCGGGTCGGGTGGGACCTCGACGTGGTGCTCGGGGTGGACGGTGCGTCGCGCGCGGTCGCGGCGACCGGGACGCCGGGGGTCGACGGCTGGCCCGACGGCGGGTGGCCGCGCCGGTACGTCGACACCGCGCGCGGCGCCGCGCACCCCGCGCAAGGGGTGCAGATCCAGGCGTCGGTGCAGGTGCTCGGCGGCACGCTGCTGGTGCAGAACCACTGGGCGACCGACGGCGTGGTGGCCGGCGTGCCCTCGCTGGAGGTCGTGGTCACCGGGTCGCTGGCCGTGCGGTTCGCCGGGCTGCAGGACCACGGCGCGTGGTCGCCCCAGGTGGTCTACGACCCGGCGCTGCGCACGGGCGCGCCGCCCTACCTGTCGCGGTTCACCGAGAGCACGCCCTGGACGGCGCGTCACGTGACGGAGGTGGCGGCGGGCTGAGGCCGGCCGCCGCGCCGCTCACCCCAGCAGCCCGAGGTACCAGCCGCCGACCGGGCCGCCCACCGCCAGCCCGACGAACGCCCCCGTGAGCATCCACGGCCCGAACGGGATCCCCGACCCCCGCCCTGCCCGGCCCGTGACCACGAGCGCCGTCGCGTACAGCCCGCCGAGCAGGAACGCCGCGAACCCGCCGACCGCGAGCACGTCCCAGCCGAACCACGCCAGGCACAGCCCGAGCACCCCCGCGAGCTTCACGTCGCCGAGCCCCATGCCGCCCGGGTAGGCGAGCGCCGCCGCGAGGTACAGGGCGAGCAGCCCGGCCCCGCCGACCGCCGCCCGGCCCAGCGCGCCCCAGTCCGGCTCGCCGCCGGGGTTCCAGGACGCGAGCGCGAGCAGCGCCGCGCACACTGGGTACGCGGGCAGCACGATCGCGTCCGGCAGCCGGTGCGCGTCGAGGTCGATCAGCGTGAGCGCCACCGCCAGCGCCGCCAGGTAGAGCAGGACGGGCAGGGCCCACGTCGGGCCCGCCAGCGCGGTGACGCCCGCGAACAGCGCGGCCGTGCCGGCCTCGACCAGCGGGTAGCGCGCGCTGATCGGGGCGGCGCAGTCGCGGCACCGGCCCCGCAGCAGCAGCCAGGACAGGACCGGCACGTTGTCGCGCGCGCGGATCGAGTGGCCGCAGCGCGGGCACGCCGACGGCGGCCGGGCGACGGACGCGCCGCGGGGCACGCGCCAGACGACGACGTTGAGGAACGAGCCGATGGCGAGACCCAGGACGGCGGCGACCAGGACGAGGGGGGCGGTGGGCACGGGGCTCCTCGGTGGGGGTCGGCGGCGGTCGCGCGGGGGACGACGGTGCGGGCGGCGGCGGTCGTGCGGGGGACGACGGCGCGGGGCTGCGCGGTCGCGCGGCCCGGCCGTCAGGCGTGCCGGTGCGCGGCGACGTAGGCGGCGACGACAGCGGCGGGCAGCCGGCCCCGCTCGGCGACGCGGAGGCCGTGCTCGCGGGCCCAGCGCCGCACGGCGACGGCGTCCGCGGGGCCCCGGCAGTGCGGGCAGGGGGCGCCGGGCGGCGCGGCGGGGCCGGGCGGGAGCGCCGGTCCGCGCTCGGGTCCGTGGCTGGGTGCGGACCCGGGGCCGGGGTCGGGTTCGGGCACGCACTCGGGTCCGAGGTCGGGCGCGGGGTCGGGCCACGGGGTCGCCGGGGCCGGCTCGGGCGACGGCGCGAAGGCCGGGCTCGGCGCAGGGGCGGTGGTCGACCCCGGCACGGGCGGGGGAGCCGGCGCGGCGGCCTCGGTCGCGGGTGCGGCGTCGCCCGCGGGTGGGCACACCGAGCGTCCCGCCCGAGCGCAGCCACTGTGCCAGGGTCTCGATCGCCGCCTGCACCGCGGCGGTCTCGGGGACGGCGGGGTCCGGGATGGCGTCCACGTCGGTCGCCGTCATCCCTGTC
>NZ_DASQCJ010000213.1:0-15016 GCF_035634735.1 Cellulomonas sp.
GCCGGGTGTTGACCTCGAGGAAGCTGATGAGGCCGTCCTGCGCGACGAGGAACTCGCAGGTGCCGGCGCCGACGTAGCCGGCCTCCTTGAGGATGGCGACCGAGGCGTCGACCAGCTGGGCGCGCTGCGCGTCGGACAGGAACGGCGCGGGCGCCTCCTCGACCAGCTTCTGGTGCCGGCGCTGCAGCGAGCAGTCGCGGGTCGACACGACGACGACGGTGCCGTGCTCGTCCGCGAGGCACTGGGTCTCGACGTGCCGCGGCCGGTCCAGGTACCGCTCGACGAAGCACTCGCCGCGGCCGAACGCCGCGACGGCCTCGCGCACGGCGGAGTCGTACAGCTCGTCGATCTCCTCGGACGTGCGGGCGACCTTGAGGCCGCGGCCGCCGCCGCCGAACGCGGCCTTGATGGCGACCGGCAGGCCGTGCTCGCGGACGAACGCGTGCACCTCCTCCGAGCCGGACACCGGGTCCGGGGTGCCCGCGACGAGCGGGGCGCCGGCGCGCTGCGCGATGTGCCGCGCGCTCACCTTGTCGCCCAGGTCCCGGATCGCGGCCGGCGGCGGGCCGACCCAGACCAGGCCGGCGTCCAGGACGGCCTGGGCGAACTCGGCGTTCTCCGAGAGGAACCCGTAGCCCGGGTGCACGGCGTCGGCGCCGGAGCGGCGGGCGACGTCGAGCAGCTTGGCGATGTCGAGGTAGGTCTCGGCGGCGCGGGCGCCGTCCAGGGCGTAGGCCTCGTCGGCGACGCGCACGTGCAGCGCCTCGCGGTCGGGGTCCGCGTAGACGGCGACGGAGGCGAGGCCGGCGTCGCGGCAGGCGCGGGCGATGCGGACGGCGATCTCGCCGCGGTTGGCGACGAGGACCTTCGAGATGCGGGGCACGGCTCACCGTAACGCGGGGGGCCTCCGGCGTTCACGCCCGCGGCCGGTCGTGCCGCGAAGATCGCCGATCCGGCCAACCGGGTCCCCGTGGTGTTGGAGGGTTCCACAGCGGACCGGCGGGGCCGGCCGCGCCGCCCGGCGCGCCCTTGTCCGCCCCCGACAAAGCCGCGCGGGCCCCTGGTCAGGACGGGAGGCGGGTCCAGAGGGTGTGGATCGGGACGCCGCGGGCCGCGAGGAGGTCGCGCAGCAGCGGCAGGCTCAGGCCGACGACGCCGTGGTGGTCGCCCTCGACGCCCGTGATGAACGCGCCGCCCAGCCCGTCGATCGTGAACGCGCCGGCGACCCAGAGGGGCTCGCCCGTGGCGACGTAGGCGTCGATCTCGGCGTCCGAGACGTCGGCGAAGTGCACGACGGTCGTGGAGGTGGCGCCGGCCTCGGCGCCGGCGCCCGCGCCGTCCGCGCCGCCCCGTCCGTCCACCAGCCAGTGCCCCGTGTGCAGCCGCCCGCTGCGCCCGCGCATCGCGCGCCACCGCGCGACGGCGTCCGCGGCGTCCGCCGGCTTGCCCAGCACCCGCCCGTCGAGCTCCAGCATCGAGTCGCACCCGAGCACCAGCGCCCCCGCGTGGCCCGGCGCCACGTCCCGGGCCTTGGCGCGGGCCAGCAGCAGCACCGCCTCGGCGGGCGGCACGTCGCCGGCGGCGGCCAGCACCGCGGGCTCGTCGACGGCGGACACCGCGACGGTCGGCTCGATCCCGGCCGCGCGGAGCGTCGCGAGCCGGGCGGGGGAGGCGGAGGCGAGCACGAGGGTCGTCACCCGGCGAGCGTACGGCCAGGTCGGGGACGTACGTCCCCCGGGCGGCACCGCCGCCGTGCCGATGATGTCCGGGGAACTCCCAGGAGGGGATGCGACGATGACCGGCGTGACCGAGGACAGCGCCCGGGCCACGCGCCCGACCGGCGCAGCAGCCGACCCGACCGACCTGCTCGACCGCGACCCCGTGGACGACGACCCCGACTCGCCCGCCCGCGCCGCCTGGCGCCGCCGGACCGCGATCGAGATGGCCGTGTCCGGCGTGATCGGGCTGTTCACGTCGTTCGTGCTGTCGATCGAGGCGTGGCACCTGGCGAAGGACCCGACCGCCGCGCTGTCCTGCGACCTGAGCTCGGTGATCTCGTGCTCCACCGTCGCGCTGTCCCCGCAGGCGGAGGTGCTCGGCTTCCCCAACGCGTTCCTCGGCATCGCGTTCGAGTCCGTGGTGATCGCGATCTCGATCGCGGGCATCGCCGGGGTGCGGTTCCCGCGCTGGTACATGCTCGGCACCCAGGCGCTCTACACGGTCGCCCTGGTGTTCGCGTGGTGGCTGTTCCTGCAGTCGTACTTCGTCATCAAGGCCCTGTGCCCCTGGTGCCTGCTCATCACCGTCACCACGACGCTGGTCTGGGCCGGCCTCACCCGGTGGAACGTGCGGGACGGCCACCTGCGGCTGCCGGGCCGCGCCGGGCCGTGGGCGCGCGGCTTCGTGGCGTCCGGCAGCGACTGGTACGTGACCGTGGCGGTGCTGGTGCTGTTCGTGGCCGCGATCCTGCTCAAGTACGGCCCGTCGCTGCTGGCCTCCTGAGCCCGCGGGCCGGCGCGCCCGCGCCGCCGCCCCCTGCACGCGACGAGGGCCCCCGGACCGCGCAGGTCCGGGGGCCCTCGTCGCGTGCCGCGCCGGTCAGGCGAGCGCGGTCCGCAGCACGTCGAGCGGCAGCGCGCCCATGCCGAGCGCCCGCGCGTGGAACGCCCGGAGGTCGAACGACTCGCCGCGCTGCTGCGCGGAGTCGGCGGCGCCGTCCCGGATCTGCTCCCAGATCCGCTGGCCGATCTTGTAGGACGGGGCCTGGCCGGGCCAGCCCAGGTAGCGGTTCAGCTCGAACCGGATGAACTGCTCCGGCATGTTGACGTTGGCCCGGAGGAACTCCCACGCCTTGTCGGCGTCCCAGGTCCCGCCGCCCCAGCGCGCGGGCGCCTCGAGGCCGAGGTGCACGCCGAGGTCGAGCACGACGCGGGCGGCGCGCATCCGCTGCCCGTCGAGCATGCCGAGCCGGTCGCCCGGGTCGTCCAGGTGGCCGAGGTCGGCCATCAGCCGCTCGGCGTACAGCGCCCAGCCCTCGCCGTGGCCCGACACCCAGCACGCCAGGCGGCGCCAGGAGTTGAGCTGCGCGCGGTTGTAGACGGCCTGGCCGACCTGCAGGTGGTGGCCCGGGACGCCCTCGTGGAACACGGTGGTCTTCTCGCGCCAGGTGTTGAACGTGGTGACCTCCGGCGGCACCGACCACCACATCCGGCCGGGCCGGCTGAAGTCGTCGGACGGGCCGGTGTAGTAGATCCCGCCGTTCTGGGTGGGCGCGATCCGGCACTCCAGGGTGCGGATGGCGTCCGGGATGGTGAAGTGCACGCCGTCGAGCGCGGCGACGGCCGCGTCCGAGGTCTCCTGCATCCAGCGCTGCAGCGCCTCGGTGCCCTCGAGCCGGCGCGACGGGTCCGCGTCGAGCGCGGCCACGGCCTGCTCGACGGTGGCGCCCGGGCCGGCGATCTCGGCGGCGACCGCCTCCTGCTCGGCGACGACCCGGGCGAGCTCCTCGAGGCCCCACCGGTACGTCTCGTCCAGGTCGACCGTCGCGCCCAGGAAGTACCGGGACCACAGCGCGTAGCGCTCGCGGCCGGCCGCGTCCTGCGCGGGCGCCTGCGGCGCGAGCTCGTCGCGCAGGAAGGTCACCAGGTCGGCGTAGGTCTGCCGGGCCGCCTCCGCGCCGCGCTCCAGGTCGGCGCGCAGCGCGTCGCCGCCGCCGGCCTCGATCGCGGCCGTGGCCTCCGGCCCGGAGACGAACGAGGTGAAGAACGAGGACGACGGGTCGGCGAGGTCCTCGGCCTGCGCGATCGCCTCGCGGACCTGGCGGATCGCGGGGACCTGCCCGCGGGACGCGGCCAGGCGCAGCGACTCGACGTAGCCCGCGCCGGAGCGCGGCAGGCCGGCGAGCCGCTGGGCGGTGGTCGCCCAGGCCTCGGGGCCGTCGGTCGCCATGATGTCGAAGACGTCGCGCATGCCCTGGACGGGCGAGGCGATGACGTTGAGGTCGGCGAGCCACTCGCCGGCCTCGTGCAGCTCGAGGTCGAGGCCGAGGCGCTCGCGCATGGCGGCGAGCGTGATCGCGTCGACCTCGTCCGCGGCGGCCAGGCCGTCGAGCTGCGCCAGCGTCGCGCGGGCCGCGTCGGCGCGCGCCTCGTGCCCCGCCGGGGACAGGTCGGTGACCTCGTGGTCGTGGCCCGGGACGCCCAGCGCGGTCGCGCCGAACGGGTCGAGGGCGGCCGTGGTGGCGACGTAGGCGTCGGCGACGGCGTCGATCGGGGTCGCGGGGCGCTGCGGCGCCCCGGTGGTGTCGGGTGCAGTGCTCACCCGGTCGACCCTACCCGCGCCGCGCCGGGCCGCCCCGCCTTTTCCGGCGGGTGCGGCCCGGCGCGGCGGGTGGGTGCGGCGGGCCGCCGCGGGCGCGTCAGCGCAGGCTGCGGCGCCAGGCGTCCGGCCCGGTGCGCCAGGCGCCGCGGGCGCCGGGCAGCGAGCGGGCGCGGTCCGCCCAGCCCGCACGGGGCAGCGCGTCCTCGACCCCGTCGTCGTCCCCGGGCACCGACGCGGCGACCAGCCCGGCGACGAGCGCCGCGAGCTCGACGTCGTCGGGCGTGCCGCGGACGACCTGGACGTGCGGCGGCGCGGCGGCCTCGCGGGCGGTCACGCGCCCTCCCCGCCGTCCTCGTCGTCGTCGAACGTGACGGGCGCGCCGCGGGACGCGCCCCAGCCCTCGACGGTGAAACCGCTGTCCAGCAGGCGCTCGACGATCTCGGCGCCGCCGTTGTCGACGATGCCGAGCACGGCGTCGATCGACTGGTCGTGCGGGGCGGCCGGCACGCTCACGACGAACCCGAGGTGGAACTCGTCGGTGTCCTCGTCGGCGGCGGGCGCCTCGGCCGGGGCCGCGTCGTCCTCCCAGGTCATGCCCGTGAGCTCGGAGTGCATGCCGAGGCTCTCGTGCAGCAGGTCGTACAGCCGGGCGTTCAGCGCGGACACCCGGGACTCCAGCGCGAGCACCCGGGGGTCCTCGTCCGCCTCGGAGGCGCCGAACTCCGCGCGCACGCCGGCGGCGGTGCCCACGTACTCGTGCAGCGCCGCGGCGAGCTCGTCCACCACGCCGTGCATGGCGCCGGTGTCGACGCCGGGCAGCGGCTCGGGGCCGTGCGCGCCGCCGGCGTGGTCGTGGGCGTCGTGGCCCCCGTGGTCGTCGTGCTCGCCGGGGCCGGGCAGCAGCGGGTCGCCGGTCACAGCGGGATGTTCCCGTGCTTCTTGGGCGGCAGCGCGGCGCGCTTGGTCCGCAGCACGCGCAGCGCGCGCACGATCTGCGACCGGGTCTCGGCGGGCGCGATGACCGCGTCCACGTAGCCGCGGTCCGCGGCGTCCCACGGGTTCACGATGGCCTCCTCGTACTCGCGGGTGAGCCGGGCGCGCTCGGCCTCGACGTCCCCGCCGGCCTCGGCGACCTGCTTGAGCGCGCCGCGCTGCAGGATGTTCACCGCACCGCCGGCGCCCATGACCGCGATCTGCGCCGTGGGCCACGCCAGGTTCACGTCGGCGCCGAGCTGCTTCGACCCCATGACGATGTAGGCGCCACCGTACGCCTTGCGGGTGATCACGGTGACCAGGGGGACGGTCGCCTCCGCGTAGGCGTAGATGAGCTTCGCGCCGCGGCGGATGATCCCGTTCCACTCCTGGTCGGTGCCCGGCAGGAAGCCCGGGACGTCGACGAACGTCAGCACCGGGATGCTGAACGCGTCGCAGGTCCGCACGAACCGGGCCGCCTTCTCCGCCGCGTCGATGTCGAGCGTGCCGGCCATCGTCAGCGGCTGGTTGGCGACGATCCCGACCGCGTGCCCCTCGACCCGGCCGAAGCCGACCAGCACGTTCCGGGCGAACAGCGGCTGGACCTCCAGCAGGTCGCCGTCGTCCAGCACGTGCTCGACGACGGTGCGCATGTCGTACGGCTGGTTGTCCGAGTCCGGCACCAGGGCGTCGAGCTCGAGGTCGGTGTCGGTGACCTCGAGGTCGGCCTCCTGCGGGTACGCCGGCGGGTCGGTGAGATTGTTCTGCGGCAGGTAGGACAGCAGCGAGCGCACGTAGTCGAGCGCGTCGTCCTCGTCCGAGGCCAGGTAGTGCGCGACGCCGGACCGGGTGTTGTGCGTCGTCGCGCCGCCGAGCTCCTCGAAGCCGACGTCCTCGCCGGTCACCGCGCGGATCACGTCCGGGCCGGTGATGAACATGTTGGACGTGCCGTCGGCCATGACGATGAAGTCGGTCAGCGCGGGGGAGTACACCGCGCCGCCGGCCGACGGGCCGAGGATCAGGCTGATCTGCGGGATCACGCCGGACGCGGCGACGTTGCGCCGGAAGATCTCCGCGAACTGGGTCAGGCCCGCGACGCCCTCCTGGATGCGCGCGCCGCCGCCGTCGCTGATGCCGACCAGCGGCATGCCGGTGCGCAGCGCGAGGTCCATCACCTTGGTGATCTTCTGGCCGTGCACCTCGCCGAGGCTGCCGCCGAACACCGTGAAGTCCTGGGAGTAGACCGCGACCGGGCGGCCGTCGACCGTGCCGTGGCCGACGACGACGCCGTCGCCGGGGACGCGCTTGCGGTCCAGGCCGAAGTTGGTCGAGCGGTGCCGCACGAACGCGTCGAGCTCGGTGAACGAGCCCGGGTCCAGCAGCGCCTCGATGCGCTCGCGGGCGGTGCGCTTGCCGCGGGCGTGCTGCTTCTCGGCCGCGGCCTGCTCGGGATCGGTGACGGCGCGGCGGTGCCGGTCCGCGAGGTCGGCCACCTTGGCGGCGGTGCCGGCGGGCCGGGGGGCGGCGGGCGTGGCGGCGGGCTGGTCCGCCGGGAGCTGGTCGGTCACCCGCACGAGGCTAGTGGCCGGACGGCGCGAGCCGCCTGGGCGACGTTCACCGACTCCCGCGCGCCGGGTGGTGCGAATGCCACAACGCGGCCGCGAGCCCGGCGGGCGAGGATGGGGCGGTGGACGAGACGACCCCCGCCGGCCCGGCCCGCGCCCCGCTCCGCGCGGCCGAGGTGCGCGCCGCGCTGCTGCACCCCGCGGGGCCGCTGCGCCGGTGCGAGGTGCTGCCCGCCGCCGGCTCGACCAGCACCGAGCTGCTGGCGCGGGTCGCCGACGACCCCGCCTGGGCGGACGGCGGCCTGCTGGTCGCCGAGCACCAGCAGGCGGGTCGCGGCCGCGCCGACCACGCCTGGACCACGCCGCCCGGCGCCGCCCTGACCCTCTCGCTGGCGGTGCGCCCGGGCGTGCCGCGCGACCGGTGGGGCTGGCTGCCGCTCCTCACCGGGCTGGCCGTGGCGCGCGCCCTGCGGGCGACCACGGGGCTCGAGGCCGGGGTGAAGTGGCCGAACGACGTGCTGCTGCCCGCCGCGGACGGGGCCGACCTGCCGGGCTGGGGCGCGCACCGCAAGGCCGTCGGGATCCTGGCCGAGGTGGCCCCGGCGGGCGACGCCGTCGTGCTCGGCATCGGGATCAACGTCGACCAGACCCCGGACGAGCTGCCGGTGCCGAGCGCGACCTCGCTGCGCGCCGCCGGGGCGCCGGGCGCCGACCGCACGGCGCTGCTGCTCGCGGTCGTCGGGGAGGTCGTCGCGGTGCTCGAGCGCTGGCAGGACCGGGGCGGGGACGTCGCGGCGGCCGGGCTGGACGCCGCCGTGGCGGACGCGTGCCTGACGCTGGGCCGGACGGTGCGCGCGACGCTGCCCGACGGGTCGGAGCTGCGCGGGACCGCCGAGCGGATCGACGCGGGCGGCGCCCTGGTGCTGGGGGACGCGGCCGGGGCCGAGCGGGTGCTGCTCGCCGGTGACGTGCGTCACGTCCGCCCGGTCGGTGAACTAGGGTCGCAGTCGTGACGGACGAGGTGCAGGACGGCGTGCAGGCGGCCGCGCTGGACGCGGCGCTGCTCGGCGGCCCGCGGACGCTGTCGCTGCGGGACCTGGCCGACCGCTCGGGGCTCGACCTGGAGCTGGTGCGGCTGTACTGGCGGACCCTGGGCCTGCCGCACCCGGACGCCGACGACGTCGCGTTCACCGGCCGGGACGCCGAGGCCGTGGAGCGCGTCGCGGCCCTGCTCCGGGACGACCACGTCGGCAGCCGCACGATGATCTCGCTGACCCGGGCGCTCGGGCACACCAGCGACCGGCTCGCGCTCTGGCAGGTCGAGGCCCTGGTCGAGGACATGGCGACCCGGCGGGACCTCGACGACCCGGCGGCCCGGCGCGCGGTGCTCGACGAGCTGCCGCGGCTCGCGCCGGTCCTGGAGGAGCAGCTGCTGCACTCCTACCGCCGGCACCTGGCGTCGATCGCGGCGCGGTACGCCGTGGAGTTCGCGGCCGGGGGCTCCGCCGGGACCGAGGGCGACCCGGCGGCGCTCCCTCTGGCCCGGGCCGTCGGGTTCGCCGACATGGTGTCGTTCACCCGCCGCACCGCCGGCCTCGGGTCCACCGACCTGTCCGACTTCGTGCAGCGGTTCGAGACCGCGGCGCGCGACGTGGTCACCCAGTGCGGCGGCCGCGTGGTCAAGACGATCGGCGACGCGGTGCTGTTCGTGGCCGACGACGTGCGGACCGGGGCGCGGGTGGCCCTGGAGCTCGCGCGGGTGCTCGGCGGCGACCTGGACGTCGAGCGCGAGCGCGGCGCGGGCGGGCTGGCCGAGGGCGCCCGCGGCGTCACGCCCGTGCGGGTCGGCGTCGTGTGGGGCCGGGTGCTGTCCCGGTTCGGCGACGTGTTCGGGCCGTCGGTCAACGTGGCGGCGCGGCTCACCGACATCGCCGACCCGAGCACCGTGCTCACCGACCCGGCGACCGCGCGGCTGCTGCTGGACGCCCCCGGGATGCTGCTGGAGCCGCTGCCCGAGCGGGAGCTCGAGGGGATCGGGGCGCTGGCGCCGGTCCGGATCCGGACGGCGTGACGGTGGCGGGGGAGGAGGTCGCGGCCGCGGCCGACCGCGCGGGTCGGCCGGTCCGGCAGCTGCGGCTGGTCGTCGAGGCGGAGGACTACGACGCGGCGCTGGCGTTCTACCGGGACGTGCTCGGCCTCGAGCAGCTCGAGGCCTACGAGGGCGGCGACGGTGCGCACGTCGCGATCCTCGACGCCGGCCGCGCGACGCTCGAGATCGCGAACCCGGCGCAGAAGCGGCTGATCGACGACGTCGAGGTCGGCCGGCAGGTCGCGCGGCACGTGCGCGTCGCGTTCGAGGTGGCGGACACCCGGGCGACGACCGCGCGGCTGGTCGACGAGGGCGGCGCCGAGCTCGTCGCGCCGCCGACCGAGACGCCGTGGCGCTCGCTGAACGCGCGGCTCGAGGGGCCCGCGGGGCTGCAGCTGACCGTGTTCCAGGAGCTGGGCCCGGCGGACTGACGCGCCGCGCGGCGGCCCGCGCCCGGCTGACCTGGGCCTCGATCGAATCGATTCGCCCCCGGCCGCGGCGCGTGCGACGATGCAGCACGAGATGAGCACCGGCGAACCCGTCCCGACCCCCGCCCGACCCTCGACGGCCGCGGCGGCGCCGACGGCCACCCCGGCCCCCGCGGCCGCGTTCCGGCCCACCGCGAAGTACGTCCTGCTGCTGGGCGTCATGACCGCGCTGCCCGCGATCACCACCGACATCTACCTGCCGTCGCTGCCCGACGTGGCGCGAGACCTGGACACCAGCGCGGCCGCGGCCCAGCTGACGATGACGATGATGCTGGTCGGCGGCGCCGCCGGGCAGCTCGTCATCGGCCCGCTGTCCGACCGGTTCGGCCGCCGGCTGCCGGTGCTGATCGGCGTCGCGCTGCACGTCGTGACCTCGCTGCTGTGCGCGATCGCGCCGGCGATCATCCCGCTCATCGGGCTGCGCATGGTGCAGGGCTTCTTCAACGCGTCCGCGTCGGTCGTCGCGATGGCCGTCATCCGGGACCGGTTCGTGGGGCCGGACGCGTCGCGGCTGCTGTCCCGGCTGATGCTGGTCATCGGCGTGGCCCCGCTGTTCGCGCCGAGCGTCGGCGGGCTGATCGCCGGCCAGTGGGGCTGGCGCGCGGTGTTCGTGGCGCTCGCGATCTACGGCGCGGGGCTGTGGGTCGTCGTGCTGCTCCGGCTCCCCGAGACGCTGCCGCGCCAGCGGCGGCTCGCCTCGGCGCGCGGCGCGTGGAGCGGGTACCGGGTGCTGGTCCGGGACCGGCACTTCGTCGCCCTGGCGCTGCTGCCCGGCCTCGGGCTCGCGGTGCTGATGAGCTACGTCGTCGGCTCGCCGTTCGTGCTCCGCGAGGGGTACGGCCTGACCGCGGGGCAGTTCGCGCTCGTGTTCGCGATCAACGGCATCGGCCTGGTCGGCGGCGCGCAGGTGAACGCCGCGCTGGTCCGCCGGTACGCGCCGATCCAGATCATCCGGGTCGCCCTGCCGGCGTCGTTCGTGCTGGTCCTGACGCTGCTGGTCCTCGCGCTGACCGGGTGGGGCGGGCTGCCGGCGCTGCTCGTCGTGCTGTTCTTCACGATGTCGCTGGTCAACTTCACGCCGCCCAACGCCTCGGCGATCGCGCTGTCCCGGCACGGCGAGCGCGCCGGCACCGCGGCGGCGTTCATCGGCGCGCTGCAGGCCGGCGTCTCCGGCGTGGTCGCGCCGATGGTGGGCGTGCTGGGCGAGTCGGCCTGGGCGATGGCGACGGTCATGCTCGCCGGCGCGGGCGGGGCGCTGCTGGTCCTGGCGCTGGCGACGCCGGCGTACCGCCGCGGCGGATGGACCGACGGCGGCCTGGGCGCCACGGTCGAGACCCGCTGAACGGGGAACCCGGGCGCGCCGGGTGAGCCCGCCGCGGGGTCAGCCCGCCGCGGGGTCAGCCCGCCAGGGGGTCAGCCCGCCAGGGCCGCCAGGCGCTCCGCCGCCTCGCGCAGCACGGGCTCCTGCTTCACGTACGTGAACCGCACCGCCGTGCGCAGCGCGCGGTCCGCGGCCGAGCCGTCGTGCGTGAACGCCCCGACCGGCACGCCGACGACCCCGGCCAGCCCCGGCAGCGCGCGGCACAGGTCGGCGGCGTCCGCCAGACCGTGCCGCGCCAGCGGGCCCGCGAGCAGGCGCGCGGCGTCCGCGACCACGAAGTACGTGCCCTGCGGCCGCACGACGTCGAAGCCCGCGGCGGTCAGCCCCGCGCTCAGCAGGTCGCGGCGCCCGGCGAGCGACGCGGCGAGCCCGCGCACGTAGCCGGCGCCGGGCGAGTCCGTCGTCTCCAGGTCCAGCGCGTGCGCGATCGCGGGCTGGAACGGCGCGCCGGACACGTAGGTGAGGAACTGCTTCACCGCGCGCACCGCGTCCACCAGCGCGGCCGGCCCGGAGACCCAGCCGATCTTCCAGCCGGTGAACGAGAACGTCTTGCCCGCGGACGAGATCGTCAGCGTGCGCCCGGCGGCCCCCGGCAGGGTCGCGAACGGGACGTGCGCGACGCCGTCGTAGGTCAGGTGCTCGTACACCTCGTCGGTGACGACCACGCAGTCGTGCCGCTCGGCGACCTCCGCGACCACCGCGAGCTCCGCGCGGGTCAGCACGGCGCCGGTCGGGTTGTGCGGCGTGTTGAGCAGGATGACCCGGGTGCGGTCGGTGACCGCGGCGCGCAGCGCGTCGGCGTCCAGCCGGAACCCGTCGGGCGTCGCGGCCAGCGGGGCGGTGGTGTGCCGCGCGCCGGCCAGCCCGATCACGGCGGCGTACGAGTCGTAGAACGGCTCGAGGGTCAGCACCTCGTCGCCCGGCTCGGTCAGCGCCAGCACCGCGGCGGCCAGCGCCTCGGTCGCGCCGGTGGTGACGAGCACCTCGGTGTCCGGGTCGGGGGCCAGGCCGTAGTGGCGGCGCTGGTGCGCGGCGACCGCGCGGCGCAGCTCCGGGACGCCGGGGCCGGGCGGGTACTGGTTGACCCCGGCGGCGATCGCCTCCGCGGCGACCCGCTTCACCGACTCCGGGCCGTCGACGTCCGGGAACCCCTGCCCGAGGTTGAGCGCGCCGGTCCGGACGGCGAGCGCGGACATCTCGGCGAAGATCGTCGGCCGCGGCACGCCGTCCGCGCCGAGCAGCCCGGCGGCCCCGGCGGCGTCGCGCCAGCGTCCGGGCGTCGTGGGGCGGGCGGGGGAGGGCGTGCCGGTCATCGCGGTCCGTTCGTGAGGGGACGCGAGGAGGGTAGTCCGGCCCGCGGGTCGGGGTGTGGGCTGCCCGCGGACCGGTCGTCCGTCACAGCGTGATGGCGTGGACGCCCGGGAGGTCGGCGAACCGGGCGCGCCGGTCGGGGGTCACCACGACCCGGCCGTGCTCGGCCGCCTGCGCCGCGATGATGAGGTCGTGCGCGCCGCGCGGGACGCCGGCCCGTCGTACGTGCACGAGGAGCCGTGCGTGCTCGGCGGCGGTGCGGGCGGTGTAGTCGAGGACGGTCGCGGTCGCGGTGATCGCGGCGAGCACGCGTCGGCGACGGTCCGCCCGGCCCTCCGTGGCGGAAAGCGCGATCCCGACCCGGAACTCGGCGACGGTGACGGCGGCGACCGCCAGGTCGTCCGCGTCGGCGACGACCTGGCGATCAGCCAGGCCGCGCTCGAAGGCGATGAGTGCCCCGGTGTCCAGGATCAGCCGGCGCGCCACGGCCCGGGGTCCTGGGTCAGCAGCCGTGTCGCCGCGGCGATGTCCGCCTCGAGGTCGTCGTCGAGCGGGGGGAGGCCGGCAAGCGCCCGGCGCAGCGCGCCGGCCGTCGACACATTGGCGGCGGGCCGCACCTCCGCCACCGCCCGACCGGACCGGGTGATCGTGACCGTCTCGCCGTGCGCCACCGCGTCGAGCAGGCCGGGCAGGTGACGGGACGCGTGCGTGGCGGTGACGGTGGGCATGCGTCGAGCCTAGAGACACGGGTGCCCGGGCGACAGGGCGAGTTCAGGACCTGTGGACGACGGCCGGTCGCGCGGGGCCCCGGGCGTCAGAGCACGCCGGCGGCCGCCGCCAGGCCCGCGAGGACCAGCAGCACCAGCGACCCCCACGCGCACGCGACCCACCACGGCACGTGGTGCCGGGGCCGGGTGCGCGTGTGGTGCGTGGTCATGCCTGTGTGATCGGCACCACGCGCGCAGGCTCAAGCGGTCGGGCCCGACTCGCGCGGGTGAGTTCCGGGGGCGGGCGTCACCCGGTCGCCACCCGGGCGCCACCCCGGGCCCGGGGCTCAGCCCTGCTCGGTCTGCTGCACCTGCTGGGACAGCTCCTCGACCTTCTGGGCGAGCGTGTCCAGCGCGTCGGCCGTCGTCGCGTCGACCTGCGTGGACGCCGAGTCGAGGGCGCTCCGGGCCGAGTCGAGCGCCGAGCGCGCGGAGTCGAGCTGCTCCTGGGTCGCGGCGCTGCCGTCGGCCTGCGCCTGCTCGAGCGCCGCGGTGGCGTCGTCGATGGCGGTGGACGACTGGTCGACCGCGCCCTGCGCGGCCTCGCGGGTGCTCGCGTCGAGGTCCTGGAGCCGCGCGCGGGCGTCGTCGACGGCGGCCTGCGCGGACTCCACGCGCTCGCGGACCTGGTCGGCGAGGTCGCGCAGGTTGCCGGCGGCCTCGCTGGCGGAGTCGGCGACGGACTGGGCCTGGGACGCGATCTCGTCGGCCTGGGAGCAGGCGCCCAGCGCGAGGGCGGCGGCGAGCGCGAGCGGCAGACCGGCGGCGGCGCGGGCGGTGCGGCCCCGGCGCGCGGTGCGGGCGGTGCGGGCGGTGCGGCGGGTGGTCATCGGCGGGCCTCCTCGTCGGTGGACCGCCCAGTGTGCCAGCCCCACCTCGGAGCGCCCGGGGAGCGGTGCCCCGGGCGCAGAGGAGCGCCCCGCCCGCGACGGGTGGTCGCGGGCGGGGCGCTCGGCGAGCAGCGACCTGGGTCAGGTCGGAGGGACGCTCAGGCGTCGGCCTCGGCCGGGGCCCCCGCCCCGGCGGGCGCGCCCTCGGCGCCCTGCTGCTGCTCGCGGCGGCCCCGCACCTCCGCGACGGAGGTGCCGTAGTAGGCCGCGGTCATGATGTCCTTCATGTCGGCGCGCATCGGCATCCGGGGGTTGGCCGGTGCGCACTGGTCCTCGTAGGCGCCCATGGCGACCTCGTCGAGCCGGGACAGGAAGTCCTGCTCGTCGACGCCCTGCGCCTGGAAGGACGACGGGATGCCGACCTTGGCGCGGAGCGCCTCGATCGCCAGGGCGTAGGACTCGACGCCCTGCTCCGGGGTCTCGGCCGGCAGGCCCAGCATCTGGGCGATCTGCTGGAACCGCTCCGGGGCGACGTAGTGCTCGTACTTCGGCCAGCTGGTGAGCTTGGTCGGGATCTGGCCGTTGTACCGGATGACGTGCGGCAGCAGCGTGGCGTTCGTCCGGCCGTGCACCAGGTGGAACGTCGAGCCGATGACGTGCGCCATCGCGTGCACGATCCCGAGGAACGCGTTGCCGAACGCCATGCCGGCGATGGTGCCCGCGTTGTGCATCTTCTCCCGGGCGTCCTTCGTGGCCGGGTCGGCCGGGTCGCCGTTCACCGACTGCGCCAGGTTGTCGAAGATCAGGCGGATCGCCTGGAGCGCCATGCCGTCGGTGAAGTCGTTGGCGTACACCGCGACGAACGCCTCGGTGGCGTGGGTCAGGGCGTCGAAGCCGGAGTCGGCGGCCAGCGAGCGCGGCATCTTCGAGGTGAGGACCGGGTCGATGATCGCGACCGTCGGGGTCAGCGCGTAGTCGGCCAGCGGGTACTTCTTGCCCGCGTCGGGGTCGGAGATGACCGCGAACGGGGTGACCTCGGCGCCGGTGCCCGAGGTGGTCGGGATGCAGACCAGCTTGGCCAGCTCGCCGAGCACCGGGAACTTGAACGCGCGCTTGCGGACGTCGAAGAACTTCTGCTTGAGGTCGGAGAACACGATCTCCGGGTGCTCGTACAGCAGCCACATGACCTTCGCGGCGTCCATCGGCGACCCGCCGCCCAGGACGATGATCGTGTCCGGGCGGAAGTGCCGCATCTGCGCCGCGCCGGCCTGCACGGTCTTGACGCTCGGCTCG
>NZ_DASQCJ010000214.1:0-4584 GCF_035634735.1 Cellulomonas sp.
CTGGAGATGGCGGTGCTCGGCCGCGTCGTGGCCGCGATGGGCGCGGCGGCCCGGGCCGCGGGGGTGCCCGTGGTCACCGGCGACACCAAGGTGGTCGAGCGCGGCCAGGCCGACGGGCTGTACGTCTGCACCGCCGGCGTCGGCGCCGTGCCCGCCGGGGTGGACATCCGCCCCGGGCGCGCCGCGCCGGGCGACGTCGTGCTGGTGTCGGGCGCGGTCGGCGCGCACGGCGTCGCCGTGCTGTCCCGGCGCGAGGGCCTGGAGTTCGGCACCGAGGTGCGCTCGGACACCGCGCCGCTGCACGGCCTGGTGGCGGCGCTGCTCGCCGCGGTCCCGGACGTGCACGTGCTCCGCGACCCCACCCGCGGCGGGGTCGCCGGCACGCTGTGCGAGATCGCCGAGTCCGCCCGCGTCGGCGTCGAGCTCGCGGAGGCGGCGGTGCCGGTGCCCCCGGGCGTCGCCGCGGCCTGCGGGTTCCTCGGGCTCGACCCGCTGCACGTGGCGAACGAGGGCCGGCTGGTCGCGGTCGTCCCCGGCGCCCGGGCCGAGGAGGCGCTCGCGGCCCTGCGCGCGCACCCCGCCGGGGCCGGCGCGGCGGTCGTGGGCCGGGTCACCGCCGAGCACCCGGGGCTGCTGCTCGCGCGGTCGCCGCTGGGCGCGGCGCGGGTGGTGCAGCGCCCGCTCGGGGAGCAGCTGCCGCGGATCTGCTGAGCCGCCGGCCGCCCGGCGCACCCCGTCCTGAGCATCGCGCGGGCGCCCCGCAGGCGGCGTGAAGGTCTCGTCGAGAGGCCTCCCGGACGCCACCGCTCGACGGGCGGACCCCGCGTCCGGCACCTACCGTCGAGACGGTGACGACCACCGCGCCGCCCCGCTCCGCCGGCCCCCACGCCGCGACGGCGACGGGCCGCACCCCGACGACCGCCGCGCGCGCGCCGCGCCTCGCCGCGCTCGACGCGCTGCGGTTCCTCGCCGCGATCGGCGTGCTGGCCTACCACTTCACCGCCCGGCAGACCGACGCGTGGGGGCGCGACCTGGCCGAGGTCGCGCCCGCGGTCGCCGGCTGGGCGACGTACACCTCGCTGGGCCCGGAGCTGTTCTTCGTGATCAGCGGGTTCGTCATCCTCATGACCGCGTGGGGCCGGTCGGTGCCGGACATCATCGGCTCCCGGGTGGCCCGGCTCTACCCGGCGTACTGGACCGGGGTGCTGCTGACCGGCGCGCTGCTGCTGTTCGTGTGGCAGGGCAAGCAGATCACCGGCGGCCAGGTGCTGGTGAACCTCACGCTGCTGCAGTCGCTGGTCGACGTCGGGCACGTGGACGGCGTCTACTGGACGCTCTGGGTCGAGCTGCGGTTCTACCTGCTGATCGCGGTGTTCGCCGCGGTCGGGATCACCCGGCGCCGGGTGCTGTGGTTCGCGGCGCTGTGGCCCGCCGCGGCGCTGCTGGCCCGCGCGCTGGGCTGGTCGGACGCGGTCACCTGGCTGGTGGCGCCGTACGCCCCGCTGTTCGCGGCGGGCATGGCGCTGTACGTCGTCCACCGCACCGGGCACGCCGTCGTGCCGTGGCTGCTGGTGGCGGCCA
The DNA here is from genome assembly GCF_035634735.1 of Cellulomonas sp. Classification (GTDB taxonomy): domain Bacteria; phylum Actinomycetota; class Actinomycetes; order Actinomycetales; family Cellulomonadaceae; genus Cellulomonas. The sequence goes on from NZ_DASQCJ010000214.1 coordinate 1,582, forward strand.
ACACCGCCGCCGCGACCGCCGCGCTGGTGCCGGCCCGGATGCACTCGCTGGGCGCGAACTCGGTGGTCGAGCCGAGCGCGGTCCTGCTGGCGGTCGCGCTGCCCGCCTGCGTGGGCCTGGTCGCCCTGGTGTCGCTCACCCCGCTCGCGCGGTGGCGCTGGGCCGGGCTGACCGCCGCGGGCGCGCTGACCTACCCGCTGTACCTGACGCACGAGTACTGGGGCCTGTGGGTGGTCCACCTGCTGCACGACCGGCTGCCCGTGTGGGCGGTCCTCGCCGCCGCGACCGCGTTCTCGCTGCTGCTCGCGTGGCTGGTCCACCGGTTCGTCGAGAAGCCGTTCGGCCCGCGGCTGCGCCGCGCGACCACCGCGGGGTGCGAGCGGGTGCGGGACGCGCTGGTCGGGCTGGCCGGCCTGGTGCGCGCCGGGTTCCGGTCCGGTCAGGAGCCGGGGACGCCGCCCACCACGCCGGGCTCCAGGGAGCCGTCCCGGATCGCCGCGAAGAAGGACGGCGTCTGGTCCGGGTCGAGGAGCACGGTCGACCCGGCGTTCCCCGGGCGGTAGTCCAGGCTCTTGATCGGCGGCGTGCCGGTGATGCCGCCCGGGCCGGTGGCCGCACGGAACCCGAGCGCGAGCCGGCCGAGGTCGACGATGCCGGTCTCGTCGCTCGCGGTGAGCACGGCCGTGCCGGAGTCGATGAGCGCGACCTGCTTGCCGGGCTGGAGCAGCAGCGCGGGGTTCTCGGCCTTCGCCGCGACGGCGCTGATCAGCGCGCGCTGCCGCATGCCCCGGCCGATGTCGCCGGACGGGTCGGAGTACCGCATGCGCGAGTAGGCCAGCGCCTGCACGCCGTCGACGGTCTTGCAGCCGGGGGCGTCCCAGACCAGGCCCGAGTTCTTGTCGTCCAGCGGGAACGAGATGCCCGTGCTGTCGTCCAGGCAGAGCTCGACGCCGCCGAGGGCGTCGACGATCTGCTCGACGCCGCCGAACCCGATCTCGACGTAGTGGTCGACCGTGAGTCCCGTCAGCCCCTCGACGGTGCGGACGAGCAGCGGCGCGCCGCCCCAGGAGAACGCGGCGTTGAGCTTGCTCGGCTCGTGGTCCGGGATGTCGACGTAGGTGTCGCGCGGGAGGGAGATCAGAGCGGCCGGCCCCGACTCGGGGACCTGCAGCAGCAGGATCGTGTCGGTGCGGGCGCCGACCGTCTCGCTGTCCTCGATCGCGCCGTCCTCGCGGGAGTCGGAGCCGGCGAGGAGGTAGGTGGTCCCGGGCGTGTCGGCGGCGCCGGACAGCGCGGAGACGTGCTGGATCTTGCCGTCCGCCCAGAGGACGAGGCCGATCGGCCAGGCGAGCAGCAGCACGAGCGCGACGACCACGACCGCGGCCACGACCCGGCCGCGGCGGCGCCGGCGGCGCGGGGCGGCGGGGGGCGCCGCGGCGGCGGGGTCGGACGGGCGGCCGCCGCCGTGCGCGGCGGCGGGGCGGGTCCGGCCCGCGCCGACCGGGGCGGTCTGCCGGGGTGGGCGTGCCGCTGCCGGGCGGTCGGCGGCGCGGTCGGCCGCCCGGCCGGCGGGGCGGTCACCCGCGCCGACGGGGACGGCGCTGGAGCCCTGCCGGGCCGACGAGCGCACGGGCCCGGCGGCCGGGGCGCCGCCCGCGGCGGGCTCGGCGGCACCGCGGCCCGAGACGCGCACCGGGCGGGGGGCGTCGTCGCCGCCCCGGGGGGCGACCGGCGCGGGCGCGTCGCCCGCGCCGCGCGGGGCGGAGGTCCGCGCGGGCCGGGCCGGCGGGCGGGCCGGGCGCGCGGGGCGCGCCGCGGGGGCGTCGGGCGCGGGTGCGCCGACGGGCTGGGCGCCGTCGGCCGACGGGCGCCGGCCCGCCGCCCCGGGCGTGAAGCTCGGCGGGGTCCCGCGGGGGTCGTCGCGGCGGGGTCGGTCCTCGGGGCGCGCCACGGTCAGCCGCAGACCGCGGTGACGTCGCCGGCGGAGAACGCCTCCTTGCCCGCCTCGCGGGTCTGGGTGGTCGCCGAGGGCGCGGGGGCGGCGGGCGCCTCCGTGCCGGTGCCGGTCGTGCCGTCCCCGGCCCCGGGGTCGGCGGTGCCCGGGTCGGTGGTCCCCGGGTCGGCGGCCGTCGGGTCCTCCCCGGTGCCGGACAGCATCGGCTGGTCGGACGCGACGTTCGCCCAGATCGTGTCGGCCTCGGAGGTCCACACCACCCGGTTCGGGTCGCTCGGCGCCGCCGCGAACGGGATCGTCATGAAGGAGATGTTGTCAGCCGACGCGCCCCGGAGGCTGTAGGCGAGCCCGGCCATGTCGGAGATCGAGCTGAACCCGGAGTCGATCGACAGCGACTCGGTCGCCGAGTCGAGGAACCGGATCAGCTGGGTGATGTCGGTGAGCATGTTCTTGCTCAGCAGCTCGCGGACCACGGCGGCCAGCAGCTCCTGCTGGCGGCCGAGGCGGTTGGTGTCGGAGCCGTCGCCGACGCCCTTGCCGGTGCGCGCGCGGGCGAAGGCGAGGGCCGTCGTGCCGTCGAGCGTCTGCTCGCCGGCGGACAGGACCAGCCCGGCCTTCGGGGCGTCCATGTCGTTCGGGATGCAGATCGGGACGCCGCCGATGGCGTCGACCATCTTCGTGAAGCCGGCGAAGTCCACCACGACGAAGTGGTCGATCCGCACGCCGGTGTTCTGCTGCACCGTGTTGACGGCGCAGGCGGCGGCGGAGGCGATGTCGCCGCCCCGGTCGGCCCCGAGCGCGAACGCGGAGTTGAACATCGCGTTGCGCTGGGGGGAGGTGGTCTCGCCGCTGGACATGGTGCAGGACGGGATGTCCACCAGGGAGTCGCGGGGGATCGAGATGAGCTCCACCCGGGTCCGGTCCGCCGAGATGTGGGCCACGATCGTGGTGTCGGACCGCATGCCGCCGACGTAGCCGCCGATGGCCTCGTTCTCGCCGTCCCGCTCGTCCGAGCCCATCAGCAGGATGTTCACGTCGCGACCCGCGTT